>JAFQDN010000032.1 GCA_017415995.1 Akkermansia sp. | reverse complement strand
CAGTCGGGATTTCCCCTCGAACTTCCTTTTCCACGGTTCGTTACCTCCTCGCAGTTGTTCTTCAGGTCTGGGATTCCGCATCATCGCGGCTCCGCGCGGACTTTCACCGCAGTGCGCATATCGCGTCGGTCGTACAAAAAGGCGCAATCGGCATGCCGGTTGCGCCTTTTTTTATGCACAAAATCAAAGCAAGAGGCAACCAAAGAGATACGCCCACAACACAAAGGCCGGAAAAACGATGCAATAAAGTAGGGAAAGTGCAATTTTGGGCTTCACAAAGGAGAAAAAAGCGTGTACAATACGTGGCGTACTATGGCTATACAGAAGCAGCGAACACTCAGCAAGTGTGCCTCAATAGAAGGCACTTCTCTTCACACAGGGAAGCCCGTCAGACTCACCATCAAACCGGCAGAACCGAATACCGGCTTGAAGTTCCGCCGAATAGACTTGGCGGACAAGCCGTTTATTGACGCCTCCGCCGCGAACGTGCAAACTGTAGAGCGAGCCACAACCTTGGCCGTAGGCTCCGTAAAGGTACACACGGTGGAGCACATACTTTCCGCGCTGACCGGCATGGGCGTCGACAACGCCATCATCGAGATGGACTCCAACGAACCGCCCATCGGAGACGGCTCCGCTGCACCGTATGTCAACCTCATTAAACAAGCCGGCATAGAAGAGCAAGACGTGCCCTGCACGGTATGGGAAATCCGAGAACCCATCCAAGTGGAGAACAAGAACGGCAGTCGCATCATCATCATGCCGGACAAGAAGTTCCGCGTATCCGTGACAGCAGTTGGGCCGGAGGGACGCGTAACACAGTACTTCACCACCGAGGTAAACCCGGAAACCTACGAGAAAGAGCTCTCCACAGCCCGCACATTCTGCTTCTACGAAGACGTACAACCCCTGCTTGACAAGGGCTTGATACAGGGAGGCACGCTGGACAACGCCATCGTCATTAAGGGAGACCAATACATCTGCGCCGGAGGGCTGCGCTTCCACAACGAATGCGCTCGCCACAAAGCAATGGACATGATAGGCGACCTCATCCTCAACGGGCACCGCATTCTCGGCCACGTCATAGCCGTCATGCCCGGGCACGGCATCAACACGCAAATGGCAGCAGCTCTGCAGAAGAAATATGAGAGCATGGAAGCCATGAAACCCAAGCCATTCGTATTCCCCTCCGGCGATACAGTGTTGGACACCGCCGAGGTACTCAAACTCCTGCCGCACCGCTATCCGTTCATGCTGGTGGATAGAATTTTAGGATTTGAAGGCGACAACAAGTGCATCGGCCAGAAGAACCTGACAATGAACGAACTCTTCTTCCAAGGGCACTTCCCGGGGCACCCCGTAATGCCCGGGGTACTCCAGCTGGAAGCCATGGCGCAAGTGGGTTCCATTCTGATGTTGCGCATGCCGGAAAACCAAGGCAAGATAGGCTACTTCATGAGCTGCGACAAGGTAAAATGGCGCAAACCGGTTGTACCGGGCGATGTGCTCATCATCGAAACAGAGCTTACCAAGATGCGCGGCGCCATAGGCGTTGCCACAGCGCGCTGCACGGTAAACGGCGAAGTCACCTGCGAGGCTGAGCTCAAATTCATGGTACAAGATGCCTGATAACGGGAGTTTTTTGCAAGAAAAAAGCAAAAAACAAGAAACGGTGCTTGACATGTGCAGAAATTAGAGTATCATATGTCGCCCCGACCGCGAAAGCGGTACAGAGAAACTTTTAACGTAAACATAGAAACAAGATTATGAGCAAGAGAACATACCAGCCTTCCAAGCGCTGCCGCAAGCGCCAGTTCGGTTTCCGTGCACGCATGGCCTCCAAGAACGGTCGCGCCATCCTCGCCCGTCGCCGCGCCAAGGGTCGCAAGCGTCTTCTGCCCAAGGGTGCGGAGATTCACTACAAGCGCCACACCATTCAGCACGGTGTTTAATTTACAGCGGGTAGCGCCGTCTGCAGCGTAAGCGCGAAGGCATACCCGGGAGTACGCAACGTCCTGTTGTAAGATGCAGCTCAAGCGTAGTCAAACCATGAAGCGAGCCTCCGAGTTCGCAATGGTGCGAAACGAGGGCACATCTGAAGCAGGGCGTTTCCTTATTCTGAGCACAGCCCCCCTGCCCGGAGGTGAGGATGAGGACTCACGGTTCGGCATTATCACAACCAAGCGCCTTGGGCATGCCGTACTCAGGAACACGCTCCGCCGCAGAGTTCGAGAGATTCTCAGAGCCCACGGTGAGAGCATAAGCAAGGGGATGTATGTGGTCATTGTAGTACGTAACCGTGCAGCAATGACAGACTACAGCGGGCTGGAAAAAGACTTTCTGAAGCTACTCCGCAGGCGCACGACCGAAAATAAGCAACCATGCTGAAAAGGCTCGTCATACTACCTGTACTATTTTACAAGCGGTTTATCAGCAAACCGCTACATGCATTGTGCGGCCCGCACTCCGGCTGCCGTTTTCAACCGTCATGCTCCACGTATTTTATACAAGCCGTGGAGGAGCACGGAGCAGTAAAAGGCTTCTGTATGGGCATATGGCGCATACTGCGCTGCAACCCATGGGGAGGCCACGGGCATGACCCCGTGCCACCTCGCAAAAACAAATCATAACCCCTACCCACTCAATTTTTATGGATAAGACATCAGTAATCGTTGTAAGCTCATGCGTAGCTTTGCTCGGCCTTAATTGGTGGTGGACCGCGCAGACTACCCCGGAGGCACAGCCACCGGCAGCAACAGCACCGGCAGCAGCACCGGCGCAAAACACGAACGAACAGGCAGCACCCGGGGCTCAGCCCACAGCAGGTGAAGCCGCCACTACACCCACGGAGGCGCAACCTACCGCCCCGCAGATAACTAACGCCCCCGCAGTCGAAAAGCTGCACACGCTCATCTCCAAATCCTCTGAAGGAAAAGACGTAGCCGCGTTCACGATTCAGAACATCGGTGGCGGTGTGGAAAATGTGGAAATGCTCGGCCAAGCAGTTGACAGCACCAAACCGGAGTTGGGCAACGTCAAAATCAACGGACTCGTTCCCGTTGGGATGAAGCCGTACGGCATCGGTACGCTCATGTTCGGGCTGAGCGACGACGCCGAGCCGGTGTACGATAACGCTGTGTACAGCGTAGTTGGCACCCCCACGGCAACATCCGTAACTGTACAATCCAAGAATGTGCAACACAACGGAGTCACCTTCACCGTAACGAAAACATATTCCATCAAACCACTTCAACAGGGTGAAGAAACGCTGGAAGGCAACGCCTACGCCCTCAAGCTGGACATTCAGATTACCAATACATCCGCCACCAATCTGGTATTGAATAACTGGGGTGTATACGGAGGCGGCATTTGCCAGGTAAACGACAACGAGGGAGCAGTTTACACCTATTACCTCACCTTTGACAATGGCGACTTTGAGAATGAGAGCCCCGGTTCTTTCGACCCGTGGTTCGGCTCAAAGAAAAAGCGCATCTACAACACGGAGTTTGAAAAACTGGAATGGGCAGGACTGATGAACCAGTACTATGCCACCGTCATTCAGCCCGCCAAAGGAAGCGCCACGGCAAGTGCCGACGCCATTTACGCAGCCCCGGCAGAATACAAACTGCCCGGAGCGGAACAGAACGTGGAAGGCTTGGTGCTCGGCTTCGGCATGCCCGCCGTGACAATAGCCCCGAACACGACCCAGAGCTTCAGCTACGAAACCTTCACCGGGCCTAAGTACAACCTGATGCTGGCCGGCATGACGGAAGAGTTCAACATGATTGACGAAATCATGGACTACGGATGGCTGTACCTCATCAGCTACCCGATGAACTGGATTATCAATGTATTCCATGGTTGGTTCGGCAACTGGGGTTGGGCTATTGTGGCCATGACGTTTGTCATTCGCTTCCTGATTTGGCCGCTGTACCGCAAGAGCTACATGAGCATGAAGCGCATGAGCCTGCTGCAGCCCATGATTAAGGAAATTAAGGAAAAGTACGGCGACAACCAGCAGCAAGCCGCGGTGGAGATGATGGCACTGTACAAGAAGTACGGTATCTCACCGATGGGTGGCTGCCTGCCAATGCTGTTACAGATTCCCATTTTCTTTGCCTTCTTCTACGTTCTGCAAACCGCTGCAGAGCTGCGCGGGGCGGAGTTCATGTTCTGGGTAACAGACCTCTCCCAGCCGGATACCGTTTGCCACATCTTCGGGCTCCCGCTCAACATCCTGCCTTTCATCATGGCTGCTTCCATGATTGCCATGATGAAGATGAGCCCCTCCGCCGGAGACCCCATGCAACAGAAGATTATGAAGTTCATGCCCTTGCTGTTCTTCCTCTTCTGTTATACATACCCCAGTGCATTGGCTCTGTACTGGACAACCACAAACATCATTTCCATTATTCAAACCCTCATTATCCGCCGCCTGCCGCAACCTACTCTGGAAGAGGTCAAGGCTGATGCTAAGGGTGGCAATAAGAAGGAAGGCTTCTTTGCTCGTATCCAGCGCATGGCGGAGGAACAGCAAAAAGCGTTGGACGCCCAAAAGCGCCAAAATAACATGCGTAACGTTACTAAAAAGAAAAAGTAACACTTTCTGCTTTTCCCTTCACAACCAACGCGTCCGCATGGGGACGCGTTGGTTTGTTTATTACCACTGCCCCACATCAAAAAGTCTTTTTATCATATCGCCCAAAATATTCTTGACCTTACTCTAACTTTTAGCTAAGATATCCGTGTAGAAGATATGCGTTACAAAATTCTGACCCCGGAACAGGCAGCTGAGTTTATTGAAGACGGAGAGTGCATCGGCGTGAGCGGATTCACTGAGGCAGGAGCTGTGAAAGTTGTACCCAAAGCCATTGCCCAAAAAGCAAAAGCCGAGCACGCGGCAGGGCGACCATTCAAACTGAAAGTAATGTGCGGGGCCTCCAACAGTGCCGCCGTGGATGGAGAGTTGGCAGCAGCAGAGGCCGTTTCCATGCGCATGCCGTATATGTCATGTCCGCACACGCGAGCCCAAATCAATAATGCAGAGGTCTTTTACCAAGACCCTCACATCTCCCTTTTTGCGCAAAACATGCGCTATGGTATTATTCCCCGGGTCAAAACGGCCATTGTGGAGGCCTGTGAAGTAACGGATGACGGAAAGATTACCTTCACAATGAGCCAAGGTTCATCTGCGGACTTCTGTTTACTGGCGGACAGAATCATCGTGGAGTTAAATACATACCACAAGCCTTGTCTGAAGGAGATACATGATATTTTTATACCGGAAGACCCACCAAACCGCACCCCCATTCCCCTGCTCTCCCCGGAGGAAAAAATCGGCACTCCCTACGTACAGGTTGATCCGGAGAAAATTATCGGTGTGGTTATCACCAATCTGAAAGACGGACTGCCCCCCTACCGCCCGAGTGATGCGGTAACTGACAAAATCGGAGAAAACGTCATTCGCTTTCTTGAGCACGAATACCGCGTAGGCCGTATCCCCGAGGATTTTCTTCCCATCCAAAGCGGTGTAGGTAATGTAGCCAATGCCGTATTGGCTGCCTTGGGGCGCTCTGCCGTTATCCCTCCGGTTAAGATGTACACGGAGGTAATTCAGGAGGCGGTAATCGGCCTGATTAAACAAGGCAAAATTACATTTGCATCCGGATGTTCTCTCTCCGTATCCGATGATACGATGGAGGAAATATACCGAGACTTTGATTACTGGAAGAATAAAGTATTGCTGCGCCCCACGGAAATGACTAATAACCCGGCAATCGTCCGTCAGTTAGGGCTTATCTGCATGAATACGGCCATTGAAGCGGACATTTTCGGCAACGTCAACTCCACGCACATTCTCGGCAACAAAATTATGAACGGCATAGGCGGTAGTGGCGACTTTGCGCGCGCCGCAGCCATCACCATCTTCAGCTGCCCATCCGTGGCAAAGGGAGGCTGCATTTCTTCCATTGTTCCCATGGTATCACATGTGGACCATACAGAGCATGACGTCCGCGTGCTTATTACAGAGCAAGGCATAGCAGACCTGCGAGGCAAATCCCCGAGACAGCGAGCACAGCTTATCATTGAAAACTGCGCCCACCCGGATTACCGCCCCCTGTTGAGAAAATATGTGGAGCTCACCCCCAAAGGTCACACTCCGCACAGCCTAACCAAAGCATACGCCTTCCACTTGGCGCTGCAGGAAACCGGTGATATGCGCAACGTAAAATTGTAATTCCGGGTGCTACTTCCCCGGCAAACACCACCCTTAATCCGGGGTGGTGTTTTTGTTTGACAGTATTCTGAAATAATGTTAGCATTGCCACGACATGAGCACACAGGGCATTACATTCTACAACCGTTACACGCAACAACTCGAACAAGAAAAGGTACTGGGTGAAAAATCCCTGCGCTGGGTGTACGGAACATCTCTCGGCAAAGTGGCTCTGCATACACTCATTAAACGAGCATTCTTTTCCAAACTGCTCGGAGCAATGAAAAACTCCCGCAGCAGTGCTAAATCGTTACCGCAATTTGTACGAGAATACAACATAAACCTGGACGAAGCAGAGAAACCATTGGAAGAATACACCTGCTTCAATGATTTCTTTTATCGCAAGCTCAAACCCGGAGCTCGCCCGATTTGTGCTGATGACTGCATTGCCCTGCCCGCAGATGGCCGACACAGCGGATGGCAGGATGCCTCACAAATGCAAGGCGTGTTCGTAAAAGGACAGCAATTCGATTTGCCCGCCCTGCTCGGTAGTAACGAACTGGCAGAAAAGTACCAACACGGCACTGTTGTTCTCTCTCGCCTCTGCCCGGTGGATTACCACCGCTTTCACTTCGTGGCGGACGGCACTCCGGATGCAGCGATTCGCATTCCCGGTCCCCTTGCCAGTGTCTCTCCCTACTGCTTACGCCACAAGCTTTCATGGCTGTGGACAAACAAGCGTGAGCTGACTCTCCTGCGCACCCCCCATTTGGGTGACATTGTACACCTGGCAGTAGGAGCAACCGGAGTAGGAGCCATTTTCCAAACCTACACCCCGGATTCTCCCGTTAAAAAAGGAGATGAACAAGGATACTTTGCCTTCGGCGGCTCAACTATCATGACTTTCTTTGAGCCCGGACGCATACAACTTGCTGACGACATTCTCCGCAACACAGAACAATGCACGGAAACATTCGCCCACGTAGGCGACACCCTGGGGATGATTGTGTAATTCTTACGTACCGCCCCTTCAATCATTATTTCCGGCAAAACTTGCTAACTCGCATCCTCTGTCGCAATTTAGGCTTTCAATACGGTTAAAAAGGGTATATAATACAGCCCGTTATGTTACAGGCAGGTATAGTAGGGCTCCCGAATGTAGGCAAATCCACACTTTTTAATGCTGTCACTCGCTCCCGCAAAGCAGAGGCAGCAAATTATCCGTTCTGCACCATTGACCCGAATGTGGGAGTGGTGGAAGTACCGGATGATAGACTTGCCGTATTGGCAGAAATGAGTAAAAGTGAACGAATAGTACCTGCCGCCATTGAGTTTGTGGACATCGCCGGCTTGGTAAAAGGAGCTGCGGAAGGAGCCGGACTCGGTAACAAATTCCTCTCCAACATCCGCGAGACAGATGCTATCGTACAGGTTGTACGTTGCTTTGAGAATGATGACATCATTCACGAACTGGGCAGCGTGGATCCCGTACGAGATATAGAAATCATCAACTCCGAGCTCATACTCGCCGACCTTGCCGCTATGGAAAAACGCAAGGAAAGTCGCATCAAAAAAGCCCGAGGCGGCGACAAAGAAGCCAAAGCAGAGGTAGAGCTCATTGAAAAACTCATTCCTCACTTAGACGCAGGAAAGCCGGCCATCACCTTGGAGCTCAGCGATGATGAACGCAAACTGATGAAGGAATTTTTCCTTCTTTCCGACAAAAAGAGCATCTTTGCCTGCAACGTCAGCGAAGACGAACTGGCCGAGGCCGTAAAAAACCCGGATGCGCACCCCTACGTATCAGCGGTGCGTCGCTATGTAGCCGAGCAACACAACGCCGAGGCTATTGTCATCTCAGCCCGCATCGAGGAAGAGCTCTCCGAGTTGCCCAAGGAAGAAGCGGTTATGTTCCTCAATGACCTCGGCGTGGAAGATTCCGGCGTCAGTGACCTCATTCGTGCCGTTTACCACCTGCTCGGCCTGCGTACCTACCTGACAACAGGCGTCAAAGAAACCCGAGCATGGACCATCCATGCAGGCGACAAAGCCCCGCAGGCAGCGGGCGTTATTCATACGGACTTTGAACGTGGCTTCATTGCAGCCCAAGTAGTTGCCTATGAAGACTTAGTAGCGTGTGGCACCATGGCGAAAGCCAAAGAGCAAGCCAAACTGCGCATAGAAGGCAAAGACTACGTCATGCAAGACGGCGACGTGGTAGAATTCCGTTTCAACGTATCAAAATAATTCTTTCTCATGGCTGCTGAGACACTCTATATCGTCATGCCCTGCTACAACGAATCCGCGGGGATTGAGACAACAGCACAAGTTGTAAGTGAAAAGCTACGCAGCCTCATAGAACAAGGACGCATAGCCGCAAACAGCGCCATGCTGTTTGCGGATGATGGTTCTCGAGACAACACATGGGAACTGCTGGAAAAGCTGCACGCCGGGAACCCCATGGTAAAAGCCTCACGCTTGGCAGGCAACCGAGGCAAAGAATATGCACTGTTTGCCGGGCTCATGGAAGCCAAAGATGCTGCTGATATCGTGATTTGCATGGACGCTGACCTGCAACATGATATTAACGCCATCGACACATTTCTTGATAAACGCGAGGAGGGCTATGAACTGCTGTATGGCCTGAAAACCTCACGCGGAAAAGAACCGTTTATCCGTAAAATAACAGCAAAATTTTTCTATTGGTTCATGGGCAAGCTTGGCTCACCCGTACTCCGTGGGCATTCAGACTACAGCCTAATGACCAAACAGGTACTCGTGGCCCTCTCGGAGTACAATGAAAGCAATATGATGTTCCGCGCAATCCTGCGCCAACTCGGTTTTAATCAAGCTCCCGTATACTTTGAGGTTAAGGAACGGGAACTTGGGGAAAGCAAAATGTCCTTGCGCAAATTGCTCGCCCTGAGCCTCGATGCCATCACCTCCTTCTCCGTAGCTCCGCTAAGAATTATTGCAGGCATAGGACTGCTTATTTTCATCATCAGCCTTTTCATGGTTGGGTGGGTTGTCTATGACTACTTCCGCATCGGCACACCAAACGGTTGGGCAACCCTCACATGCAGTCTCTGGTTTATCGGCGGCTTAGGTATGATTTGCCTTTCTATAGTAGGCGAGTACATCGGTAAAATGTATATGGAAACCAAGAAACGCCCGCGTTATTTCATTAAAACCCGTCTAAGATAACAAAACCATGTTCAGATTCGGATTACTTTTTATCATCACCTTGCAAAATCGGGTCAAGGGGTCAAAAATGGCTTGACATTTCTATTCGGCACATCCATAATGCTCGGGCACTTTTGCAGCATTTTTCGGAAAGATGGCTGAGTTGGTCTAAGGCACTCGACTCGAAATCGAGCGTGGCAGAGATGTCACCGTGGGTTCGAATCCCACTCTTTCCGCTTTTTAAGCCCCGCGAATGCGGGGCTTTTTTGTTAACGAGAAGAGTTCAGAACGGGTATTTGGGGCAATGAGCATATTTCTGCTTGAGACGGTATAGATAGTATGCTATAAATGAAGTGACGCCGGGAATAGATGGCAAACACCTTTCAAATAAATAAACGGATATGAAAATGATACAAAAGACAGTCGGACTGATGAGCCTGTTGCTCATGGGGCTTGTGCCGAGCAGTTACGGTTTGGAAGTACAAGAACTCAGTCTGCCGATGACCCGCAACGAAGCAGATGCCAAGCTGAGTAAGGATTACGATTACAGCATACTGGAAGATGCGAGTCTGCGACGGAGCTGGAAGCTCAATGACAAAACCGTACACATGGACTTTGACCTTGCACGAAAGGGACAAGCCATCTGCATCATTATAGAGTACAAGAAACCGGTGAGCTTGAAGGCGGCACGTCAAGACATGGTTGCCGTTGTAGGAAAACAGGCAAGCAGCATGAAACTGCGCAAAGTCAGCAAATCCCTTGCAGAGATGGGGTACAAGGGAGCCATCGGCAATAAGGTCGGCAAAATGTGGGTATTGGCACAACCGAGTGCCGGGGATAAAAAGAAGTGCGGTCGGGTACTCATCTTCGCAAAAAAACCGACAAAAAACCGTTTAGCTTTGGATGAGGCAAGCGAAGGCGGGAGTTATACAGCTATGGGCAGCAAGGGGCCCGGAATCGACATATCTGCCATTGCAGCCAATGAGGAAGCTCGTCGCAATGCTAAGCCCTCCGCCGCAATCGCAGCAGCAACTCCAGAGGTAGAGCAAGCACCGGCTCTGCCCGAGCAGGCTGAAATAGACAGTGCCGATGACTTCGGGGCTGAGTATGATGCCTTTGCGTCAAGCACGGATAACGCAGCAGCAGGTGGCAACGCTACCAATAAGCAAGCAGGCTTTCTGCCGGCGTCAGTATCTGCCCCGGTACAAGGATGGTTAGCCGGCCTCGGACTCAGCGCGTTGGTGGTGGACATCCTCATCGTGGCAGTACCGTTGGTACTTCTGCTCATCATCTGGAGGATAATCGCCTCCATTCTCCGCAAGAAGCGCAACCGCGCAGCGTATGCTCGCATACTCGGCAATAACAAGGAAGAGGATGCCGGGACAAAAGCAGAAACAGAAACAAAGTAAGTACGCATGCGCGGAATTTACTTGACCGAGCTAACAGAAAAGAGTAGAAGAAAAGCGTTCATGTTCAGAAAAATCATACTTCTCACCGTTGGAGCTCTATCGCTGTGCCAGTGCAACACACTTCGGAGTGATTGCGAGGCCATAGCCAAGCGAGAGGCGGAGATTGCCCAAGAGCAACCGGGTAATTACTTCATCGGCAGGCGTTACTATGTACCGTACACCCGATTTTGGGGGTACTTGAGAGAGCCCGGCCAAAGCTGGCGCACCGCTAAGTTGGTCATCATGGATGAAAAGCAGTGCCGACAGCCGGACCGGGGGCCTGAGCGCCCGTTACCCGGCGCAGTATTCGGCACGGATCACAACGTGGAATACATCATTCGAGGCAGCTATACCAATGAAGAGGCATATGAGCCGAACACCAACCAGCCGCTTCCCGTGTTCCGACTGACCGGATTCGAAGTCAAGAACCGCAAACCGGGTTTCCTCTTCTACCCGTCCGAGAGATACAGCGATAAGATGCTCACCCTCCAGCCGAAGTTTATGCCGACGCCGGAGAGGTGCGCTACATGCCGTTAAAATATGACGCGCATTTACCGCGCACACAGCCACATTATCTGCTATAATCAAAACACGAACAGGGTTCTTCACAAACCTAATCTGTTAATCAACACATTATCCACTATCGCTCAGGCACTCAGTTATGGCACAGTCAAAAATCCTCGTAGGTCTTGAAATAGGCACCTCCAAAACCTGCATGGTAGTCGGTGAGATCCGTCCGGACGCCACCGCAGCCATCATCGGCATCGGAGAAGTCCCGAGCGCAGGCATACGCAAGGGAGAAATTGCCGACCAAAGCATGGCACGGCAATGCCTGTGTGATGCGTGGCAAATTGCCCAAGACCACGCAGATGTGGATATTCTCAATGTATTCCTCTCGGTGACGGGTGAGCACATATACGGTGAAAACTGTCAGGGTTCATACCGTTTACCGGATGATGAGGATATCATTGAGGAAGAGCACGTGAATCTTGCCCGAGAAAAGGCAGAGAAACTGGAAATTGCAGCGGATCGCTTCATCATTAATCGAGAGTTAGGTAACTTTTCCATCGATAACCGAGAGGCGTCACGTCATCCTGTAGGACTCACCGGGAGGACTTTGGATGTAAACTGCCACGTCATGCACGGAATCCGCACACGCCTTCAAAACTCCCTGCTCTGTGCCCGCCAGGTACCGCTTGAGGTAGAGGATTTAGTGTTTGCGCCACTGGCGACTGCACAAATGGTTCTTACGCGTCAGCAAAAAGAAAGCGGGGCCTTGCTCATCGACATAGGTGGCGGCACGGCAGATTTCATTTGCTACAGTGGAGGAGACATAGTAGCCAGCGGTTGTATACCGGCCGGAGGCAACACCATCAACAAGGACATTGTTGAGCTGAGTGAACAGCGTGTCACCAACAAGGCAGCAGAGGTGCTCAAGTGCACGGAGGGCAACGCATTCGGCGATGTTAAGGATCGCTCAATGGCGCAATACAAGAGCGAACTGGGCATGCATGATGTTTCCATCCCGAGAGGGGAGCTGAATCGTATTATCCGAGACCGTTTGGCCGACATCCTGTTGCGCGTGCGCGACAGCATCCCGCCGGAAGTCATGAAGCGCAGCGGAATGACGGTGTATCTTTCCGGAGGCACCAGTCTGATGCGGGGCTTGGACAGCTTAGCACAGTTCATTTTCCGCGTACCGGTGAAGCAACCCATGCCCCCCGGAACGGGGGCTGAGTACTCCTACTTGGCGGATCCTCGCTACTGTACGGCCATCGGGCTTATTCGTTTTGCGCAGCGCTATGATGATGAAGCCATGCGCAATGCCCCACCCAGCCTGCTTAAACGCATTCTCAACCTCTTCAGAGGACGCCGTTGAACAGGCGTCACCCCCTCACCAACTGCACGGTCATGCTTCCATACCAAACCATTCCCCAAAAAGAAAACGGCATAGCCATTGTCGGCATCGGTGGTGCCGGTGCCAATATTTTGCAATGCTTCGGTGGCTCCACAGCCGACAATGTCCACCTTTACTCCATGTCATTGGATGAACGCATCGGGCGTGGACGTGGCAGCAATGTGCGTTTTATTCAGCTTGGAGGAGGCCTGAACCACGGCCTAGGCTCCGGAGGAGACCCGGAAGTGGGCCGTAACGCAGCAGAAGAAAGCGGAGACGAGCTGCGTTCCATCCTGAAAGGCAAACGTTTACTGGTATTGGTAGCAGGATTAGGTGGAGGGACCGGTTCCGGCGCAGCTCCCGTACTGGCAGAAATGGCAAGAGAGGCAGGCGTATTCTTGGTATCCGTTCTATTGATGCCATTCAGTTTTGAAGGCAAGCGACGCCGTGCGCAGGCAGAAAAAGCACTGGAAAAAATTGCCTGTCTTTCCGACATATTGTACTGCTTTGAGAACGACTATATGGAGGGGCTTTTCCGTAATCGAAACGGAGCGAGGGCCGTATTCGAGGAAGTAGACCGTGTGTTGGCGCAAGCCACAGCCTCCGTTCCCATGCTTGCATCATCCCCCGGACTCATCAACCTCGGGCTGGATGAGCTGGCCACAGCCTTGGAAAACAACGATAGCCGCTGCCTATTCGGTTCCGGAAAAGGCTACGGTCCCCACCGCGCGGAGAAAGCAGCAAACGCCGCTTTAGAGTCCCCCCTTATCTCGTACCATAACGCCCTTTCTTTTGCCCGCACTGTTATTGTGCATATTGCGGGCGGAGAGAGCATGTCTCTGCACGAAATCCGAGTCGCCATGGAAACCGTACGCGAAAACTTGGCGGATGAAGACGTCAACATTTTCTTCGGCACCACGGTAAAACCGCATTTGGGAGACGAAATTCGCGTTACAATCATTGCTTCCATCAACTCAGCTGAGTTCAAAACATCACTCGAACAGCCCGAGCAACCGGTACGCATCAGCCCGGCAGAAGACACAGGTGAAGCACAAGAACCCGAGCACAAGGAGGAGGTTTCTCTGAGCGAAGCACCGGAACAGACGGAGACTCCCCCCCGCCCTGCTCCCCCCGAGCAAGACGAAGCCCCGGATGCCGAGGAGAGTGAAGATAAGAGCGAACAAGGGGTGACAGTCGCCGCTGAAAATGATGAGCTGTTCTCCGATGATGACGAGGAAGAGGATAGCGCAACAGAGCCGCAGCCCTCAGCTGAACTTTTCAGCCAAGGAGAGCCCCAAACCACTCCTCCGGCCATGCAGCAGGGAGAGTTAATGCCACCTTCCCGCCCGGGTATGAAAGATGACGAGCACGTGGCACGCGCCCGCATGCTGTTCAGCGAGGTTGATAACCCCGGAGCAGATTCCTCGGTCTACAAGGCTTCGCTGCGTCGGCGTCCGAACACCTCGGCAGAGGAAGATGACTTAGACACACCGCCCTCCCTCCGTTTCAACGACTTGAGGGACATGTTCCCTGACAACTGATAGGCACACGCTACGGCACACAGACCACAGCTCCGTCACATATGGAATACAAGATTACCGACACCGGAGCGCATATCCCCCGTCCCGGAGGAATAGGCTCGGTTTTATTCAACCGGGACACTGCAAAATGGGGGCTTTTTTACTTGGGGCTCTACCTGCTTATTTACGGTGTATTCCTGCACGGGCGAGATTGGTACCTGAATATAGACGAGATAAGGGATTACACTGTTGGTAATAACACATGGGAACTGTACCTAAGCAATGGGCGTTGGGGGCTGGCATTGTACCGCACGGTATTCCAAGGTCTAGCACCACTCGGAGGCGTTCTGATTGCAGGAGTATGGTACGCAGCAGCGTTACTATTGCAAACGCATTTAATGGGGATAAAAAGTAGCTTCTGCAAGGCGATGTACGGAGCCATAGCATTGAGTGTTCCCTTGCTTGGGCATCATTTACTCTTTGCCAATCAGGCAGATGCTGTGGGATTGGGCATGTTGCTGAGTACGCTTGCCGTATGGGCAGTAGGAGATAAGCGCCCCAAAATACTATTTACCGGAGCAGTATGCTTAGCTGTGGCCTTGGCCATTTATCAATCTTTGGTGCTCAATTTTGCAGTTCTGAGCATGGCCATGTTCTACCTGCAAAGCTTACGCTGTAACACACTGCAACTGCGCCACCATGCTTGGGCATGCACAGCAGTGCTGATACCGGCACTTTTGCTTTATGCAGGAGTCACTTATGCCGGCAAAGCCATTATTCCGATTTCCGAGCACATTCAACAACACACAGCCATGTACCAATCTGCCCTGTTTGCTCCGGAGGCAGACATGAGCCACACGCACATCATACTTCAATTCGCAGAAAACAGCCTACTGAGTCCCAAACTTCTCATGCTGATGCTCGGAGTAGGGCTGCCCCTCAGCTTCTGCACCGGAGCCATTGCAGCCGTGCTCCTACTGCCGGCAGCAACTAACCATGGGATTACCCTCACACAGCGGGCACTGCGAATTCTGTTACCCATCTGCATACTTGCCACGCCTTTCCTCATCTGTACCTGTAGTCACCTACCGGACAATGATCCCGCTTTGGTTCGCACCTACACGGCAGCCCCTTGGGCCTGCGCAGCACTGTGGGTGGCAGCGGCAGAGTATTATCGAGCCGAAGTGCGGTTGTTGCTGCGCCGTGGCTTGGTTTGCGTAACGGGCTTTTTGGTACTGTACGCCTGCTATGATTGCGGAAAAATGCACAAAGAAGCGCAAGCTTTTTACAGCAAGTTTATCCGGGATTACATTCTCATTGAGCACGAGGCAGCCCGCCTTGCAGCGGAGCACACCGGCAGCAAACAATCACCCCGGGTTCTCCTTTTCGGGGGAGAAGAACTCAGCCCTTTCGATGACTTCAGTTCACACCCATTCGTAACCTCCCTGCACCTTCCTACGGCGCAGGAACGTGCGGCACACTCAACAACCGCAAACAGCATGCCCCTGTGGCCGGCGGCGGGTGCTCTCCGCTACGTAGGCAACAACACCGTCATCGTGCACTACCGCTAAGAACTCTCACCCCTCACGCTCCATCAGTGCAAACACGTCTTGGTATTCACTGCCATCAGCAGCATACGCGGGCATGGTGTTACAGCTGATTACTTTCCACCCCTGCTTGGCATGGTTGTTAAGCACTTGGTTAAACCGTTGCAAGGTAAAGTTTCCGTTAAACACACCATCCGACGAGCTGATAATCTTGTACTCGCGCTCTTGCTTTTTTTGGAGGGAAGATAGCGGCAACTGACTGCCAACGGAGGGCTTATTACCCCGTACCGCTTTGCCGACGCCGGCAGAAACAACATTCGACGGCTTTGCTCCAGCTGTAGCCACCACGAGCTTATGCTGTGTTACTGCCGGCATAGCCGGGCGTTGCCGCTGTTGCATGCTGCGGGCTTGTGCCACCGTAAGCACCTGTTGCGTGCGGGCGTCAGACAACACCTGCTCCTCGCAAATACCCGGCATAGCCAATATGGCACTCAACCGGTAGTGCTCCTCACTCCAAGTATTGCTGCTGTGATCGAGTATAAAATATGTTTTCATGCCGTTGTATGTGCGGTTTCTGCACACATTATACGCATATATTGACCTTTGGCAAGTCTTTTTTCATACAAAAATGATAGCAATTAGAAAAGAACACTGTTTTTTTGAAAAAACGGAAGGTATGTCGCGATTCACGGAGCTTCTACCTTGCCATGAGGGGGCTAAAAGTGTTATAGTACAGTCAATATGAATGAGACGCCGTTTTTGAACAGTGAGATACTCGTAGAGTGGAGCAAGCTGACCCCGGACAGGGCACGAAAAGAAATACGCGAAGCCATAGAGGAGGCTAAAGCAACCGTAGCAAACATATGCGCCGTTACAGAGCCGACGTATGAGAATAGTTTTGCCGCATTGGAGAGCTCCGGCTCAGCACTGACCCGCGGTTGGACCCGCTTGCACCACTTGGGCAGCGTCATGGATTCACAGGAACTGAGAGACGTCATCAACGAACTCATGCCGGAAGTGGTCATTTACTCCTCAAGCGTCACCCTTAACCCACAGCTGTACGCCGTACTGAAAAAAGCGGCTGAAATGCCGTGGGTGGCAGAGCTCAGCGAAGTAAAGCAACGTTTTATCCACGAAACCCTGCTCGACTTCCGAGAAAACGGAGCCGACTTAACAGATGAACAGAAGATACGTTTTACAGAAATCTCCACCAAACTGGCACAACTTTCCCATAGTTTCGGAGAACACGTACTGGACTCCACCAATGCGTGGGAATACGTAACAGCGGACAAATCTGAACTTGCCGGATTGCCCGATTCCGCCTGTGAAAACGCACGGCATGACGCTCTTGCCAAGGGCTATGGTACAGAAGAGAATCCGCAGTGGCGTTTTACCCTCCAATTCACCTCAGTACAACCGGTGCTGACCTTTGCTGACAACGAGCAACTGCGACGCCGTATTTGGAACGCCCTGAATGATAAATGCACCGGCAAGTACGACACCACCGACTTTATCCACGAAATTCTTGCGCTGCGAGAGGAAAAAGCAACCATGCTCGGCTATGCAACGTACTCGGACTACGTGACAGCACGGCGTATGGCAGGCAGCGGTAACACTGCACTGGAATTCATCAACAACCTCCATTCCCGAGTAGCTCCCGCCTTCCGGGCAGAACAAGAAGAAATCCGACGTTTCGCAGAAGAACTCACCGGGACAGCCATCCCGGTCATGCAACCGTGGGATGTAAGCTACTACTCTGAGAAGCGCCGTAAAGCACTATATGACTTCGACAGCGAAGAACTGCGCCCATACTTCCCCATGGATGGCGTACTGCAAGGCATGTTCTCCATCTACGCCGGGCTGTACGGCATACGCTTTAAGCAACGGCAAACAGCCTGCATCCGCGATGGTGAACAGTTACCGCCGGGAGCAGTGGAGGTTTGGCATCCGGAGGTGCTCTTTTATGAGGTGTACGATGAAGAAAGCGGTGAACACCTGGGCTCATTCTATGCAGACTGGTACCCGCGTGACACTAAGCGCGCCGGAGCTTGGATGAACTGCTTGGCAGGAGGCTTACCGCCTATGAACGGATCACCTCGCCGCCCGCACTTAGCTCTCATGTGTGGCAACATGAGCAAGCCCATTGGAGACAAGCCGGCCTTGCTTACCCACTACGAAGTACAAACCGTATTCCACGAGTTCGGGCACCTGCTCCACCAAATTCTCAGCAATGTAGAGGTAGAGTCCCTTTCCGGATGCAATGTAGCGTGGGACTTTGTAGAACTACCAAGCCAAATCAATGAAAACTGGACTTGGGAAAGCGAAGCATTGGACCGCTTTGCCCGGCACTGGCAAAGCGGGGAAAGCATACCGAAGGAACTCAAAGCAAAAATGCTGGCAGCCCGAAACTATGGCGCAGCCTCGTTTTTCATGCGGCAACTCAGCTTTGGCAAAATCGACCTGGAGCTCCACACCAACACACAGCTCTACAAGGGGCGCGATATTGAGGAAGTCGACCGCGAAATTCTGGCAAATTACCGCATTCCTCTCACGGTACAGGGCAACAGTTGCTTACGATGTTTCTCCCACATCTTCAACGGGGGCTATGAGTCCGGCTACTACTCATACAAGTGGGCTGAAATGCTGGAAGCCGATGCCTTTTCCCGCTTTGCGAAAGAAGGCATCTTCAACCCAGCCACCGGCCGTGATTTCCGCCGCTGCATTCTTTCACGAGGCAACAGCCGACCGGCAGCGGAGCTGTACCGCGATTTCATGCAGCGAGATCCGGATCCGGCAGCATTGCTCTCCCGCAGTGGCATTCAATAACCCCCTCTCACCATGCGCGTTGCTCTCCTCCTTTCCGCATTTTTGCTCTGCACATTCCCCGCATTGGCGGAACACGCGGGGTATGCGGAAGCGCAAACCAGACTCAGCATGCACATGCCGAGCAAAAATGCATTCCAACGGCGACAAGCGCGCAACTTGCAAGCCGCACTGGAACACCTGAAACTGGGCGCAGCTACCGACTTCCGCAACAAGCAAGGCGTAACACCGCTCATGCTCGCAGCCATGGCCGGAGAGGCGGAAACCTTTGAGTACCTGCTCATGCACGGCGCAAACCCACGCCTGGAGGCACCGGGAAAAGTCAACATGGTCATGATGGCGGCAGCAGGAGGAAACCTCGCCATTTTCAACCGAGTTCTGCAATACATGAGGGCGGACTCCCGCAATACGGACACTGCGGGGTCCACCCTCTTCCAGTACGCTTGTTTGGGCGGTAATGAGGAGATTTGCAGCTACATTCTCCGCGAAGGAGGAGATGCATTCATCGTCAACAACAAAGGGCACTCAGCCCTGCTTTTTGCCGCACGCGGTGGCAATGTGGCACTTTTTCACAATCTTTTGGGAAGGGGGGCCAACCCAAAACTGCTCACACGCGATGGTTACAATCTTCTGATAGCAGCAGCGGAAGGCGGGGAGTTGCAACTGGTACAAACGGCTCTCAATATGGGATTTTCTGCCAAACATGCTGACGCCAACGGTTATACTGCGCTGATGGCTGCGGCCTCTCATGCCGGAGTTGAGGTGTCTGCCCTCCTGCTCAAACACGGAGCGGACCCCACAGCCCGTAATAAGCAAGGCATTTGTGCAGCTATGTATGCGGCGGCTGCCGGTAATTCCGAAGTCTGCCACCTCATCGGCGCCAAGGCGGACATTCCCCCGGATGCCGCAGGGCGTAGTCTTTTGGTGTATGCGGCTGCCGGCGGCAGTCACACCTTGGTGCGTCACCTCTTACAAAACGGAGCCAACGCCGCGGATAAAGACAAACTTGCGCTGCGCACAGCAGTAGCTGCCGGGCACACATACGCGGCGCTGGAAATTGCAGCACACCTTCCGAACATCTCTCGCTACGATTTACATTCCATCCCGCTGCGCACGATTGATGACGCCATCGCGTTCTCCTCATTTATGGCAGAACGTTGCAATGACCCCGCCGACAAAGCAGTGGCCGGCGCCCTGATGCAGCAAATGCTCAACGCTTCATCTGACCCCGCAGCCCTATCTGCCCCCTCGGAGGGCACGCCGGGGTACACTCCCCTGCAAAATGCCATCGCAGGGCGCTTTTATAGCTTCCTAGTCTTCTTAATTGAGGAAGGGGCGGACATCAATGCTGCTGATAAAAGTGGCAAAACTGCACTCATGACGGCAGTAGAAATCGGGAACTACACCGTCATCAAAAGATTGCTTGAAGCCGGGGCAAATCCGAACGCCATGGACCGCTCCGGCTACACCGCCATTATCATAGCAGCAGAATACGCAGACCACGCTGCATTTAACCTACTCGCCGAGCACGGAGCAAACCCCGAACTCTTCCGCCGCGGTGGACCTACAGCGTTGCAGGCCGCTATGTCTGCCGGCCCGGATGCTCAGGAAATCGTCAATCGGCTCACCGGGCGTCCCACCTTGCCCACCACCCGAGCTCAGGCTTTTACAGAGCTGTGCAAGGCGATGGAGGAAAACAACCGAGCACTGTTCGAACGCATACTGCGTGACTGGCCGGAGCCGGATGCCGCCAACCGAGATGGCACTACCTTGCTTATGCTTGCAGCCGGGTCTGAGTGCGATTCTGTCTTCCTCCGCTTACTTGTGGATAAAGGCGCAAATGTTAACGCAACAGACCGCCACGGCTTCACCCCACTCATGTATGCCAAGTCGCACGCCAAACGCGACATCCTCCGCAAAGCCGGAGCCATTAACTGAAGTGTTTTCCGGTAACTACGCCAGTCAAAAGGTCGCTCGGCATCATAACCGAGCGACCTTAAACTATCGAAGTATTGTACAAGCCTTACTTCGGGACAGAGCGTGCAGCACTACTCTCAGGTGGCTATACCGAAGTGCCGCTGAATATCCGCAAAGATGCGGTCCCGCAAGGTGCGGGCTTTTTCTATGTCCCTGGTGCGCAGAGAAAAGCGCAGACGCTCTGCTGTGGCATCAGGCTTGTGGACTGTAACGTGGCACCACCATACACCGCGGTTATTCCACAGGTGGTGGTTGATGTTGTCATCGTTAATACGAAGCGCGATTTTAGTTTGTTGTGATGTCATTTTCGTAAAAGGTTAGTGCAGTAGGTGCAGTTTTGTACTCTTGCGAACATGCGCGCAGCTCGTCTTCGGAACAGCCCCGCGGCACCTCAGTTCATTTTCGTTGTGATAGACAACCGAGTATGCCGCTTCGTTCAAAAAAAAGTACAAAAAAGATCAGTAGAGGATCCCTGCTTTCTTGAGCGTGTTGTAGGCACCGTTCTTGGAAATAGTGCGCAAGGCTTTGCAGGAAAGCTTCATGCGGATGTAACCGCCACGGCCACCGTTAAGCTCCGGCACCCAAATGCGCTTCTCCTGGAGGTTGGGATACACGGTACGATTAACAGTCTTGGTAACGTGACGACCGATACCGCCCTTTTTCTTGGCAAGACCGGAGCGATGAATGCGGCGGCCCTTGTGCGGCATAGCAAACGTGATATTGCAGATTCTGGACATAAGATTTTCGTGCGGTTAAAAGTTAAGCGGAGCGCTATTCTACACGAATTTTCGCCCGCGTCAAGCAAAACATCTTAATTTTAAGAAAAAAAAGTTAAAAAAAAGAACACATCGCCACCTCCGACACAATTCCTCAGACAAAACGCCCTCCTTGAAAAGAACCAAATCAAACAGATTCCAGCTCATTCAAAAACATCCTACATTCAGCAAGAGAAAGATCAAACTTTCGTGCAAAAAAACACCCTGAACCCCTCACTTCCTGCAAAGATTCACGCGATAAAGTTATAGGCGACGGAGCATTCCGAGTTCCCCACTTAATAAAACGCTTATTATCATTACTAACTAAGCCGAGAAACCCAGTTCGAGCTAAACAACATTGAATAAAAAGCTCATCGCTACAAAAAGCATGCCTGAAAAAGCCTACAAAGAAACGGTGAGATTCTGAATATTCAACAATAGAACGAACACAATCAAAAGTAAGGGACCACCATTGAGAACCTCCGTAAAAAGGTTTAAAGATGTAATATCCCGGGCGACGCAAGCGCAAGCGTCGCCACTTATTAGTATACGGCCAAAAGTAACGGTGCCATTTACTGTACTTACTCACCATCCATCGAGGATACCAAACAGACACTCGATGCATCCCCCCATCGGCATGCCATTTATTTATGGCAGGAAGGCGATAAGCCTCTATAAATTGCACATTATGTTTTGAGGCCTCAGTCAAAACATTATCCAACTCCGACGCCGACATGGCAGGCATACACCGTCCACTTATCAAATGCACATAACGAAAACTCTCGCCGGAATTCAACGCAGCCTTCATCAAAAGCAAGGTCGCCTCTACCATACTCCAGTCAGCCCACTGAACACGAACAGGAGTAGTCACCACGTTAACCCCCTCAACATCGAGCACGGATGCATCTTCCTTGCAAGAGGCATCCACATGTATAAACACTCGATTACCATGCGACGCAAAATACCCGGCAAGCATAGCAACTTGCTCCAATTTATCATGGCACAATATCAAGTACGCATCACTCATTACACAGTCCATACTATACCATATAGGTTCGACAGTAAAGAAGAAAACCACTTCTAGCTTCAATAGTCCCTAAAAAAAACTGATAAAATAGGTACAAAATTTTACATTCCCCAAAAAATTCTCAAAAAAAATAAGAATTTTCCAAGATTAAGCTTGACGGATGCGATTTGTGAGTGTAGACTTCTGCACCCGCACTACAGGTGTAGTGTGGACTAAACTCATAACCACTTAAACACACACACGATGAAGACCCACGTGAAGAAAGGTGACAACGTCCTCGTTATCGCCGGCAAGAACAAGGGCAAGCGTGGTGTCGTTACATCCGTGAATGCCAAGAAGCAGACCGTGATCGTAGAGGGTGCACGCATCCTCAAGAAGGCCACCAAGCCTTCCGAGAGCGATCCTGAAGGCGGCATCAAGGAAATCGACGGCCCCATCCACATCTCCAATGTGAAGAAAGAGAGCTGATGCCGAAAGGCAGAAGCTCCGCGCTTAAGCCATCAACCTAAACAATTAACAACAGAGCTGACCCGCTAAATATTATGAGCACACCTACATTGCTTACATACTACAAGGAGAAGGTCGTACCGGCCCTCCAGGCGAAGCATCAGTACACCAATGTTCACCAGATTCCGCGTCTGGAGAAGATTGTGGTGACCACTTGCATGGGCAAGCACCCCGACCGCAAACAGGCAGTTGAGGACGCAGTTGCCGAAATCGCCAAAATCACCGGCCAGAAGCCGGCTATGACCTACGCCCGCAAGAGCGTTGCAAACTTCAAACTCCGCGAGGGCGAAGTCCTCGGTGCCCGTGTAACACTCCGTTCCACCCGCATGTGGGAGTTCTTGGATCGTTTCATCAACATTACCGCTCCGAACATCCGCGACTTCCGTGGTCTTCCCACCAAGTCTTTTGACGGCCGCGGTAACTACGCCATCGGTATCCCTGATCAGTCCATCTTCCCTGAGATTGAGCTTGATCAGATTAAGCGCAACATCGGCTTCGACATCATTTTCGTGACAAGCGCCACGACAAATGACGAGGGACGCGACCTGCTCGCCGAGCTGGGCATTCCCTTCCGCAAGCCCACCAAGAAGACAGAAGAAAACGCCTAACTAATTTACGACCATGGCAGTATTAAGTGATCCTATCGCAGATTTCCTCACCCGCGTGAAGAACGCCGGCATCGCCCGCAATGAGAGCTTCACCGTGCCGTACTCCGGCATCAAGGCTGAGATTGCCCGCATCCTTCAGGAGGAGGGCTACATCTGGTCCTATGAGGTAACAGGTGAGGGCAAAGACAAAGCCATCAAGGTGAAGAGCAAGTTCACCGCCAACGGCAAGTCCATCGTCACGGACGTCAAGCGCTGCTCCAAGCCGGGCCGTCGCCAGTACGTTCACTCCGCCGAGATTCCGACCGTCATGAACGGCTTGGGCATCTCCATCGTTTCCACCTCCCACGGTATGATGACGGGCGCAAAGGCCCGCAAGCTTCAGATCGGTGGTGAGCTTATCGCACTTGTCTGGTAACGTATTAACCCCTAACCTTATAAGAACACAATGTCTCGAGTAGGTAAGAAAGTTATCACCATCCCGGCCGGTGTCACAGTCACCATCAACGGAGCAGACGTAACCGTCAAGGGAGCCAAGGGAGAGCTGAGCTGGACGCTTCCCACCGGCATCGCAGCCGCAGTGGAAGGCACAGAGCTCACCGTAACCCGCGCTGATGAGTCCCGCACGCTTCGTGCTCTGCACGGCACGAACCGTTCTCTCCTCTCCAACATGGTAGAGGGCGTATCCAAGGGCTTCGTTAAGGAGCTGGAGATCGTAGGTGTGGGTCTGAAAGCAGCCGTTAAGGGCAACGTATTGGACCTCGCACTCGGTAAGTCTCACCCCATCCTTCACCCCATTCCTGCCGGTATTACCGTCACCGTGACGGACAACACCAAGCTGAAGGTGGAGGGCATCAACAAGCAGGTTGTCGGTCAGTTCGCGGCTGAGGTGCGCGGCTACTATCCGCCGGAGCCCTACAAGGGCAAGGGTATTCACTATGTTGGTGAGTACATCCGCCGTAAGGAAGGCAAGAGCGTTGGCAAGTAATCATCTCAAACACTTATCAAAAAGTTTACAAGAATATGAGCACTATCAATCGCAAAGCCATCCGCGCCCGCGTTCATACACGTATTCGCAAGAAGCTTGCCGGTACGCCTGAGCGCCCCCGTCTGGCAGTTAATTTCTCTAACCAGCACGTCTACGCACAAGTCATCGACGACACGAAGGGAGTAACCCTCTGCGCCGCATGCACCAAGAACGTAGAGATGAAGAAGGCAAACATGGAATCCGCCGCCAAGGTGGGCGCCCTGATTGCTGAGAAGGCCCTGGCAGCAGGCATCACTGAGGTTGTTTTCGACCGCGGTGGTTTCCTCTACCACGGGAAGGTGAAGTCCTTGGCCGACGCCGCACGTGAGGCCGGTCTCAAATTCTAAAAAGAAAGGTTGCAACAGTAATGAACACTGAAGAAACGAAAGCTCCCGCTGAGGAGACAACTCAGGAGACTCCCGCACAGCAGCCCCAGCGTGGCCGTGGGCCGCGTCGTGAGGGTGGCCGTGGTGGTCGCGCCCCCCGTCGTGAGGGTGGACGTCGTAACGAGGCTCCCGTCGAGGAGGGTCCGCAGCTCATGGAGAAGGTCGTATACGTGAACCGTTGCGCCAAGGTGGTCAAGGGTGGTCGCCGTTTCTCTTTCAGCGCCCTCATCGTAGTGGGTGACCAGAAGGGTAAGGTAGGCTACGGCTTCGGCAAGGCCAATGAGGTATCCGACGCTATCCGCAAGGGTACGGACGCCGCTAAGCGCGCCATGAAGAAGGTTGTTGTGGTGAACGACACCATTCCTCATGAGGTGTACAGCGAGTTCGGCGGCGCCAAGATCGTTCTCAAGCCCGCTACCGCCGGTACGGGTCTTGTGGCCGGTGCCAAGGTACGTGCCGTACTTGAGGCTGCCGGTGTGAACAACATCATCGCTAAGTCCCTGGGTTCTTCCAACGCAGCCAACGTGGTGAAGGCTACGATGCAGGCCATGCTCAGCATGCGCACTGCAGACCAGATCCTCTCCGCCCGTGGCAAGAAGAAGAAGGACGCAGCCATCTGAGATTTAACATTCAACCATTGATTTTACCATCATGTTGACACTTCAAACACTTCAGCCGAATCCCGGTGCCAAGCATCGCAAGAAGCGCTTGGGTTGCGGAGAGAGCTCCGGCCTGGGCAAAACCTGCGGCAAGGGCAACAAGGGTCAGAAAGCCCGTTCCGGCGGTTCCATTCGCCCGGGCTTCGAAGGTGGCCAGATGCCCCTTCACCGTCGTCTGCCGAAGAAGGGCTTCAACAACGCCCGCTTCCAGTCCACCATCGCCATCGTCAACCTGTGCCAGCTCGAGGCTTTCTTTGAGGCAGGCGCCACGGTTACGGAGACAGAGCTGCGTGCAGCCGGTCTGGTGAAGGGCTGCTGCGATGCAGTGAAGCTGCTCGGCAACGGCAACCTCTCCAAGGCACTCAACGTAACGGTAGACTTCGCCAGCGCCTCCGTGGCCGCTAAGATTGAAGCTGCCGGTGGCACCCTCACGGTGCTGAGCGCCGAGGCCTAATGCGACACACAACAACACAAGTTGTTGAACAGCATTAGATAACAATTACACGAGCCGGGTGGCGCAGCGCCACCCGGCGAACGTGTAGGAAGCCCCGAGAGCGGGGAAGCCCTGCAAAGGGAAGATGCGGAAAACCGCCACCGCTGCTGCAAGGAATGCCGAAAAGCAGCAGGAAGGCACACCGCAACGCTGCAGAATATTTTACAAAAAACTGACAAGGTAATATGATTAACGCATTTGCCAACACCATGAAGGTACCGGATTTGCGCAGTCGCATCCTTTTCACGCTGGCCATGATAGTCATCGTGAGATTGGGCGTGCATCTGCCGCTTCCGGGAGTAGACGTAACCGCGCTGGCCAACTACATGGAGACACAGGCGCAGAAAGGTGACAGCCCCTTTGGCGCGCTGGGTGCAATTCTGACGATTTTCTCCGGTGGTGGTTTACAGCAATGCGGCATTTTTGCGCTGGGTATCATGCCCTACATTTCCGCATCCATTATGACGCAGTTGATGGGAGCCGTGATACCGTCATTCCAAAAGATGCTGCGCGAAGAAGGCGGTCGCCAAAAGATGACCAAGATTACCCGTCTGCTGGCCATCATCATTGCCGTCATCCAAGGTTACCTGCTGACTATTTCTCTTCGTAACCCCGCAAAACTGGGGTTGGATTTGAACAACTTAGTGTTGGATCCCGGGTTCATCTTTACCATTACCACCATCTTCATCATTGTCACCGGCACCATGTTCCTTATGTGGATTGGTGACCAAATTACAGAACGAGGTGTCGGCAACGGTGTATCTCTCATCATTTCCGTCAACATCATCAGCGCCCTGCCCGGTGCTTTCGCAATGGCATGGAAATCCCTCGTCGGTTCCGGTGCAGAAATCAAGCCACTTGGCGCACTCGCAATTGTGGCGCTCATACTCTTCATGGTGCTTGTGATTGCCCTCGTAGTTACCATTACACAAGCGCAGCGCCGCATTCCGGTGCAGCAAGCCAAACGCATGGTAGGCCGCAAGGTCATGAACGGCGGCACGCAATACCTGCCACTCAAGTTGAACTACTCCGGCGTGATGCCCGTTATCTTTGCTACCGCTATCTTGGCACTTCCCACACTGCTCGTTACCCAGATTTGGGGTGAGAGCTCCAAGGTAACGTACTGGGTGAATATCCTCATGTCTCCGGCAGACATCGGCTACTACATCATCTCCGCTTTCATGATCTTCTTCTTCTCCTACTTCTGGGTGGCAACGATGTTCCAGCCACAGCAGATTTCCGAGGACATGAAGCGCAGCGGCAGCTACATCCCGGGGGTGCGTCCCGGTCCGCCCACAGCCACCTATCTGGACCAGACGATGTCCCGCCTTACCTTTGCCGGTTCACTCTTCCTCACACTCATCTACTTCCTGCCGTCCCTGCTGACGGTTTGGGGTGACCTGCACCCCATCGTCACCCAGTTCTTCGGTGGTACCTCCCTGCTCATTCTTGTGGGCGTGCTCTTGGACGTCATGCGCCAGGTAGAGGCTACTCTCCTCCAGAAGAACTATGACGGCTTCATGAAGAAGAGTCGCACCCGCGGCAAATACGGTCACCTTCAGGGTGGTGGCGACAGCAACAAGGGGCTCGTTGTTCTCTGGGTTGTCATCGCCGTTATCGTCCTTACCGGTGCCATCATCATGGCAGCCAAGTAACGCTTTTTCCATTACTTTTCAGTTTATCCCCGCAGTTTTCCGGAACTGCGGGGATTTTACTTTCTTTTCCTTGACTAAGCCGTAACGGCATGGTAGAGTAGGCTCTACCATGGAAGACCTCAACATCACACACTGCGTAGCCAGCTATGAATGCGGGGCGGACCACTGCCTCAAGCCGGATAGTTTCATGCACTATTGCCAAGAAGCAGCGGAAACGCACGCATCGCGAAACAATTTGGGCTATGAGTGGGGCGCTTCCAACAACCTCATTTGGGTGGAGGTGCAAGGGGACTTCCGCTTCCTCCGCCGTCCGCAGTGGAAGGAGGAAATCACCATCCGCTCCAACACCGGCAAGGCCTCTGCCCTGCAGGCACGCCGTTTCGTAGAGTTGCAGGACAAAGAGGGGCATGTGCTCGCCCAGGCAGATTTGCTGTGGGTGCTCATCGATGTGAACACGCGCCGCCCCATGCCCTTCAAGCGCCTGACCAACGGCATCAACATACCGGAGGCTTGCCCCGCCATCATCGACCAAGAGCTGGAGCCCGCCACCGAGTTCATCCGCACCGAAAGCGCGGGGTTCACCGCCCCCCGCCGTGATGTAGACTTCAACGGCCACATCAACAACAGCGCTTACCTCACCTGGGTGCTCGACACCCTGCCGGAGGACATGGCGCCCGCCGCTGCCCCTGCCCGCGTGCGCATCAATTTCAAAAAAGAAACCTTCGCCGGCCAGCCCATCCGCATCGAGCACCACCTCGCAGCCGGCAAGCAGACCCGCCACACCGTCACCTCCGACGGCGAGCTCCGCGCCGAGCTCATCATCGTGTGGGAGTAACACGCAGCTTCTTCCCTTTTCCTCTCGCGCCCCGCATTCCTCGGGATGAGGGGCGCTCTACTACCCTCCCCCGGCACCTTATCTTAGGAAAATATGTAGAATTGCCATTTTTATCTTGCCGAAATGTGATAAATTGCCATTTTTATCAAGATAAAATGTGATTTTTCACTTGCATCTTTCACCGTTAGAGCGTATAACCTTTTCAGGAAAGAACGTTTACACAAATCATCATGGAACGCACCGCATTCACCGAATTAAAGCGCTGGAAAGAGCGCCCCAATCGCAAGCCGCTGATTATACAGGGAGCTCGCCAAGTGGGGAAAACGTGGCTCATGCGCGAATTCGGTAAAAACTTCTACCGCACAACGGCCTACCTGAACTTTGCGGACACCCCACAAGCCGCATCTCTGTTTGTAGGGAGGTACGATGTCAGCAGCATCATTCAGGGAATCGAAATCCTCTGCAACTGCGAAATACAGGCGGATGATACCCTCATCATATTAGATGAAATTCAAGAATGCGAGAGAGCGCTGAACAGTTTAAAATTTCTGCGGGAAAACGCCCCCCAATATCACATCATGGCAGCCGGCAGTCTCTTAGGCGTGGCAGTACGGCAGCGGCGTATGTCATTTCCCGTTGGGCAGGTGGATATTTTAAACTTACGCCCACTTTCTTTCCATGAGTTTTTGCACGCCCTCGGCGAAACGCAAATCATCAAAGCCTTGGCAGCGCAACAAACGTCTATACTCCCGCTGGTGCACGATACCTTGGTCACACGATTGAAGGAATACATGTACGTGGGGGGTATGCCTGAAGTTGTAAAAGCATATGTCGATACGCGCTCATTCACTGAAGCTCGCCGCCTACAGCTTCAAATCATACAAGGTTATGAAAATGATTTTGCCAAATATACCGAGCCGAAAAACGTACCGCGCATTCACGCCGTATGGAAATCCATTCCTGCACAACTCGCAAAAGATAATCGCAAGTTTGTCTATAAGCATTTGGGGGAAGGCGCACGCGCCCGCGAGTATGAATCCGCGGTGGAATGGCTGATCATCTGTGGATTATTGCACCGTGTCAACCGAGTCAACAAACCCGGCATACCTCTCAGCGCCTATGAGCACCCCAATTCATTCAAACTGTACACGCTGGATTGCGGATTACTCGGGGCTTTATCCCGTTTGGACGAAAAAGCATTAATTACCGGCAACGCCGTGTTCGAAGAGTTCAAGGGCGCCTTGACAGAACAGTACGTCTTCCAAGAGTTGTTATGCTCTACGGACTGCTACCTCGCTTATTGGGAACCGGAAAGCGGCACCGCGGAGGTTGATTTTATCGCGCAGCGAGGCAATGATGTTATCCCCATCGAGGTAAAAGCCCGCATCAATTTACGCGCTCGCAGTTTGGCCTCTTATCGCAACAGATATGCCCCGCCCTACGCCATCCGCACATCGCTCGCCGGCTATGAGGTAAACGCAGGTCTCTTCAACATCCCCCTCTATGCCTTGGTACCGTTTTTCCCGCCCGCTTAGTGAGGTGCGATAAGTCCCGCCGTGCTCGATAAATCGGAATTTGAAGGGGAGATTGTTGGATAATTTGCGAGCACAAGCGAGCGGAATTCAGAGCCCCGGCAGGGGCGCCATAAAATAGCCCGGCGGTGGAGCCCCGCGAGGGGCGGAACCCCGGGAAACGGCCACAAAATTAAATGCGAACCCCGGAGGGGTGGCATAAAGCGTGGCGCAAAAATGCCGCAAACACCAAAAACACGCGCCCACAACGGCTCGGAGCTCCGCTTCGCTACGGTCCTCGCCATTATTATGTCGGCCTACGCTGCGTCGCTTCGCTCCGTCGCTCCGGGCTCAATTTTCTTTTTTTACGCTACCCGGGGTTCCGCGGCTTCGCCGCTCCACCGCCGGGCTATTTTATGGCGCCCCTCCGGGGCTCTGAATTCCGCTCGCTTGCGCTCGCAAACACCCCTTCAACTTCCGATTTATCGAGCGGTTTTAAATCCACACCGATACGAAATGGGGCAAAAACAAAAATCGCGCAGGGCTCTGTTCGGGCGTGGCGCGGGGTGGGACGTGTGGGGGCGTACTCTCGGTACGGGGACGGCTCTACAACCAAAAGCGCTTGGTGCGCCGCACGCCGCTCATGTCCACATAGCGCGTGCGCAAAAGGTTGGTGTCACGGTGGCCTATTTCGTATTGCAGCTCGCTGTAGCTGCGGAAGTGGCGCAGGTGGTAGCTGGCGAAGGTGTGGCGCAGGGCATCCTGCTGCCAGCGGTGATTACGGGTATTCCACCCCGCTTGGGTGCGCAGCCGGCGCCAGCGCTTCACCCATTGGCGCGGGCATATTTTGGCCGTTTTTTCATGGCGAAATTGTGCCAGCAAGCGCGCCAAGGGCTTGTGGATGGTCACCAGGCGCGCGCCGCCGGTCTTACTGTGCTGAGGCAGTATGCTGATGGTGCCACCCTCCAAATCCACCTGCTCCCACGTGAGCCGCGCCACCTCATGCGGGCGTATGCCCGCATACAGCATCATGCCCACCGCCGGCAGGCAGCAGCCCCCGCGGTAGCTGCGCGCCGTGCTCAGCAGTTGCTCTATCTCCTCCGGCGTCAAGATACGGATGCGCTGCTCCTTCACCACCGGCACATCCACCTTCTGCACCGGGTTTTCACTGCACCAGCCACGCTTCACCGCCGTGCCGAACACCGCACTGAGCACGCGCCTTGCCTTTGCCCGCTGGCTCGGCGTGGTGAAGGCCTGCTCGATGTACGCCGCACACTCCTCCGGCCGTATACTGCGCACACGCCGCTGCGCCAGCCCCTCGCAGCGCTTCATGAATCGCCGTGTCACATAGCGGTAGTCGCTCAGCGTCCTCGCGCGGCGCTCTTTCCTCGCCGCCAGCGCCTCAGCCACAGCCTTTTCAAAGCTCACCGTCTTCTCCTGCCGCTTCAACTCCTCCGCACCCAGTGCTACGCACTTCATCGTACGCTTCACTTTGTTTCTACCCGCCTCCAGCGCAGCCCTCGCCACCAGTGCCGCCTCCACGATGTTAACGCCTGTCCCGCGCAATATCTCCAGCGCTGCTACCTCTTCTGATGTGTACGTATTCATAAACCCGTAGTCAAGCATAAAAATCAATTTTTTTCAAGAAAAACGGAGCGCGCACGCACTTTTTGTGGGGGCTGACATGTAAAATTACGCTGGCTAATTCTCAAGGACTTTAGTATGCTGCCTTGCGCATTATGAATACGTACAATGTTGTCATCACAATAATTAAATATATGCAAACTCAATACATAGCGGATGTCTTCTTATGTGTATCACGACTTCGACTTCCTATTGAACCTATGCAATATGTAAAGACAACACTAATGTTTAGCGCTGGATTTTACGGAATGCTCATTCTGATCAGTGTAGCTTTTGATTTTATATTCAAGCAAAAACTTTCCTCATCAACGAAAAAGCAAATAGTCTACGGCATCCTGCTTACGATCATGCTTACCATATTCACACCGATTATTCATGGGATATTGGTATCCTGGGGAATCATCGAAACAGCGAATGGTTCAGGGATCCTTATGATATTACTATGCGTTCTTTCAACCTACTGTTTCTACGAGACCTTTAGAGAAGACGGAAAACGACCAATGAGATGAATAAAATAAGCTCACGCGGCGGCTTAAATTATCCCGAATATCGAATTTATAATATCCTACCGTTTTGCTACGGTATACTAAAAAACACACGGCATTTACACTTGCCAAGAGGGCAGTGAGGGTGTAGAATGGGGGCTCGCCTATGCATCCGCACACAGCAGCCATCGACTTTAACGAGAGACCGTTCATCTTGTTCTGGGAGGTAACGCGCGCCTGCGCACTTGCCTGCAAGCATTGCCGCGCCATCGCGCAGCCGAAGGCACACCCGGAGGAGCTGACGCATGAGGAGGCGCTGGCGCTGGTGGACAAGATAGCGGAGCTGCGCCCGCCAATGCTGGTGCTGACGGGTGGTGACCCGATGATGCGTGCGGATCTCCACGATATCATCCGCGCAGCGACGGCGAAAGGCCTGCGCGTGGCACTGAGCCCCGCCGCCACGCCTCGCTTGGTGCACACGGATTTCCACCAGCTGAAGGAGGCGGGCGTGGTGAGCCTGAGCCTGAGCTTGGACGGCGCCACGCAGGAGACGCATGACCGCTTCCGCGGTGTGCCGCACACCTTCGAGCGCACCCTGCAGGCAGCGCGCGCCGTGATGGAGGCGGGCATCCAGCTGCAAGTGAACACCACGCTGGCCAAGTCCACCCTCGGGGAGTTGGATGCCTTCATCGAGCTGATGCGCGAGCTGAAGCCGGATGTATGGAGCGTGTTCGTGCTGGTACCGACCGGCCGAGCCTCACTGGAAGATTTACCCACGGCGGAGGATTTGGAGAGCGTATGGCAGCGCTTGGAGGCGCTACGCGCGGAGCTTCCCTTTGCCATCAAGACCACGGAGGGGCACCACTACCGCCGCGTGCTCATGCAGGCCGCGCGCCGCGGCGGGCAAGCCCCGCGCCACATGGTACCCACGCGCGACGGCAAGGGCGTGCTCTTCATCTCACACACGGGTGAGGTGCAGCCCAGCGGGTTCCTGCCCCTCACGGCGGGCAATGTGCGCACGGATGACCTTGCGACGCTGTACCGCACGCACCCCATCTTCACCGAGCTGCGCAATGATGACGCGCTGGAGGGCAAGTGCGGCAAGTGTGAGTACCGCAGGGTATGCGGAGGCTCGCGCGCACGCGCCTACGGCTCCGGGCTGGGCATGATGGGAGCGGAGCCCCTCTGCAACTACATACCGGCAGCCTGCCGCAAGGATTAACACGATTTTTAACAGACGCCATGATTAACATCACACGCCTTTGGTGCGGTGCAGAGCAGCCCGCAGACCACATTCGCTACGGCTTGGGCCACGGTGCGCACGGCCCCCACGCCAGCACAGCCGCCTGCTCACCCACGTCCTCGCGCACGCGCAAACCCATTGTGGTGTGGAACATTACCCGCACCTGCAACCTGCGCTGTGTGCACTGCTATGCGGACTCACACGCACAGCAGTACCCCGGTGAGCTCACATGGGAGCAGTGCTGCGCCGTGATAGATGACTTGGCAGACTACAAGGTGAATGCCCTGCTCCTCTCCGGCGGAGAGCCTCTGCTCCACCCGCAGCTACCCAAAATACTGGAGCGAGCTACTGAGCGCGGACTCAAAGTCACCATCTCCACCAACGGCACCCGCATCACTCACGACTACGCTCAACTCTTCAAAAAACTCGGCGTAGCCTATGTCGGCATCTCACTGGATGGCATCGGCGCCGTGCACGATTCCTTCCGTGGCGTACAAGGAGCCTTCGATGGTGCAATCCGAGGATTCAAACACTGCGAAAACGTCGGGCAAAAAACCGGCCTGCGCCTCACCCTTACCCGCAACAATGTGCAGAGCATGGAGGAGATTCTCAACTTCATCGAGCAAGAGGGCATCCAGCGCGTGTGCTTCTACCACCTGGTGCCCACCGGGCGCGGTGTAGATGTAGCCAGCCTGCACCCGGAAGAAGCACGAGCCGCCATGGATATGCTCATTGCCCGCGCAGAGGCTTGGCACAAGAGCGGGCAAACGCGTGAGCTGCTCACGGTGACACAACCTGCGGACGGCATTTACATCCTGCTGCGCCAACTCAGGGAGGGCTCCCCCCTTGCGGCGCAAACCCTCAAGCTGCTGCAGTGGAACGGTGGCGGCGCCAACTCCTCCGGCCGCGGTATTGCCAACATTGACACGCAGGGCAACATCCACCCCGACCAGTTCTGGCAGAGTGTCACCCTCGGCAACGTCAAAACGCAAAAATTCAGCGAGGTATGGGAAGCCTCCTCACAACCCTCTGCCGCCGAACTGCAAAAACTGCGTGGTGCAGACTCCCCGGAAGAGCGACAACAGCAGCTCAGTGGCCGCTGTGCCTCCTGCAAGCACTTTGCCCTCTGCGGGGGCGGCTTCCGCACGCGCGCTGCCTTTGCGAATGGCCATTGGTTCGGTTCCGACCCTGGTTGCTACCTCTCCGATGAGGAAATTCACACCAAAATCACCCTCTGACCCCATTTCAACGAGAAAATTTGCAGATTTTTTCAGAATTCTTCCTCTTTTTACTTGCAAGCCCATAAACAATATGGTATCACTGATTTTGTCATGAAGCGCTTACTCCTTTCTACACTTCTTTTCGCACTCGCCGGCACGACGTATGCCGACATACAGGCACCGCCTGCATCTGAGTACACGTCCACCCGCAAGCTGGGTCGTGCCTTGGGCAACATTTTCTGGGCAATCGAGGAAATTCCCGTAACCATCCTCCGCTGGAACAGCGAGGAGGGCAACTATGCCGGCTACTCCGTCGGTATTGTGGAGGGATTCACCCGCACCGCCACCCGCATGGGCTACGGTCTCTATGAGCTCGTAACCTTCTGGGCTCCCACCTACAAGTGCACCTACCGCCCGCCCTACCAGGGCAGCTGCGGTCGCAGTGGTCTCAAGGAGTACAACACTTGGTCCGGATTCTCCGAATTCCCGGAGGAGCTCGGCTTCCAGTCCAAGTACGGTTATTCCCGTTTGGACTCCACCAAGTAAAACAGCGAGCAGGTAGCTCCCGTGGCACTGCAGTACACGCGGACACCTGCCCCACAAGATTTAATGTTGCAATGCTCCCCGGCTGATCACCGGGGATTTTTTTTATGGGAGCCTTCACAAGTGCACGCCTAGCAAAGATTGGCAGAGGAAGACAATTTCTCGTCTTGCAGGGGTGCGTGAGATGTGGTATAATGAGTTCACGTTATGACCTTAGATGAGCTCAGAGGTGAAATAGACCGAATCGACGCGGAGATAGTCGCGCTGATAAAGGCGCGCATGCGTTGTGTACATGGTGTGGGAGAAATCAAAAAGGATGCGCACTCCCACATTTTTGTACCGGAAAGAGAAAGCCAACTGATAGAGAAAATACTGCGGCACAATGCCGGAGAATTACCGGAAAATGGGCTCAAAAGCATCTACCGCCAAATTGTAAGCATGAGCCTGCACTTGGAGGGAGGGATAAAAGTGGGCTACTTGGGCCCCCCCGGCACGTGGAGTCACCAAGCAGCCCAAGCGCGTTTCGGGGACAGTGTGGAGCTACTTCCCTACCCCACTTTTCAACAGATTTTCCGCTCCGTGGAGATAGGAGAAATCAACTACGGCGTAGTACCGATAGAAAACAGCACATACGGGCGCATCTCACAAGCAATAGACCTGCTGGGCAGCACAGAGCTGCGCATATGCGCACAAGTACACCTAAACGTCCGCAACTGTTTGTTATCCAACACCGAGCGTCCGAACATCCGCAAGATATATTCCCACGCCCAAGTGCTGGGGCAGTGCCGGGAATGGCTACGCAACAACTTCCCGAATGCCGAGCTCATCTCCACGGCATCCACCAGCGTGGCCGCCAAGATTGCGCATGATGAGGCCAACAACGGCGCAGCAGCCCTCGGCAGCGAGTTGGCAGCGGAGCTCAACCACGTAAAGGTACTGGAACGTAACATACAAGACAAAGCCGGAAACACCACACGCTTTGCCGTCATCGGCAACCAAAGCACCGCCCCGAGCGGGCAAGACCGCACAACAATCTGCTTTGGCGTACCGCACACAGCCGGCAGCTTGGTAGAGGTGTTGAGCGTCTTTAAGGAACACGGCATCAACATCTACTGCATGGACTCCCGCCCCACGCGCGATACCGCATGGGAATACTTGTTTTACATCGATGTGGAAGGACATGCCGAGCAATCCCCGCTGAAAGACTGCGTAACCATCCTGCACAACCGCACGCCCATGTTCAAGGTGCTGGGCTCGTACCCGGAAAACTGAGCCCCCCCACGGCAAACCATGGCATTCACCTACCAACAGGCACACGAACTTTTACAGAACGCCCGCAACAACGGGCGCCAACCACACGCGTTGCTCTTTGTCGGCGCCCCGGATTCAGGCACACACCGCTTGGCTCTTACCCTTGCGGCTGAGCTAAACGGCGCAAAGGCCAACACACTGGAAGAGCTGCACCACCCCAACTGTCGCGTACTGCGGCCGGGCTCCAAAATACGCACTATCTCCATTGATGCCGTGCGTAGCGTAGAGCCATTCCTCGCCTTGCGAGCTGAGGAGGGGGCAACCAAGCTCATCATCATTGATGAGGCGGACCGCCTCATGGACGAAGCAGCCAACGCCTTTCTGAAAACGCTGGAAGAGCCCCCGCCAAACACCCTCATCATCCTGATGACGGAGCTGGCCAACAAGCTACTGCCCACCATTTTATCGCGCTGCGTACGGCTGGATTTGCGGGATGCCCGCCCCGGCATACGCCTCACCCCGGTGCAAGAGCTGTTTCTGCCGGCAGTGAAAGCAGCCATCCCCCGCATTGGTAATGATGTGGCGGCACTGGCACTGAGGGCAGACTTTCAGTCACTACTCGCCAAACGCCGAGAAGCCATTACGGAACGCATAACCTCTGCCCTCAAGGCCGAGGCCAAAGCCGTATCGGAAGGAACGGACATCCGCAACTGGGAAGCCATGCAAAAGGACATCACCAACGCGCGTATAGAGTCCGAATACTTGGGCGAACGCGCTCAAATGATGGAGTTACTTTCTCTGTGTTTAGGACAAGCCGTGTTGCTTGCCTCACACGCCCCGGATGTACACCCCGTACTCTCAGAGCTGCAAGCACTTGCAGACACCCACAGCGTACCGGATCTTCTGCGTCGCATGCGCGCCGTGGACAAGCTGCGTAGCGACCTCAATTTTAATGTCAATGAAGCCTTGGCGCTCGATTCACGACTACTGGATATCATCGGCAAATCACCATTATGAACAGCATGACCGGATTCGGGGCTGCAACAGCCCCACTCAACAACGGCGCCATCCGCGTGGAAATCGGCGGCGTCAACCGCAAACAAACAGAAATAGCAGTGGCACTCCCGCGCGCTTGGGCTGAGCTGGAAACACGCGTGCGCGAGCTGGTTGCAGGCAGCGTCTCTCGCGGACGCGTCAACATCTCCATCAGTCTGCAAACCACCGGTACCTCCGCCGGTAATTTGTGCGTCAACCAAGCCAAACTGGCAGCACTGCAACAATGCCTGGCGGAAGCGGGACAAGCCTTGAATACCGATATTGCCCCGACGCTGGACGGACTGCTGCGCCTCGGCGTCATTGCAGAAGAGAACGAGGCAGACATAACAGCGGAAAGCGCTTGGGAGGCAGCAGAACCCGCCATACGAGAGGCTCTGCAAGCATTCCTCACCCTGCGCGCACAAGAAGGTGCCAACCTGAGGACGGATTTGCTGCGCCGCATCGGCACCCTGCGAGAATACCGAGAGCAACTCATCTGCCGCGCTGCGGGCATTCCCACACGCTACAGAGAGCAACTACTCAAGCGTTTGGAGGAAAGCGGGCTACCCATACCGGCAGATGATGAACGCATTATCAAAGAAATAGCCCTCTTTGCAGACCGCTGCGATGTGAGTGAGGAAACCACACGTCTGCTCTCCCACTTGGATCAGTTTGAAAAGATCTGTGACAAGCCGGAGGCCGTGGGGCGCACGCTGGACTTCCTTTGCCAAGAGATTTTCCGAGAACTAAACACCACCGGTTCCAAAGCCAATGACGCCGAGCTGGCGCAGCTGGTCGTCACCGCCAAAACCGAGCTGGAAAAAATACGTGAACAAGTACAAAACGTCGAATAACCACCATGTCAGGCTCCCTCATCATTGTATCCGGCCCATCCGGATCCGGCAAAACAACACTCTGCCGCCGCGCGGAAGCGGACGGACTTACCGCATACTCCATCTCCTGCACCACGCGCCAACCTCGCCCCGGTGAGCAGGATGGCGTGGACTACCACTTCCTCACTCCGGAGCTTTTTGCACAAAAAGTAGCTGCCGGCGAGTTCTTGGAACACGCCACCGTACACGGCAACTCCTACGGCACCCTCAAGGCCGACATCATTGACCTCCTGAAACAGGGAAAAAATGTCGTCATGGACATTGACGTACAGGGTGCTGCCTCCATCCGTGCCTGTGCGGACCCCGACATCCGACGCGCCTATGCAGACATCTACATTCACGTTCCGGCAGACGAGCTGGAAGCACGACTGCGAGGCAGACAAACAGACAGCGAAGACGTTATACAGCTGCGTCTGCGCAATGCCGCTGCGGAAGATGCCCGCCAAGGAGAATACCAATTCGCCTTGGTATCCGGTGACCGCGAGCACGATTACGCCCGGTTCCTCGCCCTGCTCACCGCGCTGAGCATGCGCACTCAACTGAAATAAAAGAGCCGAATAACGCACCGCAAAACCGCGCAGAGCAGCCCTTGCTCCGGCGCGGTTTTTCATTTTCCAGGCAGGAAAGCCCGTGAAGCGCCTTGACTCAAAGGCAGCGCGGTGATAGAATGGGGTGAAATCTAACGTCTTTATATATATGATCAGATTTGCCTCAACAGATTGTCGCCGCGAGACCGGCAACATTAAGTGGGATCTTCAGGGCCCGCTGCCATTCGGGATTGCTGATATGGACATAGAGAGCCCACCCTGCGTGGTGGATGCCCTGCAAGCGCGTCTGAACCATAAATTCTATGGTTACGCATTCATGACGGACGAGTTACGCGCTGCCATCACGGCATATCTGAAGACAAAACACGGAGTAGAGAATGCCCAACCGGAATGGCTGCATGAGCTACCGGGATGCGTACCGGCATTCACACTGGTAGCCCGCACGGTATGCCCGCAACCGCAGCATGAGATCATGGTCTGCTCCCCGACGTACCCGCCGATGCTGCACTGCCATGAAGACGCCCGCTGCAGCCTGAAGAGTGTACCGTTCAAATTTACCGGGGAACGTTGGGAGTTTGATTGGGAGGCCATGGAAGCCGCCGTTAGCCCGAACACCAAACTGTTCTTGCTGTGCAACCCGCACAACCCGCTCGGCCGAGCCTGGAGCCGCGAAGAAATGGAGAAAGTGGCGGATTTCTGCGAGCGCCACGACCTCATCCTCTGCTCCGATGAAATACACTGTGACTTAGTACTGGACGAGGACAAGAAGCACGTGTGCGCACTCACCCTGTCGGAGCGTCTGCAACAGCGCACAGTGATGCTGAGCGCACCGAGCAAAACATTCAACATAGCCGGCATCTGCTTTACCTACATGGCCGTGCCGAATGCTGAGCTGCGAGCCGCTATCTGCAAAACACAGGGGCACAGCCTCCCCACACTCAATGTGTTTGCCTATGCAGCCTCCTTGGCAGCATACACTCACGGATGGGAGTGGCATAAGCAGCTGCTCTGCACCCTGCGCAAAAACCGCCAATTTGTCATCGACTATGTTGCGGAAAACCTTCCCATGCTCAAAACCCGCCACCAAGAAGCCACCTACTTGGCATGGTTGGATTGCTCCGCGCTAGGAGTGGAATCCCCCCATGAATTCTTCCGCGAAAAAGCCGGGGTGTACTTGGATAACGGCGCCAACTTCGGTGATCCGCAGTGCGTTCGCCTTAACTTCGCAACCTCACCGGAAATGCTTACCCAAGGTCTCACGGCCATGAAACGCGCCGTGGACGAACTGCTGAAATAAATATTCCGAAACAATCTACTTAAACGGTGCGCAATCCGCATAAGCAAAGGATTGCGCACTTTTTTCGTCAAAAAAAGAAAAAAAAGAGCCGGGTTGCACTATGAGCTTGCAGCAGCAGCAGGTGTATGGTAGGCTATAGAGAAGATGAGATGTCAGCTTAACAATCTACGCACAACACTACTGTACGCGGCAGTGTTACTGTCTGCGCTGCACGGAGTGGCGGAGGGGCTTGATGAAAAGCACTTGAAAGCGTTGATGGACAAAGGGAGCAGTTCCTTGATTGCCATGCAACAGGAACAACAAGGCATACCGCAGGACGCGGACCACAGGGACATAGCCAAAGAAATCAAAGACAGGATTAACCAGGAGCAACGGCGCTGTAAAGAGGTAAAGCGCGCTATTCTCGATTTGCTGCCTAAGGTAATGAAAAGCAAAAAAATTGACATGCGAGATGCGCAAGGGCGTACGCTGTTAATGTTGGTGGCATCCTTAGGAAATGATGAGGCAACAGAACTTGTATTACGGGAGAATCCGGATTTGAGTCTGTTTGACAACGATGAAAAAATAGCGTACGACTACGAACAGACAGGGGGAGGAAACGCTATAGGCAACCTCCTCAAAAAACAATGGGAAGAAGCCTTCCGGCACGGACATAACCGAGATGCCCTGCAAGAATTGATTAACCGCGGAGCCAACCCGGACTGGAGCATTGAAGGGAATCCGCCTTTAGGTGTAGCCATGGAGTTGGGGGATTCCGAATTATTTGATATGCTGTTATTTGCAGGAGCCCATGCCAACAACCGCATGCAAAACGGACTTTCACTCATAGAAATGGCCGTACAGCGTCACGATGCCAACGCCGTGTTCGGCATACTCAATGCACTGAACAAAACAGACATCGTTTTCAGTGATGGGCGCAGCATTTTCCGGCATCTGCTCAGCGAAGAACAAGCAGAATGCCTGAGCACTTGGTTAAACAAAGCAGTGGAACTAAAACAGGAAGAAACGGAAGACGGCACCTCCTACCTGTGCCTAGTGGTACGCTTGGCACACCCCGCCGGCGTCAAAGCAGCCCTGAAAAGCCACGCAGACCGCTTAAACGAAGCCGACCGCGAGGGTAACATGCCGCTGCATGAAGCGGCGCGGCGCGGGGATACCACCATTTACCGCACGCTGATAGAACTGGGTGCACTCCCCACAGCCACCAACCACCGGCACGAAACCGTACTGATGCATGCATGCTTAAGCGGAAACCCGGAAATGCTTACAGAGGTACTCAGCAACATTACCCCGGAACAACTGAACGCTACGGACAAGGATGGACACACCGCGCATTACTACGCTAAATTAGCCAAAAACACAGCTGCAACGCAGGCCTTACAAGCAGCAGGCCTTAACCCTAACAGAAAGGACTGACGCGTATGGCTATTCACGTACGACCCACCAATACCGTTAAGTTAAAAATAGCCGCCATCGTACGGCGCATCCTGCTGACTGCATTATGTCTTGCCTTTTTGGTCATGTCGATACCGACATTGTACATGTACATCGTCAAAATATACCAATTAAAGGCACCGCAAAGCTCATTTACAACCTACACCCCACCTGCACCGAAAAAACGGCCTGTACAGCGCCAACAGCGCGAGGAAGTCGCTGCGGTGGAGAGCTCGGCAGCCTCCCCCCCCATGCCGATGATTACCTCCCCCGTTTCACCTTACGTCATGGATATTCCGGCCGGCACCGGCGACATTGGTGAAGGTTTGACCGGCGAAGCTTCATTCGGTGATGGGTTCGGGCTGGTCGGGTTCGGTGACGGGATTGGTGACGGAGGAGGCGGCGGTATAGCAGATAGTAACGGAGATGACAGTGGCAGTGGCAGGCGAGCCGGCTACAATGATGACATACAAGTTGTGCTCATTCTGGATGCCTCCGGGAGTATGGACGCACTGTTCAAGGCAGTTGCGAGCTCTCTGGAACAGGTTGTTACCACCCTCAGCAATGCTAAACTTAACGGGAAAAAGACCAAAGTAAATGTAGGAATTGTGGTATTGGGACAAAACGAACGCAATGGTTCCCCGTACAAACTCACGCCGTTTACCACACGCACCAAACAGATGAAGAGTAAGCTGGAGGAGGTACAATGCACCGGTGCATTGGAGCCCTACGGGGAAGCAATCTCTTTTGCCGTGCACAATTACCGTTGGAACCGTCGCGAACGAGATGACATGCTCAAGGTTATCTTCTTGGCAGGAGATGAAGACCTTAACCAAGGCAGCGTAGACTACCACACAGCCATTGCGGAAGCAACGGAGCAAAACATCATCGTCAACACCATCCATTGCAACAGCTATCCGGATGAGAATTGGGAGGAGGCGGCAGAAATCGGCAACGGTGTTGCAACGACGATGGACATTCGCAACACAGCCACACAAGAAGCGGACCCGGAAGAACTCTATAAAGTGCTCATGGCACTCCACAACTGCGCCCCCAAACCCATCGGCTCACCGGCAGTGCAGAAAAAACACATTCAAATGCTCAATAAAGCATCTGCCCCGCCCCATGGCAAGTTGGATAAACTCCTCAAATGGGCGCTGGAAAATAGGCAACGCATCATTACCGGCTACGAGTGGGACGCCATTGAGGTGTACCGCCGTTGCCCGGAGGGCAAGTTCAGCATAGACATGCTGGGGGGCGAGGGCAACTTACCCGTAGAGCTGCGCGGTAAATCAGAGGAAGAAATAGTGGGGATTCTCAGCGCAGCTGCTGCGCGCAGAAACCAACTGTTAGATAAATACAATAGCCTGAGAAACGCCGGAGACTTAGGAACTAAGTTACTGAGCATATTGCGCGAGCAGGCTCAGGAAAAGGGTATAACCATCGAATTCTGAATACCATGCTTACACTCACCATTATCAATACTAAGGGGGAAAGCATCCGTTTTCCGCTGGAGGCTCAGGTCGGGGCTCAATACAGCATCGGCCGCTCAGAAGAGTGTGATGTTTCCATGCCGGAGGAAATGCACCTCTCACGTGTGCACTGTTTCCTGAGTGTCACGAAATATGGTATTACCCTGACGGACAACAACTCCAACAACGGCATTTATGAGGATGAGCAACGCACGGCGGAAATCTTCATGATACCCGGTAAGATGTACCGCATAGGCGGGAGTCCCATCAGCATCTCCGGGCATGCCACACACTCAGACGCCCCCCCACCACCTCCGCCTCCGGAGCAAACGGAAGAAGATGACGGGTGGGATGACGGATGGGATACACCGGAAGACGACGGATGGGATACACCGGAAGATAAGACAGAAGCCCCCTCGGAGGAATCGCTGCCTACCGCTGCTGAGCCGGAGGAACCCGCACCCGTGGATCCCGTGTCAGAGGAGCCCGCGCCGGAGCCCCGCACTTTCCGGCTCACCATCACCAAGAGCAACGGAGAAGAAGCCGTTTTTCCCATTAGCGGACTAATAGGCACTCAATACAGTATAGGACGCTCCGATGAGTGCGATATTGCCCTTACGGAAGAAATGCATCTCTCCCGAGTGCACTGTTTCCTGAGCATAACGGAAAACGGCATAAGCTTGGTAGACAACAACTCCAGCAACGGAGTTTATGAGGATGAAGAGCGCACGGCTGAGATACGGATGATTCCCGGCAAGGTATACCGCATCGGGGCCAGTCCTGTTTGCATTACGGAACAAGCAGAAGCCTTGCTCCCCCTCCCCTGCCCCCCTGCACCGGAGCCGGAGGAGCACGAGGCTCAAGAGGCACCACAAGAGCCGTCACAGGCCGGCATTTGCCGGACACCGACGAAACAGCACCGCAAATTCGTGCCCCCGCCACCGCGCAAGGCAATAGTCAAAAGACCACCCTCACGCAGCTTCTACACTGCTGCCGGAGTCCTCAACACGGAAACACCCGTACAACCACGCAAAAAACTCAGGCACAAGTATAATGAGCAAGCAGAAAAGGTAAAGCGCCCACCTTCCGCACCGGCTACGGAATTAGGGCTGCCCTATGATTTCAGGCTGGAGCTGCAATTACTCAACACGGCACAAACCCTGCTGGAGGGAGACTTGTTACGGTTCAGCCTCACGGCAGAAGAAGATTGCCGAGTGTTCCTGATTCAATACGACAAGAACCACGAGGCCACCATGCTGGTACCCGGCGTGGGTGGTGCTACCAACAAACTACAAGCGGGCGTGCGCCAACAATTCCCGCCACCCTCGCAACAATGTGATTACGAGCTCTATGTAGAAGAACCCTACGGGGAAGATACCATTCTGGCAGTTGCCTGCACACAATCCTGCAGGTTTGAAAAAATATGGCTCGAATGCCTCCGCGACACCGATTGCCTCCGCAGGCCGGGGGAGGTGGAAGCAAAGGCCATAGACTTTTGCAACGAGCTTGTAAACGCTGATAACATGCGCTGGGCGGTAGCAGTGCTGACTGTCAAAACCGGCGAATAACAGTAAAGCACTTGCAGAAAGCTCATAAAAAGCCCCGCAGCCTGAACACTGCGGGGCTTTCTGCATCAAAATGTAATATAACCGGGAGATTACTGCTGAGCGGCAGCCTCTACGGCTTGGTCAGCCTCGGCCTCAGCCTGAGTCTGGGTCTCCACGGCTGCTGCAGCCTCGGCCTCGGCCTTTGCTTGAGCCTCAGCAGCAGCCTTAGCAGCGGCTTCAGCCTCAGCTTGGGCAGCAGCTGCTGCCTGTTGAGCATCCTCTACAGAGGGAGCCTCAGCAGCAGGCTCGGGAGCGGGAGCTGTGGTAGACTCACCGGCAGGCTGCTCAGGAGCGGGAGCTGTGGTAGACTCACCGGCGGGCTGCTCGGGAGCGGGAGCTGTGGTAGACTCACCGGCAGGCTGCTCAGGAGCGGGAGCTGTGGTAGACTCACCGGCGGGCTGCTCGGGAGCGGGAGCCGTGGTAGACTCACCGGCGGGCTGCTCAGGGGCGGGTGCCACGGCAGGCGCCTCGGTAGTTGTAGCCGGAACAACCGGAGCTACCGGAGCAGCGGGCGTAGTAGCAGGAGTAATGGTGGATTTCTTCTTAGCATTAAACTCATTAAGCATCAGAACACTGAGAATAAAGCAAAGAATCATGAACAGAGAACCGAAGAAAATCGTACCTTTCTTGAGCACATCGGTAGTGCGAGCACCGAAAGCCTGGTCAGTCATCTGGGCACCGAAAGCAGCACCGAGGCCCTCCTGCTTAGGACGTTGCATGAGCACAAGCAACAGAAGCAGGGCGCACACAATCATGAGCAGAGCGAAAACAATGTATTTGAAAGTGACTAAAAGCATGGCGTGGATTGTATCAAATAAAATGTGGGTTGTAAAGACTTATGCTATAATTTCGTTAAGTTCATTGCAAACAATGCGTCGTGGGGTAATAGGTTTATCATCCATCGCAAAGCTCATAATGACGACACGCTCACCGGCTTTAATCAGGTGAGCAGCTCCTCCATTAATGATAATTTGTCCTGTTTGGGGAGGACCGACAAGGACATACGTTTCAAAACGGTTGCCGGAAGTAATGGAGGCAACAAGCACCTTTTCACCGGGCCAGATACCGGCGGCCTCAACAAGGTCTTGCGGTATCTCTATGCTACCTTCATACTCCACATCCCCACGGGTTACCATGGCTCGGTGTATCTTGGATTTAAGCTGAGAGACAAGCATAACGTATTACTTTCGGGCGGATATGAAACTACTTTTCCGCGCAAATGTCAATCCAAAACATGTAAAAAATGCCGTTATGCCACACCGATACGGGAACAAATGGGGCATGTAGGGCGGCAACCACGAGCAGGACAATGCTCTCTTCCCCACAAAACAAACTGTACATGCAGCTTGTTCCAAAGGGACTCCGGGAAAAGTTTTTTGAGATCAGCCTCCACCTTTTCCACCGTCTTGCCACGGCTGAGCCCCCATCGGCGAGCCAAGCGGAAGATGTGAGTATCCACCGGGAAAGCCGGCATACCGAAAGCCTGAGACATCACCACGGAGGCAGTTTTATGCCCTACACCGGGCAAGGCTTCCAACTCCTCGAAAGATGCAGGAACCTGCCCGCCGTGGCGTTCCACCAACAAGCGGGCAGTGGCAACCAAGCGTTTAGCTTTTGTTTGGGTGAGACCGCATGTTGCAATGTAGGTGCGGACCTCCTCCCACGTCATGGCGGCCATTGCCTGTGGCGTGGGCGCGGCGGCAAACAAAGCCGGGGTCACTTTATTGACACGGGCATCCGTACACTGGGCAGACAGCATAACGGCCACCAACAGCGTGAACGAATCCGTATGCGCCAACGGACAGCCCGGAGCGGGGTACGCCCGCTCCAGCTCTTCCATAACAATGGCGGCTTTCTCAGCCGGTTTCATAACCGGCATCAGCGACGAGTATTGCTCAACGGCCCCAGTGCGGCATCGCCCTCAGCCTGCGTCGGGCGGCTCCAAGTTTTCTCCACACTTGAGCTACCTTGCGGGCCCACCACCTTGCGGCCACTGTCAGGCACGGGAGGAAGCGAGGTCTGGCATGCAGAAAGCACAGCAAATGCAAGTAAGTTACCGATGATAAGGATGTTTTTCATGGCATGAACGTTCTGATGTGATTAAGGTGAGTTCACAGAAAAGCTCACTACTCTGATACTTTAGCACAAGCCACATATTTTACCAACTCAAACAACACAGTATGACACAATGCAGCAACCGCTCTCTCCGAAGAAAGAGCGGTTGCCGAAGTCGCTAGTAGTAATACACCAAATGAGAACAGTGCTTTACGAACCGTGGGGCTTCTCGTGAATGATGTTGTCACCCACGCTGATGCGCTGACCGGGAGCAGTCGTGAACTTGGCCACAACCTCGCTACCGTTAATGCTCTCCACACGCAAGGTAGCAATCGTGGTCTTACCACGCTTCACGATGAGCGGGGTGGAATCACCCGCCACCAAGCCGCTCTCACGACCGACCGTGAAGATGACGATGTTGCGTGCAGGATCCACCACGCGCACAACGTACTCACGAGCATTCTTGCGGTATACGGCCTCGAAATCGCGGTTAATCTTTTCCAGGCGAGCCAGCTCAGTGGTCTCAGCTGCCACCTTCTTGGTAGCAGCCTCACGAGCAGTAACCAAGCTTTCCAACTCGGGCTCAAGCTCAGCCTTCTTTTCCTTAGCCTTGGCAACAACGTCCTCGAACGTGGCTACAGCCTCACTCAAATCGGCAACGTTTGCCAGGTCCTCCAAGGTGCGCATAGTGGCAAGCATCTCATCAGCACGCTTCTGGGCCTCGGCATGGCGCTCTTTGGTGGACTCCAACTCGGCCGCCATGGTATCGCGGTAAGTAACGTTTTCCTCCAAGGTACGCTCAGCAGCCTCGCGCTTTTCAATAGCTTGGCCTGCACCGTTGAGGGCTGTATATTGCTCCTCGGTAAGCTTGCGAGCTTCGTCAGCCTTAACACCGGCCTCTTCGGAAACCTTGCGGGCATCGCGCTGGACATCACTCATACCACCCTCAGCAGAGAGGCCACCACTGGCCTTAACAACCATCTCCATGATGGACTGTTGCTGCATGGAGTACATAACAGCTGCACCGGTAAGACCCAGCACGACAAACACCGAAACAAAAGAAAGTATTTTCATTTTATAATATGCGGTTAAAAGATTTACTTTTTATCACTTACTATCGTTACGAACGGAAATGACACGGTCGCCCACCTTTACGCGCTCACCGGCGAGCATGGTTCCCTTCACAACGTATGCGATAGACTCACGGGACTGCACGTTCGTGACGTTCAGTTCGCAAATCTTTCTATCACCGCGCATAACAGCCAAGCGAGAACCGATAACAACACCACCATTATCAATACCGGCATTGAGCATGATGAAAGCGTAGCCGGGATCCACATAGCTGATGCTGCACTTAAGCTCGGGCGGAGAGATACGAGCTTGGCGATCCTGACCGAGCTTACGGGCAGCGTCAATCAGCTCATTGAGGCGTGTGCTCTGATTACCGAGGTCCTCAATCTGTGCGTTTTCAGCATCAATCTTAGCTTGAAGCTCAACGTTGGCATCCATAAGAGCCTTAGCAGCAGCGATGATATCCTCGGGCTCAGCGCCATCCGGATCCATATCCACGGCAGGCGCAGTCTTAGCCACCACGTTTTCGAGCTCACGCTTTACAGTTTCTGTCTCACTAAGCAGAGTATCATTCTCATCCTTGTACTCGTCACCCTTGGAGCGAGCAAGAGCGGCATCTTCCTCTGCCTTTTGCTGGCGCTCAGCCTCTCGTACAATCTCATCTTTAAGCCAAGCAGTACGGACATCGCGGTAAGCAGCGTCAATTTTGCTTATGTAAGCATCCGTCTTGGTTCTCACGGCACTGTCGAAGCGCTCCTGGATAAGAGCCAATTCACCGCTACCGGACTGAGTTATGGCCTTATGATTGGTGTTGAAGAGATACATAGCCCCTCCCAAGAGCACAACCGAGGTAATGATTAGGTATTTCCACATGGTGTAAGTAATTTGCAACTGTTCGCTATATCTTTTACACCAGATTTCACGTCTTGGCAATCAAAAAAAGTCAGCAAAGCGCATTTTATTGCACTTTTTTTGCAGCAAGGGCATATTACACCAGAAAAAAGCCCCGCGAGGCACCTATAACGGCGCGCCGCGGGGCTGAAAAACAACATCGTGCAAAGGCTATCAGGCGTCGGCTTGCTGCTCTGCAGCCTCCTTGGCCTTGCGGTCGCGAGCAGCGGCACGCATGGACATCTTGACACGGCCCTTGTCATCGATACCGATGCACTTGGCAGTCACAATGTCGCCCACCTTCACTACGTCCTCCGTCTTCTGGGTACGGCCTTCAGCCAACTCAGAGATGTGAATGAGGCCATCCTTACCGGGCAGCACCTCCATGAAGGCACCGAACTCCTTAGTGGAGACAATCTTACCCTCATAGGTTTCACCAACCTCAATCTCCTTGAACATGCGGTCAATGAGGTACAGAGCACGCTCCACACCTTCCTGACGGCTGCCGTAAATGCGCACGGTACCATCTTCCTCGATGTTGATGTCCGTACCGGTCTCAGCCTGCAGGGCCTTAATGTTCTTACCGCCGGGGCCGATAAGCTCACCGATGCGGTCCTGCGGGATGGAGGTGGACTCAATACGCGGAGCGTTGGGGCTCATCTTCTGCGGCACGGAGATGCAGGCATTCATGGTAGCCAGCACATCCAAGCGGCCCTTGCGAGCCAGGTGGATAGCATCCTCCAAGATGTAGAGCGGAATACCGGGCAGCTTGAGGTCCAGCTGATAACCGGTTACACCGACCTCGGAACCGCAAAGCTTGAAGTCCATATCACCGTAGAAGTCCTCGGAGCCGATGATGTCCAACAAGGTTTCATAACGCTTGGGCTCACGGTCGCCCTCGTTCGCAAACTCCGTCACCAAGCCCACGGAAATACCGGAGACCGGGCGCTTGAGCGGCACACCGGCTGCCAACAGGGACAGCGTACCGGCGCACACGGAAGCCATGGAGGTGGAGCCGTTGGACTCCATAATCTCGGAGGATACGCGGATGGCGTAGGGGAAGTCATTCTCATCCGGAATCACGGGAGCGATGGAACGCTCAGCCAAGGCACCGTGACCGATTTCGCGGCGGTTCTGTCCGCCGAAACGGCCGGTTTCTCCCACCGTAAAGGGCGGGAAGTTGTAGTGCAGGATAAAGCGTTTCTCATCAACGGAACCGGTATAGTTATCCAAGTACTGCTTCTCCTCCATGGGAGCGAGTGTAGCCAAGCACATGGACATCGTCTCACCACGGGAGAAGAGAGCGGAACCGTGCACCACGGAGGGCAGCACGTTCACCTCCGCAGAGAGCGGGCGCAACTGCTTGATGGCGCGGCCATCGGCACGCTTACCCTGCTCCATGATGGAGATACGGAAAGCCTTCTTCTGAATATACTCGAACACCTGCTCAACGTCAAAGTCCGTAGCCTCGGGGTAGGTCTCCTTAATTTTGGCTTCCACCTCATCACGGAGAGCACCCACCTGCTTCTGGCGCTGAATCTTGTTCGGGGCATAGATAGCATCCTCGATGCGGTCACCGGCCACTTGGTAGCCGATTTCCAGCAACTCGGGCTTGGCAAGAGTAAGCTCGTACTCGCGGGTCGGCTTACCGCACAGGGCACGCAGCTCTTCCTGGGCAGCGCAAATCTTGGCCACATTCTCCTGCGCAAAACGCAGAGCAGCAATAAAGTCCTCCTCCGGCAATTCATTAGCGGAACCCTCAATCATGATAACCTGGTCCTTAGAACCGGCGTACACCAAATCCAAATCGGAATCCGTGCGCTGGCTGTTGGTCGGGTTAATCACAAACTCACCGTTGATGCGGCCCACGCGTACAGCGCCTACGGGCTCAGCAAAGGGAAGGTCAGAAATTACACATGCGGCAGATGCACCGTTGATGCTAAGGATATCCGGCTCATTCTCGCCGTCTGCTGCCATCAGCAGAGAAATCACCTGCGTGTCATAGAAGTATCCTTTGGGGAACATCGGGCGGAGGGGACGATCCGTCATACGGCATGTCAAAATCTCCTTCTCCGTGGGACGTCCCTCGCGCTTGAAGTATCCGCCCGGGAACATACCAGCGGCAGCGGCTTTTTCTTTATACTCAACGGAGAGCGGGAAGAACGTCTGTCCCTCTTTAATCTTGGTGGCACTCACAACGGTAACAAGCACCACGGTATCACCACAACGAACGGTTACGGCACCGTCTGCCAGGCGGGCAATCTTGCCGGTTTCAATTGTGATGGGATTGGCGCCTACGGCGCACGATACGGAATGTATACTCATTTTTTCTTTTTTCTATCTTCTTGTGCCGGCTCCTCGCTTCACCGCAGAAGATCGGAACCGGCCGGCATCTTCCTTGGCAGGTGGCAGGGTTCTTAAGCTACCCTGCCGCTTCATGCACATGCCTGCAAAGCAAGCACACGCATTCGCGTTTATTTTACACAGTCACAAACGCCAACGCAAGCATATTATCCGCAATAAAGCGTGTTTTTTTATTTTTTCTGTTTTTTTGAGGCTTCTGATACAGATATTACAGCCCTCAAAGAGATTCGGAGGACAACATACGCCAGCGCTTCAGCAAGTCCCGATAGCGAGGGTCTGCTTTCAGCTTTTCCTGTTCAGGCTCTGAGAGCTCCTCATACCTGACGCAAAGGTCATAATAACGAAAACGGAGCAAATCAATATCTTTCCGTGCAACATCTTTGCCTTCTGCGTCGGCACAAAGCTCAGCGAACATTTTCAGATACAGTTCATCAGCAGAAAGTACATTTTCCGCCGGGGCAGCAGGTTCATCATCCATGCAGCAATACCACAGCAGCCCCCCGGCAATTACGGCAAGGGTAACGGCTGATAACAACTTGAATCGGCCGATTATTTTCAGCCACTCAGGCAGCAGGCACTTCAAACAGGGAATCCTCATCAGGCTCAAAGATGGTGTTAGGGGGGATATCGAGGACGGATTTACCCTCCACTTCGAACACGGAGCCCGTCTCTACCGAAAAAATGGAATTCACTTCCAAGCCGAACATCTGTAAATCTTCAGCAGTAAGCATTTTTGCCGCTGCACGCCTACGAAAAATTCCAATGACGCAATCCGTAACTTCGTAAGCCGCAATACCGACAACAGTAACTAACAAGCCTCCCGGAACAGGAGTTATGCACAACAACACGGCATGTGCAGCCCCGCAGGAAACTCCTTTTATCACAGAATCCGCCATGCGTCTTTCAAATTCCTCCTTCAAAATGCCTCCACGATAAAAAGCGAACACAGCCTCACCGGCATCAAAACCGAAAACTCCAAATCCGACTTGCGTCGGGACTAAAATAGCACCGGACTCAGTTATCAGAGCAGGAGTAATCCACCTGCGGGCAGACTTCTCCACCACTTTGGCGGCAGAGCGTGGAGAGCGCAAAGGAGTGAGTTTAACTTTTTTGCCGGCCAGATTCCGGACATCACGCCGCACCTTGTAGTGCTCAGCCATGTGCACAGCCTGCTTGGAAAAAGGAAGCTTGAGCGTATTTTGCCAAGCGACTCGTAATTTTCCGCCGATGTCCAGACGTTGCAACGCCGTCATCAGCGCCCGAGCCACGTTCTGTACTCCCCCTTTAGCGGAAGAAAGAACGCGTTGCAAACAATTGCATATCTGATTGGCTATGACCGGATGATTTCGGAACAGGATTTTGAAATTCTTTTTAAGATTTTTGACAATATCATGCGGGGACAAGACGTTATCCAACAACTTGTTACCCGGTTCCAAATCCCCGAGCAAATGGATATCGTACATAATCGCAACCAAGGCAGCTGCTTGGTTAGGCGGCAGCCCGGTGACGCGTTGGGCATAAGCACAAAGATTCTTAACCGTTGTACGCCAGATTGCAACAATCTCCTTTTTCTTACCGGGGTAACGGGTTTCCAGCTTATCGAGCACTTCGTGGGGGATGGCATCATTCATCGTCCACCCATGGCCTAATATACGGTGATTACCGGGCAGTGGTCCGATTTGCTTACGGAAAGCCTCCGGCAATTCCGTATCAATCGTGGCATTGACTTTACGGGCTAACTCATCAAACTCTGCGCCTCCATACCCGTTGAAAACGATTTTCATATCGCGCAAGTGCTCCTGCCCGCTGTGCCCGTAACACGGGCACAACACCAACAGGAAACAAAACAACAGGTATGCGACACTTTTCATTTTTCACCATTCCACCATAAATCAGCTCCACCTCCCTTGGAGGGGTCTGCGGAGTCGGAAAGTGAGCTCAAAATCTTCAGTTCCTCAAATTCCGACTCACTCAATTCGCTCTTTATACTCTTGATCACTTCAGCAAACTTCATGCGGACATCCTGATTGGACTGCTTCAACCATTCACCATGTAACCCGCTTTGCAAATACAAGCCCGCTGCAATAATGTCATCTTCATTATCATTCCAAAAACCACAGGCCTCCTCAACCAGGAGAGCCGTCACCAACACATATGGAGCCACAACATCGTAGGACAAATATTGTGTACGTCTCTGCTTGATTGCGTCTTTCAGCGCACGCAACTCTTTAAGCATTTGTAGGTTCTTATCTGTCAAATTCGTTTTTACGGCTTGACTTAAAATAGCCTCCAAACTTTGCACCACATATTTCAAGTCATCGAACTCACGCATCACACGTTGCGCCTCCTCCTTGCCGATGATGCGCGAACTGCCCGCTGGCATTGAATTATTTATCACCTGAGCAGACACAACAGCATACACCTCACGAATGCGGAGCAGAGCCGCATTGCATTTTTGCTCATCAAACTCTGCGGCCAAGACCTCCACTTCCATCTCAAATGCCAAGCGATACTCTTTTTCTGCAATTAGGCGGCTTACCGTCTTTTCATGCGCATTTGCTTCCATTACCACAGTGGAATCCCCCGCCTCAAGCAGAGGATTAGCGTAAGTGCTACCGGCAATACCGAAAAGAGTAAACCCGATAACGCTCGCTATTGCTGAATGACAATTCAATTTTTTCATAACTTTTAGCACATTAAACATTTTTCACCATAATCCATGCACTTACGGCAACACTTGGTACACAGGCATCCATACCGGCATGCCTTCTGTCCACACCATAACATCCGGGGGCAGCATTCCGGCAGAAACTTGCGTTTTCAGCTCATGCTGTGTAAAGGGGCCTAAGCGAGAACCATCGCGCAAGCAAACCAAGTAGCGTCTGACATCCGCGCGCTGCATGGCAGGAGGAGTCGGTGGCGGCGGCATGGCAGGCTCCGCAGATGCAGCCGGGACGGGCGGCGGCGGCATGGCCGGCTCCGCAGATGCAGCCGGGACGGGCGGCGGCGGCATGGCCGGCTCCGCAGATGCAGCCGGGACAGGTGGCGGCGGCATGGCCGACTCCGCAGATGCAGCCGGGACGGGTGGTGGCGGCATGGCCGGCTCCTTGTTTTCAGAGGAAACGGAAGGCATGGCCGGGTCTGATTCAGCAGGTATGAATGGGGGAGGTGTAGTCAACTCCGCAGGCGTAGCCTCATCCGTTTTATCGGGAGTCGGGGGCTGAGATGCAGATTTTTTCTTCCGGCAAAGTACAATCACAACGGCAACAACAACCAGCAATCCCCCCCCTCCAATGCCGATATACAGCATGAGATTATTTTTCTTAGTTGCAGCGCCTGCAACAGGCTCACTACCGGCATCATCCGTTTTATCCTTAGCACGAGCCTTTTCAGCAAGCAAATCCGCAACTTCGGTGTGACCGTTATTACGTGCCATCTGCTCAGCCGTCATCCCGTTAGGAGTTACGGCATCCATTTTAGCACCCTTTTTAAGCAACATGCTGACATAATCGGCTTTTCCGGCCAATGCGGCAAAATGCAAAGCAGTTGCACCATCATCATTAACTGCATGAATATCCGGATTTTTGCTCAAAATCAGATTGAACAAATCATCCGGACCGTTAAAAGCAGCAAACATAAGCGGCGATATCTTTGTCTCTGAGTGCTGCACGTTCACATTTACACCGGCTTTCACCAGTCTCTTGGCAATATCCGCATCACCATCATCCAAAGCACGGATGAGAGCCGAATTACCTTCGTCATCCACCGCATTAATGTTGCAACCATGTTTCAGGAAGAGCTGCAACATGGAAGAATCACCGCAATAGTAGAAAAACAGCGGGTTTCCCTGGTACTTGATATTGACATCGACCCCGGCACGTATAAGAGCCGCCACAATTTTCGAAAAACTCTTGCAATGTGCAATCGTCAACGCGCTGTACGGAGCAGAAAAATCGCTATCCACTTTGGAACATCCCAAATAAGCAATTCCCTCGCCGCTAGCAATAACATTCACATCAGCTTTATGTTCCAACAAGATATTGACCACCGCTTCCTTACCGGTACAGGCAGCAATCATCAAAGGAGTCTCGCCATCATCACTCTTCGCATTGACATTTGCTCCGGCTTTAAGCAACATGCGCACAATGCGGGTATTTTCCTTGCCGTTGATACAAGCAAAAAACAGAGGAGTCAGCCCGGCGGCGTTTTTGCTGTTCGCGTCTGCCCCGGCCTCCAGCAAAGCCTTAACAACCACCTCACCATCCAATGACATAGCAGCATAGTGAAGCGCAGGGGTTCCGCCCGATGCGACAGCATTGGCAGAAGTACCGTCACGCAGGAGTTTGCGCACCGTCGCTAAATCTCCTTCCAAGGCAGCGTGGCACAGCCTCTCCTCCGGGGATTTCTCCGGTTCCGGCTCCGGCGTAGAAGCAACCGTCGGCTTTTCATCGTCTTCTTCCTCCGACATCAGTTTGTCTTTTATCTGAGCCGGCAGAGACTCCACCATTTTATCCGTATCGGACGGCCATTTTTCATGAGCAGACTTATAATATTCGCGGGCTTTACCCACATTGCGGTCGAAGCCTTCCTCGCCTTTGGCATAGGCAATCATGACGCGGAGCAAAGCCTTTTTGTTCATGGAATCGGCACGTTTCTCCCACCACTCGGGAGCATAGGCCATCGGCATTTTTTCCAAGCGTTTTGCGGCATGTTTGTTACCGGCAGCATCCGCCAGCACATAAAACTCAGCGGCTTTGCGTTCATTCTGAGCAACGCCGCGTCCTTGGCTATACAAATCTCCCAACATGAGGCAGGCACCGGAGTCTCCCTGCTCAGCGGCTTTAATCAACCACTTCACCCCGTTGGCAACATCCCTTTTAATGAGCGTACCCTCAATCAGCATCCTCCCCAAACGGCGCTGGGCATTCACATCACCGGCGCGCGCGGCCTCCAACAATTCACGAGAATTGGAATCACGTGACACCTGAGGCAGCGGTGTGGGCAACAGTTGGTAACCGTGCACCACCCCGACTCCCCCCAACAAGGGCACCAAATATCTCAAAATCGTTTTCATTGCATGTATTAACTCTGTAGTCTCATCTACGGCAATCGGTCATAACCACCATTACCACAAAGTTTACACGGAGTCAAGCAAAGATTGAGATTGCAGCGACATTTACAACGCAACGATACACCGAACGCTATATTTTAACAGCAAGGGGCAAGCACTCTATCACTTGCGAAGCCCGAACGGTCGGAGGATAATGGTACTTGGCACGAGCATAGGCTGCTGCCAAGCCACAAAAATAGGCAGCGTCGGCAGCGGCATCGAGGGGGGCTCTGCCCTGAGCCGCCAAAGCGCCGATGACACCGGAAAGCACATCCCCCTGCCCACCGTTTGCCATATATGGGCCGCCGGTGGAGTTATAGATGATACGAGAACAATCACATGCAGCAGTAATGGTACGAGCGCCTTTATAGAGGAGAGTACAGGGATGAGCAGCTAAAAATTGCCGCACGGTATCCAAGCGAGAGAGGGAAGCCGCAGCAGGGAAAAGGCGGCGCATCTCCCCTGGGTGCGGAGTCAGGATGGCGTTTTCCGGGATATGCCAGCGGTATTGCGCTGCAAGGTTCAAACCATCGGCATCCAAAACAACAGGTCCATCATAAGAAAGCAGCAGACGCCGCAGTGCCTCGGCCTCCGTAACACCCGGATGCCCGATTCCGGGGCCGATAACCAGGGCTTGTGCGCCGTCAGCGGGCACCTCGGCATAGGAACGAACGGGGTGCACCATCACCTCCGGAGCCACGCGTGCAGCAAGGATGGGATAAACATCCTCCCGGCAATACAAGGCAACCAGCCCTGCCCCGGCCGCCAGTGCCGCTTCTGCACACAATTGAGCAGCTCCCGCATAACCAATGCTGCCCGCCACAATATTCACGCGCCCTGCTCTGTTTTTGAAGCACGAATAGGGCCGCGGGAACGGCCAATGCGCCGTTACATTATCAGCCACAATAGTTTCCCCTCCATCCGGCATCTGCACAATGGGCAGAGGAATACAAAGCAAGCGCCCCACGTAATCTTCCGCACCATCGGCAAGCATACCCGGCTTCACGCAACCGATGGCAGCAGTAATATCCGCCCGCACAGCCTCCCCGAGCAATTCTCCGGTATCCGCATGCAATCCGGTAGGAATATCAATGGAAAGCACCACGGTATTGGGGCGGTACCGACGCTCACTGTTCATGTCCTCCACAAGCCGTTCATACTCCGGGCGCAGCTTACCGCTAACACCACTGCCCAGTAAACCGTCGATGATAAGGGAACAAGCATCTCCCTGTAAAGCAGCCGGAAGCGCGGGATACTCCTTTTGGTTACGGCTCTGCAACTTCTCATATTGTCTACGCGTTTCCGGAGAAAAATCTGCGGGGTCGCATACTGAGCATACGGAAACCTTGCAATCAAACAAAGCAGCCAGCCCAATGGCATCTCCGGCGTTATTTCCTTTTCCGGCATACACAGTCACGCGCTCCACGCGGCGGGCTGCAAACTCAGGGTCATGTTGCAGGGCATACCACATGCGTTTGATGACGGCATCCATCAGTTGGTCCGAGGTCGCCCGTCCTCCGGCAAAGCAAGCTTGCTCTGCCTCCCTAATCACGGAACAGGGATGTACATTCATAGCCTTATCTCTCCATTTTTACACTGCTCGACAGTATTTCCCGTATTTTGGCAGAGTACAGACAGCAAGTCAAGCCGAGATTTCTTTGCGTCATGCTACATAAATTGCTTGACGAACCGCAAAAGTTATGGCAGGATTGCTGTGCCTTCGGGGACTCTTGGAGGCATGGCCGGAAAACCCCGTCAGGACCGAGAGGTAGCAGCGGTATTCGGACCATGCTTGTCGAGATGTTCTCCGAAGGTTTTCTTTTTGTGTTCCGTCAGCTCCGTAACAAGTGCCTCAGCGGGCGTAGCTGTGTATACTCTGAACAGCGGGTATCAGATTTACCACAAAGAAGGTAATCAGCACGGCAACAAAGCCAAGCAGAATAAGTGGGCGACGCCACGAGGCAAAATTTGCGTTCGCACGCACATGGAAGTAGATAAGGTACACGCACCAGGTAATGAGCGCCCACGCTTCCTTAATATCCCAAGCCCAGTAGCGAGCCCAGGCCACATCTGCCCACAATGCGCCGCTGAGCAAACCGAAGGTAAGGAAAGGAAATGCCAAGGATACCACCTCGTCAGCTGCACGCATACGGATTTCCGCATGTTTTTTGCTCAGGGAAGCCAGAGCAGCAAAGGCTGATACTGCCAAAAAGCCATAGGCAATAACGTAGGAAGTAACATGCGGGACAAACCAAGGCGATTGCAAAGCCGGCATCTGCCGCCAAGTGGCTTGCAACGGCATACAAAGTGCCCCCAACATGGAAAATGCCGCCACTGCTGCAAAGTGGGCCGTTAAATCCGCACCACGCCAACGGCGCATATACACAGCTGCGGGAACTGAAACCAAGGGGAAGAAGCTGAGCACTTGGCGCATATTGCCGAAAGGCACTGCCTGAGCCAGCAGCCAGTTAACCACAAAAAGCGCTAATGCTGCCACCCAGCAGCCGAATAAAATGCCACGCGCCATCTCACGCTTACCGAACACGGCATATGCCCACGCAACCAACGCCATGAGCAACACCCCGATTGAACAGGCATACACAAGGGTAATCATCATGCGGTCATCTCCTCCTTCCCATCAGTTGCGGACTTTTCCCTGCGCCACCAGCACCAACATGCTGTGCTGAGCATCAGCCCAACCATGCCAACCATCACAAACCAGCGTCCCGGTGCCTTGCGTGCCTGCAAAATGACGGACACCCGGTTTGTTATCGGATTATAATCGTAACTGAGCAAATACACATGCCAATCCTTGCAAGCTATAGGCTCATTGACGCGCAATACCTCATGCCGGGTTTCCGGGCGGCCGCGGTGATCCGTATACACACGGCATCCTGCACGGTACTCTTTAACGGAGCCCTGCACGTTCACCCCCTGAGGAACGGGCTCTGAAATCAACTTACAGGGAAACTCAAACTTATCATTCGGCAGCATATCCGCGACGGAAAAACGCTGTCCGCCCATCACCAAAGAATCCCCCTGCAACTCCCAATGATGCTCCGGGAGAACAGCCCACATATTCTGCCGCCATATACACACGGCGTACGTGTCATCCTTGCGCAAAATCATGCGGTGGTGCATTTGCGGGGATGCCACTGCCGCGGCATCGTAATGAGACACGGCAAAATCATCCACCTGCAAGGCAAACTCCAGCGGGAGGGACTCACCAGTGGCAGTTGTAACCTGCGTTATTTTGGAATCGGAGCCGACTCCGGCATACACAATGGCTGTCTTCTCAAGGCAATAATCAGCAAACGCGCCGAAAACAATGAAAGCAGCACTCCAGTGTGCAGCAGCCAACCACAGAGTGCGGCGCATGACCCCGCGCACAAAATACCCGAATATGACCGCAAACAATACGCCGACTACCGCCGTGCATGCCATCCCCAAAGCGCCGAACCACATGACGCCACCCAGCATGGCGTGCTCTACCGCCTTGCAGCCGTACATCCACGCTGCTATAACGCCGGATACCGCAAAAAAGCAACATACCAGCCCGAATACAAACTGTACCCGTAACCCGGAGGCTATACGCCAGCCCCCCCACAGGGCTACGGCACCTACCGCAAGCCCTAACAATTGCATGAGCCCCCCTCGGAAAACAGCGGGTGCTCCCAGCACCGGGAAAGCACCCGCCACCAGAAGCACACATACGGCTCCCAAGAGCATCAGAGTTGCCTTAAGCCACCCGCTCATACATGATTACCAATGCCAAGAAATGGAGAATGTCCCGTAGAAGGTGGAATCTCCCTGCGTACGGTAGCTGTCCGTGCAGTATACCGCGCCGGCAAAATAGTCAATCCCTTGGTAGGACACACCTACACCAAGACAGAAATCAGCCTGCCACGGCACGCGGCTACATGTCTGCTCAAAGTGGTGGAATACGCCGCCGTCAACCGTAATATCACGCGCCACGTAGTTGATGTTGGCACTACCCAGCACAAAGTAGGACGGTGCAGAGGGATCATAATCTTTCTTCTCAATCGGGCTGAGCGCAAAAGTTGCGGATTTGTTACCGGCATTACCCATGGTGGGCGGCAAATTGCGTCCGTAACGCATCGTTATCCCGGCGCCACCGCGAATAAATGCAGTACCGACTTCCTCTCGCAGGTTGAACACGGCATCCGTCTTCCAACCGTTGGAGCCCGTCCACTCCATCCACGGCAAACGGAATGACTGCTGAGCGGAAAGCTGGAATGTCATCTCGGACGGCACTTGATCCGGCCAGCCCTCCCACGTTGCCATTCCGGCAGCCTCATGCAATGCGTTTTGGAACTCACCGGCAAGGGAGGCATTACCGGTTGTACCCAATTGAAATTCAACCGTATTACCAAAATTTTCGCCACGCTGCATGTAGGCAGCACCAAGTGCAAGATACCCGGCATACGGATGCTCACCATACACGGCATGTTTAGCATGAGTGGTGGGGGTGTAGATGTTCTGCGTGAGGCTCAGCCCCCAAGCGTCACCGTTCTTCATCAGCTGCGCATAATCCAAGCGCGTGCCGTGTGAGTAATTGCCATCCAAATCGAACGCAGAATCATTCTCCATCATACCGCGGAAGTAATGACGCGGCACGGACTCATACCCCGGCTCACCGGGCTGCGGTGTCGGATTCGTATACACCGCCAACGTAGACGCCGCGGCCATCGCTACAACTGGTATCATGCTCATGGCTTCTGACTGTACGCTTTTCCCGCTCACAAGTCAAGTTAAAAAAGTTATTTTACTCCGATTTCCGAAAAGAAAACAGCAAAAACAAAGCATCGCGCACGCACACCGGCGCGCGATTACTCTGAGTAAATTTTAGGCTTGACAAAGGGAGCAGTTAGGGTATAGTTGGCGTGCAGGGATAACACCACCCCCGCCAGATAACATGGAACCGATTTACGAAGGCAAAGCCAAGAGACTGTTCACCACAGATGACCCCAACGTGCTGCGCATGGAGTACAAGGACTCCGCCACGGCATTCAACGGAGTAAAGAAAGAAGACTTTGAGAACAAGGGCCGTTTCAATAAGGCCATTACGCTCATCATCTACCGCATGCTGGAAGCACGCGGTGTTGCCACCCACTTGGTGGATGATGTGGATGACATCAACCTGCTGGTAAAGCGTGTTTCCATCATCCCGCTGGAAGTAATCGTACGCAACGTAGCCGCCGGCAGCTTCTCTAAGCGCATGGGCGTAGCAGAGGGTACGGCATTCAAGAAACCCATCGTTGAGTTCTCTTACAAGGATGACTCCTTGGGTGACCCCTTCATCAATGATGATTATGCTCGTGAGATGGGCGCCGCCACAGAAGAGGAGTGCGCCAACATCAAGAAAATGGCACTGTTGGTGAATGAGGTACTTTGCGAGTTCTTCCTCAAGGCAGACCTGCGCCTCATCGACTTCAAGATTGAGCTCGGTCGTTTGGCAGAAGACCCCTCACAGATTGTGCTGGCAGACGAGATTTCACCTGACACCTGCCGTTTGTGGGACGTAGCCACAGGCAAGAAGATGGACAAGGACCGTTTCCGCCAAGGCTTAGGCGGATTCATGGAGGCATATGCCGACGTACTGGAGCGATTGCAGAAGTAAGATTTTACCCCCAAGCCACCGTACTGAAGAAGTGCGGTGGCTCTTTTCAATTTTATGGCAACACTTACATTTGAGGTATTCAGCCGCTTTCAGAGCGCAACAGACGCCAACAAGCTGCTCTACACCCCCATTACTGACAAACTGACATACAACCACACGCGCCTGTACACCGTAGAGTGTGAGGGTGATGTGGAAGAAGCCGCAGCATACATGCGCCGCGTGCTGGTGGACCCCATCTCCCAGAAGGTGGAAGAAGGCGGAGCCCCGGCTTTGGAGGGCGAGCTGTTCTGCATATCCTACGGCATCAAGAAAGGTGCACTGGACTTGGAGAAAGAGGCAATCCTCACAAACTATGCAGGACGCAAGGGCTTACCGTTCAGCCTTACCTCCCTCAAGATAACGCAGAAGATTTACATATTCGGCGAAGGTGATAAAGAGGCTCTGTCCGCACGGTTCTGCAACGATGTATGCAACCCCGCCATCCACACGTGGAGCGTCAAATAAAATTACAAGTTACAATTTTCAATTATGGCAACGTATAGACACATACCCGTGCGCGACCTGAGCGAAGCCGAGCTTACCAAGCTGAGCCAGGACATGAAGCTTTCCCTCTCCACGGAGGACATGCTGGTAGTGCAGCAGATATTCCGCGAGATAGACCGCGAGCCTACGGATGTAGAGCTGGAGGTAATCGCCCAAACTTGGTCCGAGCACTGCAAGCACCGCATCTTCGCCGCCACCATTCAGCACACCGTTAATGGTGAGACGGAGGAAATCAAGAGCATGTACAAGACATTCATTCAGCGCCCCTCCAAAGAGATTATGGCGCAGAAGCCCGGTTTTGTACTCAGCTGCTTTGTAGACAACGCCGGCTTCATTAAGCTGGACGACAAGCTTTCCGTATGCCTTAAAGCAGAAACGCACAACCACCCGAGCGCCATCGAGCCGTACGCCGGTGCCAACACGGGCTTGGGCGGCGTGATTCGCGATATTCTGGGTGCCGGCAAGGGTGCCAAGCCCATTGCCAACTTGGACGTATTCTGCTTCGGCGCTCCGGATACCCCGCAGGAGATGGTGGAAGGGCACAACATCATTCACCCCTTGGGCATCATGCGCGGAGTCGTGCACGGTGTGCGCGATTACGGCAACCGCATGGGCATTCCCACCACCAGTGGCGCCATCCAGTTTGACCCCACCTACATCTACAACCCGCTTGTATTCTGCGGCACGGCCGGTGTTATTCCGCAAAGTGACATCGCTAAGGAAATGAAGCCCGGCTTGGCCGTAGTTGTTATCGGTGGGCGCACCGGTAAGGATGGTCTGCACGGTGCCACATTCTCCTCCGCTGCCATGGGTGAGGAGTCCGCTACCGAGGACCAGCAGGCAGTACAAATCGGCAACCCCATTGAAGAGAAGAAGACTCTGGATGTGATTCTGGAGGCACGCGAGCGCGGGCTCATCGAGTTCGTGACGGACTGCGGCGCAGGTGGTTTCTCCTCCGCTGCCGGTGAGATGCTTTCCGAAACAGGCGGCAACTTATACTTGGAGCGCGCCCCGCTCAAGGAGACCGGCATGCTCAGCTGGCAGATTTTCCTGTCCGAGTCTCAAGAGCGCATGGTACTTGCCGTGAAGCCCGAGAACTTGGATGAGCTGCAAAGCTTGGCAGACACCTTCCAGACCGAGATGACCGTGCTGGGTGAATCCAACGACAGCGGAGTGTTGCGCGTATGGCACAATGGCGAGCTCGTGGTGGAAATGGACAACTCCAAGCTGCATGATGCCCCCACCAAATACCTCACCTCCACCTTCACCCCTGCCCCGGCTCTGCAAGGTGTAACCTTGGATGACAGCAACCTGACTGCCGACCTTAAACAGGTATTCGGTGACTTCGCCATCGTATCCCGAGAGCCCATCATCCGCGAGTATGACCACGAGGTTCAGGGCAACACCGTGCTCAAACCGCTTGCAGGTGCCACGGCCGATGCCCCGCAGGATGCCTCCGTCATCGACATCGACGGCTCCGATAAACTCATGTCCCTGGCTCTGGCCATTCTGCCGGAATGGGGCAAGACCGATCCCTACGCCATGGGTACAGGCACGGTGGATGAAACCGTGCGCCAGCTGGTACTGGCCGGCACCAACCCGGACAAGATTGCCCTGCTCGACAACTTCTGCATGGGCAACCCCGAGTGCCCGACGGAGCTCGGCCGCATCGTAGAATGCGCCAAGGGCATCCGTGAGGCAGCCCTTGCCTATGGTGCCCCGTACGTATCCGGTAAGGACAGCTTCTACAACTACTTTGAGACGGAGGACGGCCCGGTAAACATTCCCGTTACCTTCCTTTGCTCCGGCTTCGGTGTGGTGGAAGCCCCCGAGCATGTGCGCGGTGCCTCCCTGCGCCGCAACAACAGCCGCATCTTCATCGTCGGCAACACTGAGGACGAGATGGGTGCTTCCGTCTACGCTCGCGTGAAAGGCGTGACGGATTGCAAGGTCCCGCAGACGGACAACAAGGCCAATTATGCCATTTACAAACAGTACTACGAAAAGGCTCTCACGCAAGGGCTTGTTCTCTCCGCGCACGACCTCTCCGAGGGCGGTCTTGCCGTTGCCGCTGCTGAGATGGCATTCTCCGGCAAGGGTGGCATCTGCATCGACCTCGACAAACTTCCCACCGTTGCAGGCTGGCAGAATAACGTGGTTCCCTGCTTCTCCGAAAGCACAGGCCGCTTCCTGGTGGAAGTGGACGAAGACTTGGCAGACGCATTCGCCGCAGCCATGGAGGGCACGCCCTGCGCCTGCATCGGCTCCGCTACAGCAGACGGTAAGCTCACCATCACCGCCAAGGGCAGCACTGTGCTGGAGGCTGAGGTGGCAGAGCTCAAGAACATCTGGAAGCACGGTCTTACCCCGTTCTATTAATTCATTTCCGACCCCGTAACTCATAACTCTTAATTTCTCATTATGCCTCACGCATTACTACTGAAGTATCCGGGCACTAACTGCGATGTGGAAACCGAGCGCGCACTGCGTGCCGCCGGCTTCACCACCCAGGTACAGCCCATTGCAACGGCTACACAGCAGCACGTCGACAAGGCTCAGCTCGTGGTTTTCTCCGGTGGGTTCTCCTATGGTGACTACGTGATGAGCGGTCGCCTCGCCCAGCTGGAAACAGAGCGTTTCCTCGGCGATGCCCTGCACAAGCACCACGCCAACGGCGGTTTCCTTTTCGGCATCTGCAACGGCTTCCAAATCCTCACCAAACTCGGCATCCTGCCCAAGGCTTCCCTCATCTGGAACAAGAGCGAACGCTTTGAGTGCATGTGGGATAAGCTCGTAAAGGTAGCTCCCAATTGCCCTTTCACCACTTATCTCCCCGAGGAGTTCGAGCTCCCCTCCGCCCATGCGGAAGGCCGCCTCGTTTGCGAGCCAGGTGATGCTCAAAAGTACTTGGATGCCGGCTGCGTTGCCTTGCAGTATGCGGACAACCACAACGGCTCCGAGCTCCGCATTGCAGGGCTCATGGACCCCTCCGGCCGCGCCATGGGGCTTATGCCCCACCCGGAGCGCTTCCTCAAACCCCGCCACCACTACGATCCGGATTGGTCCGGCGATGCCGAATGGGGCTGGGGCTACTACTTCTTCAAGGGCGCTTTCGACGCCCTCAAGTAAAGCGCATCCGTTTTATCCCCTCAATCCGCCGCTGTTCTGCCTGCAGAATAGCGGCGGATTTTTATTTGACTTCACACAGTCAAAAGGCAAAAAACACCTTGCTCATATTACCACTTATTATAAACGCATAAGAGCACATTTATACACAAAACTTGAGGGAATACTGCCACAAAATTGCACAAAACTTGAGGGAATATACCACCAAAACAACACAAAACTTGAGGGAATGTTTATTATTCCGGTACAAGCATAGCAAGCGTCTGTGTTTATAGTTTTTCTCAATAGCCTTGGTATCAGGCAACACTTTCCCCTCAGCGATAAGGTCTGCATCCTCATCGCTCCGTTGCACTATTGAACATCCGCCATCCTTATCAACTCAGGATAGATGAAAGCGGAACCCAATTCGGCATTCCTGAACACCATACCGGTGTGTAGGGTGTAAATACTCCGGTCAGAAGATAGTAATGCAATTCATCCAATGAATATGGCCCGGCCTGACTGCCATCCGGCATGGCTATCATGTATATTTTTGCATCTGCGGCAGGGACAAATGGCGGGGGGGTGGCGCTGTATACAGGCGAGGGCGGCGGACTTACCGAACGTTTCGGCGTGGCAACGGTAAGCTTCGGGCGCTTATGTTCCGCAACTGCGGGCCGAGCTGCGCGAGGAGCGGCGGTCACTCGCTTCTTCCGGGGCTGACCCAATACCACCACCGGCTTCTTCTTTTTAGTAAATAATATCACCACCAAAAGCAACACGCCCATGCAACCGGCCAGCCCCCAAAAAACATATCGCGTGGATGTTGCCTGCTCAATGACGTACTCCGCCTCTTCAGAGTCTTCGCGTTCCGCTTTCTGCCTATGGATTTTAGCCTTCGTTTTCAGGAACTCTGCCAATTTATCATGTCCCTGCTTTGTCGCGATATCAAATGCATTAAACCCATCGGAATCCTCCTTATCCGGCGTAGCTCCATGCTCGAGCAATAATTTTACAATGTGAAAATTGCCTTTTAACGCAGCCAGATGCAACGCCGTAATCCCTTGAGTATCGTCCGTGGAAGCGACAGCATCCGGCTTTGCCCCATGCTTCAGCAACAGTTCCACCATCTTTTTATCTTCCTTTAACACGGCCAGCATCAATGGCGTTATGTTACCCTCCCGAGCACCTACATTAACATCCGCCCCGAGTTTTATAACTTCCTCAACTATTTCCGTTTTATTTGCAATAAGGGATTGGAGCAACAATGTTTCGCCGGTTTCATCCTGCATATTCAAATTGAATCCATTATCAACAAGAAACTTGAGAAAGTCATGATCATTTTCCAATATCAGAATCAATCTATCCAAACAGTACATATCATTAGGATCTGCTCCTGCCTCCACCAAAGCACGCATAGCTTCAGGAAAAAATCTGCAATATGATATATTAAATGCATTGCACTTACCGGAAAAATTCGGATCAACCGTCAGCAACGCCTTATACACTGAACTATCTTTACTACAAATAGCATTTACGTTCGCACCTCTACGCAAGAGGTATTTGAGGCCTTCTACATGTCCGGAATGGGCTGCCCATATCAGTGCAGTTTCGCCATCTTTAATCGTAGCATTTATATCCGCTCCGGCATCCAACAACACGCGCATGACTTCCACGTCCGTTTCTCTTATCATCGCCGCCGTCGCCAATGGTGTACACATGCCATATACTTCATTCAAATCCGTCTCCGGCTTATTGGCCAAGATTCTGATGCGGTCTATATGGTCACCTTGGATAATAGCATTCACCAAATCTTTCGCGGACAAATGGTTCGAACCTTGTGGAGATGCTGCCGGTAACAGAACATACGCCTCTGCCGACATATGCCACATTAAAAGTGACATGATGCAAGTCAAAATCTTTACTACATTGCTTAAGGACATAGAAACACCAAATAAAGGTTACCTACTCAATATGAAATCAACACTTTCTTGTATTGCAGAAGAACCGTAATAACCGGCTCGTTTAATGCGCCTACAGTGCATTACCACCTTTAGAATATAGTCACTATAGTATTTAGAATCAGCTATATCCACAAACTTCGGACGAGTGGCTTTAAGGTAACGTTTTAGCGAGATGTATCCAATCACGGCATATAAAGCCTTATCGCTATCTGACACATCTGCAGCTGACTTCACCACACTCAGGTATGCATCCGCCGCCAAAAGATATGATTCACAAAAATCCACAAAAGCTTTCTTCATCAGACTATCTGAGCATTTGCCATCATACCCCTCTGTCAAGATTGCTGCCATTACATTATATTTCTCAGCGCAAATTGCACCGGGATTGTCACTGGCGCATTTTATTGCAGCAATCACATGAGCTTTATACTCCGATATCAAATACCCGTATTTTCTGCTTATTTGCTCAGCTGATACATTGTATTTTGACATCAATGTTAATCTGAACATTTCAGCTTGCGCAAAAGCTGAAACTGCATCGCATGTCGACAGAAGCCCCATCATATCATTCACCAAACCGGGAAGTTTGCTAAGGGCTGCATTTGCGTTGGTCATACAAAGGCGGTAGTTAGACTCGGTTTCTTCTCGGTCCGTAATCGTATAATATTCACTATCGATGCGATTATACGTCCATCTATGAACAATCGAGTTATCAGAGTCATCTGTATCATCATGCACAACGGGCTCTTCCTTGGGGGGAGGAGGAAGCAAAGCCGTTCTTTGCTCCTCCGTCAGGTCGGCCAGAGCTTTTTCAGCGGCTTTGGGCCATTTTTTCTTTGCGAGCTCGTAGAGGTCCTTGGCTTTGTCCAAATCTTTGGGGATACCATCGCCTGTGGCGTGGGCGAGCATGAGTTTGATAGTTGCTTTTTTATTACCGTCGGCCACTTTTTTCTCCCAGTAGGGGAGGGATTCTTTAAGAGAAAGCTTATCAATGCGCTTAGCTGCATTTTTATTACCATTTTCATCGGCAAGAATATAATACTCGACGGCTTTGTTCATATCTTGAGGAACCCCGAAGCCCTTGCGGTAAAGGTCGCCCATAATGAGCATAGCGCCGGAATCACCTTGTTCAGCAGCCATTTTAATCCATTTGACACCGTTTTTGACATCACGTTTCACGCCGTTGCCCTCAATGAGCATTTTACCGAGAATGCGCATGGACTCCACATCACCGCCACGGGCAGCGCGGAGCAGCTCAGCCGGGGAGGAGCACAGCTGAGCACGTAAAATACCGGAGCCTGCGCCGGTGTAAGCTACGGCAGAGGGAGAAGAAACAGTGAGCAAAAGGGAGACTAAAGAAGCGAGTGAAAGTTTTGGAGCATTCATAAAAGACATAGTAAGCTATAGCACATAGGCGAAGGGCTGTCAAACAAAAAAGCGATTATGTAGCATTTAGATTACAAAATATACATAGAACAACCAAAGTAAGCGGAAAGGAGAGAGAGCGCGCAAAATCCCCTGTACAGACAGGCTTTGCGCTTGACTTTCGCGTGCATGCGCGTATAGTACGGCACATACAGTTATGAAAGACCAGATAGCAAGTGTACAGAGTGAAGCTCTTGCCCGCATAGCCGAGATAACGGACATGAAAGGGTTGGAGGATGCCCGCGTAGGCATATTAGGCAAGAAGGGAAGCCTGACGCAAGTGCAGCAAGGCATGCGCAATGTGCCCAAGGAGGAAAAACCCGCCGTAGGCGCCATGCTGAACGAGGCACGCGCCATCATCACCGCTGCGCTGGAAGACCGCAAAACAGCCTTACAGGCAGAACTGGATGCCGCAGCCGTGGCAGGGGTAGATGTCACGATGCCCGGGGCCACCTTACCGAGCGGAGGATTGCACCCCATCTCCATAGTGCGAGATGAGGCGGTGCGCGTACTGAGGCGCATGGGATTCACGCTGTCCGACGGTCCGGAGATTGAAGACGAATGGCACTGTTTTGACGCCCTCAACACCCCGGATGACCACCCGGCACGCAACGAGAAAGACACCTTCTACTTTGACAGTGGCAAGCTACTGCGCACGCAGACCAGCACCGTGCAGGCCCGCACCATGGAGAAGCAGGCACCGCCCGTGCGCATCATCTGCCCCGGCTCCGCATTCCGACGCGATGCCATTGACGCCACGCACCTTTCCGCCTTCAACCAGATAGAAGGTCTGTATGTGGATAAGAACGTAAGCGTAGGAGACCTGAAAGGCACGCTGGAGTATTTCCTGAAAGCGCTGTTCGGCAGCGAGACGGCCGTACGCTTCCGCCCGCACTTTTTCCCGTTCACCGAGCCGAGTTTTGAAATCGACGTACTGTTGCAGGCAGCCGGGCAAGCCCCGCGCTGGATTGAGATTGCAGGTTGCGGCATGGTTAACCCCGCCGTATTCGAAAACATTGACAAAGAAACCGGCAAACAGCTATACAGCGGCTGCACGGGCTTTGCCTTCGGCATAGGCTTGGAGCGTTTGGCCATGATTCGTTGGGGCATCCGCGACATCCGACTGCTCATCGAGAACGATGTACGTTTCCTTGCCCAGTTCCAATAATTAACCCATAGATTTTCACAACAATGAACGTATCACTCAATTGGCTTTCAAGCTATATAGACCTGGAAGGGCTCGGCACACAAGAGATGGCCGACATGCTCACCTTTGCCGGGATTGAAGTAGAGGGCATCCAAGAGCGAGGAGTCACTACGGACAAGGTAGTAGTGGCACAGGTTATGGAGAAAACCCCGGTTGAGGGCAGCGACCACCTCAACGTATGCATGGTGGATGCGGGAGAGGGCGCATTGCGCCAAATTGTATGCGGAGCCAGCAACTACAAAGTGGGGGACAAAGTACCCTGCGCCCTGCCCGGCTCCGTACTGCCCGGAGGCTGGGAAATTAAGGACGGCAAGCTGCGCGGCATTGAGAGCCGGGGCATGCTCTGCTCCGCCTCTGAGCTGGGCTTGCCCGACAAAGAACACGGGCTGTGGATACTCCCGCAGGAATACGCCGTCGGCACCCCGGTATGCACCTTCGTGGAGACCGACACCATCTTTGAGCTGGAGATTACCCCCAACCGTCCGGATTTGCTGAGCCACTGGGGCATGGCACGGGAGTTGGCCGGCATTACCGGGCGCAGCCTGAAGGCAGACCCCGCCTCCGCCGCCATGGGAGCCATCGAAACCAAGCCCGCCGGCAACTACATCAGCCTGAGTGCGCCGGAAATATGCCCGCTGTACACAGCCACCCGCATCAGCGGTGTTAAGGTGGGTCCCTCCCCGCAGTGGTTGGCGGACCGCTTGGTATCCATCGGACTGCGCCCCATCAACAATGTGGTGGACATCACCAACTACTGCCTCTTTGAACTGGGGCATCCCCTGCACGCCTTTGATGCAGCCAAACTCACCGGAGGGCTCAACATACGCCGCGCAGCAGAGGGAGAACAGTTTGTCAGCCTGATGAACGAGACATACACGCTCAACACGGAAGACGTCGTCATCTCCGATGCCTCGGGCGCTGCCTTGGCACTGGGAGGAGTGATGGGCGGGCTGGACTCCGGCGTAACGGAAGCAACCACCGACATCGTGCTGGAAAGCGCTTGGTTTGCCCGCAGCAACATTCGCTTTACCGGCCGCAGACTGGGGCTGGGGTCCGACTCCTCATACCGTTTTGAGCGCGGCACCTCACCGTGGAACGTCCTGCGTGCAGCAGCACGCGCTACGGAGCTTATACTGGAATGCGCAGGAGGCAAGGCAGAGCCCGTACTGGTGGGCGGACAAGCCCCCTGTTTGGTGCCGGAAGAAAACGCCCCCCACGCCACCGTACTGGAACAAGGGAGCGAGGCAAAAATCTACTACGCCCTTGATCAGGTTCAGCTCGACTGGAAAGAGCTGGACGTCATGACCGACGGCGCCATTCCGCACACGGAGGCCGTGCGCATTCTCAAAAACCTCGGTCTCAAAAACACGGACGGACGCAACACTTGGGATTGCCCGCCTTGGCGCTTGGACCTCAAGCGCAGCTGCGACTTGCTGGAGGAAATCGTACGCGTATACGGCATTGACAACATACCGGCCACCAATACCTCCATTTACGTGGAGGAAAGCGCGCACGACCGCGCCAATGATTACCGCATGGCTCTGAGCCGCAAACTCGCCGGAGCCGGATTCTGGGAGGCACAGACCTTCAAGCTCATTGCAGCGGAAAGCATAGACCCCACCATTGCAGACGTCAACAACTCCCTGCCCATCAGGCCCCTGATGGAGGGAGACATTATCCGCGTATCCCTTCCCATCTCTGAGGACCACTCCACCCTGCGCCCCTCTTTGGCACCCGGACTGCTCTCCGTAGCAGCACGTAACATCAACCAAGGGCTGGAGGTGCTGCGCTTCTTCGAGTGCGGACGCGTGTTCCGCAACACGGGCGGCGGCAAGGGTAAAGACATTGAAAACGAGGTGCTGGGCATCCTGATGGCCGGCAAGCTCACCCCCGCAAGCTGGGCCAACACCAAGCCGGAGGGTGCGGGCTTCGAGCACATTCGCGCCGTGCTGGATATCCTCGTCCCCAAGGCCACCATCACCCTTGTACCGGCCAAACAAGCTCGTGAGAACGCCGCCGTCGGTGCGGACATCCAAATCAACAACCAAGCATGCGGTTTCTTTGCCCGCCTCTCGTTGGCTAAATGCCGCACACTCGGTCTGCCGATGGAAACCTATTACGCCGAGCTCGACCTGCGCAAACTGCAACAAGTAGCAACCGCTCCGTTCAAGGCTGCGGATTTGCCCCAGTTCCCCGGCTCCTCGCGCGATGCATCCTTGGATGTTCCCGCCACCACACGCCATGCCGACATTATTAAGGCAGTAGAATCCGCTAAGCAGAAGCTGCTTGTCAACTGCGGACTCAAGGACGTATTCTGCGACCCGACCGGCGAGAAGCTCGCCGCAGACCGCAAGGCCATGACCTACACCTTCCTCTACCGTGATGCCAAAAAGACCCTCACGGCAGCAGAGGTGGATGCAGCCCACAAAACGGTACTGGACGCTCTGGCAGCTAAAGTCAAATCCCTGAGCTTCCGATAAAAAAGATTACCCCCTCTCTCTCAGCCCCGTGTTGCCCGCTTCGGCAGCACGGGGCTTTTTTTACCACCTTGTCGTAACCTGTCCGTAAGCTCCGGTTTATAAAATCAACTGAAAACGTGTCGACGCAAAAAAAACGCAGCAAGAGCGTGACAAGCAGAGGTAAAATATGCTAGAATAAAAGCCAACGGTAAGAGCAGGATATGTTCAAAAAAATACTGAGTTTTCTGATGATGGCATTGCCGCTCATGGCAGTGGAGAAGCCGCGTGCAATCGTCATTTTTTATACGGATGATTTGGGGTATAACGACACCTCCACCTACGGGTGCGAGAATGTTCCCTGCCCGAATTTGGATAAACTGGCGGATGAGGGCGTATTGTTCACGGACGCGCACAGCACCCACTCCGTATGTACCCCCTCACGTTACTCACTGCTGACCGGAGAGTATGCGTGGCGGCGCAAGGACATGAGGATTTTACCCGGCGATGCCAAACTGATACTTCCCACCCGAGAGGAACGCGCCACCTTGCCCTCCCTCATGCAACAGGCAGGCTACCGCACCGGCGTAATCGGCAAGTGGCACTTGGGATTGGGGCGTGGAGAAGCCCCGACAAACTGGAACCACCGCATCAGCCCCGGGCCTAACGAGGTCGGCTTTGATTACTCCTTTATCCTGGCAGCCACCGGGGATAGAGTTCCCTGCGTCTACATTGAAAACGGGCATGTAGTAGGGCTGGATGCGCAGGACCCCATCGAAGTAAGCTACACTGAGCCATTCCCCGGCGAACCACTGGGCAGCACCCACCCGCAACTGATAAAACCGTGGGCTCACAGCAACGGTCCGCAGCACAACTGTGCCATCATTGACGGTATACCGCGCATCGGCTACATGAAAGGTGGTAAAGCTGCGCTTTGGAAAGACCAAGACATGGCAGACCGCCTGACTGACCAAGCTATTCGCTTTATCCGTGAGAGTGCAGCAATGGACAAACCGATTTTCCTCTACTTTGCCACAAATGATATTCATGTACCACGTGACCCACACCAACGCTTTAAGGGCAAAAGCGGGATGGGAATACGCGGAGACGTAACCGTACAGATGGATGACTGCTTGGGGCGCCTGCGCGCGGCTTTGGCGGAGAATGGGTATGAGGATTGCCTGTTCATCTTCTCCAGCGACAACGGCCCGGTCATCAACGATGGCTATTTCGATGGCTCCATACGCGATTGCAAAGGGCACAACCCCGTAGCCCCGCTGGGCATGGGTCAGTACAAGGGAGGAAAGCTCAGCGGAGGTAAATACGGCATCATGGAGGGCAGCACGCGCGTACCGTTCGTCGTCTGCTGGCCCGGCCATACCCCACGCGGAGAAAAGAGCCCTGCGCTGCTCAGCCAAGTGGATTTGGCACGCACTCTGGCGGAATTAGTTGCAAGCCCCGTACCGGAAGGCGCCCTGCCGGATAGCCGCAACATACTCCCCGCCCTGCTCGGGCAAGATGCCACCGGAGCCCCTTACATCATCGAATGTGGACACGGTAGCACCTTGGCACTGCGCAAAGGAAAATTCAAGTTCTACAGGGGGAGGAACAAAACCAGCCAACTTTTTGACCTTAACGTAGATTTACAGGAAACGCGCAACATAGCACCGCAAAACCCGGAACTGGCCAAAGAACTGGATAACGAGCTACAAGAACTTGTTAAGTAAACCGAGTCCTCTTTACAAGCCGTGTTTACATAGCACGCCACAAGCGCTTGTTACCCGCACGGAGCGCGTAATCCACCGCACTCAAGCTACGGCAATCCTTGCAATGACGGTCAGCTCCGTGCGCCAGCAGCAGCAGCCCCGCACGCCAGTGTCCGCAGCGTGCTGCAAGCATTAGCGGCGTCAGGCCATTGTGCGCCACGGCATCCACCATGGCGCCGGCGTCCAGCAGTTCACGCGCAGCGTCTTCGTCCCCCCACCTCGCAGCATAATGCAAATCAGTGTAGCCGTGAGCATACACTGCAAACGGTGCAAGCGGACGCTCCATGCGTATCTCCTTTTTAATACGAGGCCAATGATATGACGGAGACTCCAAGGAAGCCACATAATCAGCAGGCGACCAAGATGCATCACACGCAAAGGGAAGATTGCGAAAAAGGTCCCGAGCCGTTTTACCATCCGCCCCGGTAGCGGAGCTGTTGCCACCCAATGCAATCAGCAAATTCACGGCATGCCGATTGTTACAGCGACGGTTCTGTATATCGGACACATAACGGCACGCCATCAGTAACGGCGTATCACCACACGCGTGGCGCGCCTCCAGTGGCAGTGGACTACGCTTATGCATCAGCATGAGAACATTGGCGCAGCTGTAGCGGCAACATAACCAAAAAGCAGAATCTCCGGAGGTATCACAAGCATATGCATCTGCTCCGGCATCCAATAACAAACGTGCGGATTCCGTGTGTCGCTCGACATGGTAATGACTACTCTCCCCCCAGTTGCACAAATAAAACAGTGCATTGCGCCCTTGTGCATTCAGGGCGTGGGCATCTGCGCCATGCTCCAACAGCACCGTTAATACATCATGCGCCCCTGCTCTTGCAGCCACCATCAACGCGCTCAACCCATTGTCAAACCACACATCCGGGCTAACGCCGCCCTCCAGCAGTTTGCGCACCGTATCCGCCTCATTGTGGCACAGTGCTGCAAATAATTCTTCATTTAACGTTGGTATCTTCATAACCTTTCAGCTTACCATATCCGACCTTCCTTGACAAGCAACATTATGCAAAAAATGATTTTTTAACAAAAACACCCCTTCATTTTAGCTGGACAAGGGAAAGAAAACAAGTTAAAGTCGGGGAGAAATGGGAAATGAGCCAAGTAACAGCATAGAAACGCCGGTGAGCGTCATTATACCGGTATATAATGTGGCTGCGTATTTACGGGAGTGCATGGAGAGCATTGTGCACCAAACACATGCAAACTTGCAGATACTTTGCGTGGACGATGGCAGTACAGATGGCTCAGCGGAAATACTGCAAGAATATGCAGCGGAGGATAAACGGGTCATCGTCATACGGCAAGAGAACGCGGGCTTATCAGCAGCCCGCAATACGGCACTGGACCACGCACATGGCGAATGGTTGTTTTTTGTTGACAGTGATGATTGGGTGGAGCTACACGCCATTGAACATTGTCTGGCGCAGGCCAAACAACACGGTGTGGATTTTCTGGCATACGGGTACCGCACGGTAACAGAGAAAGGCGAGGTTAGGGACATACTTCCCCCGGCCAGATTAGAGCATATTACAGGCACCTATGTGGTCACTCCCGAGCTCTTACATGCTTTTGTGCGCAAAAACACCGTATGGAGCAAATTCATCAAACGGGAACGGGTGGAAAAACAAGGCTTACGCTTTCCGGACGGGCTTTGGTTTGAGGACATGTTATTTTCACAAACACTCATGGCCGGAATGTTAGGCGAGCGTATATACCTGACGGATACCGTACTCTACAATTACCGCAAGCGTCCGGCAAGCATACTGGCTCACTCTCAAGCAAAAGCGGACAAAAACATGGATTTTCTGCCAATATTACGCGGAACCCTGCAAAATCTCAGCAAACTTCCGACGTTTGGAGAATTGAGAGAATATGCCGTTTGGGACACCGCAGCTATGTGTGAAGAATGGGCATACCCGCGTCTGACGCCGCAACAGCTCACGGTAGCCTATGCCGAGGTGAATAAGATAGTCCGAGAATTCGGGTTGAACAAAGGGCTCCTCCACCGCATGAGACTGTGGAGTACTCTCAAGCCACGCAGCAAATGGAGCAAACTCTTCCTGCGCACCACTCGCTACCGTGTATCGTTACGCCTATTCGGGCTACCCCTGCTCTCCTACTCGTGGCAACATGGGAAAAAGAGCATCTCCATCCTCGGCATCCCCGTGCATACCCGCACTTGCATTAAGCCGGATTAGCTTAACGCGTTAAACGAGCATGAAAATAAAATGCTGCTATTTACTCTGAGCGGCAAATCGGAGTTTATTTGACAAGGTGCGCCGAACTCTCACCTTGTCAATCGCAACTCGTAACCTGTCTGTAAAAAATCCCCCGCGATGAAGCAAAGTCAACGCGGGGGATTTGTTTTCAGAGATTAACAAGCATCAATACTTGTAATCAATATAGAACTGGAACTGGCCACCACGATCGATGGCGTTACCCGTCTTGAAGGGAATTGCATAGTCCACTGCGATGGGGCCCATCGGCAGGTTCAGGCGCAAACCGATACCGTAGTCAGCGGACAGGTTGGAGGAGCTGAAGTCAAAGCTGTCAGCATTAACGAAACCAACATCCACGAAGGTGGCAAAGCGGAGGGAATCCATCAACGGAACCGTAACCTCAAACTGAGCATAAGCAGAGGAGTTACCACCCATGGACTCATCACCGGCAAGAGCCTCATCAATCATACCAACGTCATGATAACGGAAGCCACGCAGGTTGTTGGGGCCACCGAGGTAGCAGCGCTCGAACACGGGCACCATCTCATCCTCATCAGCAGCCTCCACAGTCTGCACCCCGAAGTTGACACTCAGGATGGAATCCCAGATGGAGTTGTAGTAGTACGAGCCATTGATACCCGCGCTGTAAGTCTCCACCGTACTGCCGGGACCGGACCAAGAGCCGTACGCCTCGAAGTGGCCACCCTTACGGGGAGTAACGATAGCATCGCGGGTATCATACTCATAAGCCAAACGAATGTTGCTGCGGGTGTAATCACCCTCGCAGGCTTGGAAGAAGAGCGGAGCATTGCCCTCCGGCTCAATGGCGTACTGCTCCAAGCGGTACTCCAACTTCACGTTATGCTTGTCAGTAAGAGCCTTACGGAAAGTGAAAGCAACACCGTAGTTTTCCTGAGTGTAGTAATCACTCATGTATGAGGAGTTAGAGTAGTAAAGCTCAGTGGTGAAAGCAAGCTTCATATCCAAGAACCAAGGCTCCGTAAGGCTCAACGATGCACTCTGAGTATCCGTACCCAAACGACCCTGCAAGGTCAAACGCTGGCCACCACCCACAAAGGTGCCATTGGTGATACCGCGAATATCAAAGTTAGATTGAGTGACGCTGGAGTAGAGGAAAACGTTCTCAATGGAGGAGAAAGCAACACCCACATTAAGGCTACCGGTATCCTTCTCGCGCACATTGATGTTGATGTCGCGGTAGCCGGGAGTACCGGAAGCGGATTGGGTAATCTCCACCGGGTCATGGAAATAGTTAAGATTCTTGAGGCGCTTTTTGGCCATCTCAATATCCACGGAATTGAGGGGCTGACCGGGCTTCAGGGGCAGCTCGCGCAGGATGACGTGAGAGCGGGTCTTGGTGTTACCGGACACGTTGATGCGCCCCACATTGTAGCGACCGCCTTCCGTGACCTCATAGCAAATATCCACCAAATGCACGCCGGAAGCGTCCACTCCCACCTCGTTAATGTCGGGACGCACCATGGCATCGGCATAACCCTTAGCGCCATAGTAATCGCGAATCATGCGGGAGTCATCGGAAACTTTCTGGAGGGAGTAAATATCCCCGTTAAGCATGCTCAGGCCGGGCTGCAACTGAGTCGGGGTATACACGGAAATACCACGGAAAGAAACATTACGCACCTTGTAGCGGGGACCCTCATTGACGTGAACACGCATGGTAAGGCGCTGGGTACCGGTGCTACCGTTATCAAAATACTCCACCTTGGCGATGGAAGCGCGCAGGTAGCCGTAGTTGCGGTACAAGCGGACTACCTCCTGGAGATCGTCCTGCACACGCTCACGATCAATACGGCCGGATTTGGTGAACCAAGTAAAGAATCCGCGCTCCTTCGTCTGCATCACTTGGCGGAGCTGGGTGTCATCAAACTGCCTGTTACCGACAAACTGAATGTTATCCATGGTAACACGGCGACCCTCATTAATGTCGAACATCACATCGCGGTACCCCTCACGTGCCGTACCGACGTAGCGCCAGCTCACTTGCACATCCGGGTAATTAGCCTCGTGGTACATCTGGATGATTTGCGCACGGGCCTCAGCCAGTGAGCGATCACTTACGGAAGCACTGGACTTGAGTTTCAATTTACCGCGCAGCTCTTCCTGAGTAAAGCGGGAATTACCGGTAAAGCCCACACCTGCCACCACACCGGCAGGGCGCACCTCAAACACAACGCGAATACCATTACCGGACGGCTCTACGGCAACACGGGCATCACCATCCACCAAGCCACGCTCAATCAGGCGCTGCAGGTCTTCATTCACCACGGCGGAAGAATAGCGACTGCCGGAGCGGGTCTGAATCACATCATACAGGCGGCTGTCAGGAACCACTCGTTTGCCGGAGATGTAGCGGATATTGACACTGTTTACGCGCACACCGTCATACGCATTCTCATGAGAGAACACACCGGAATTGCCACGGACGGCATTTTCCAGCTCCTGATTCGTGGCAGGGTCTACATACGCGCCCGGGTTTGTCAGGCGGGCCTCAGGCATCCGGGCATCAGAGGAGCTACTTTCCGTTGCAGCGTCACTTACCGGAGTAGCGCGCTCTGCCGCACCACGTTCTAAGTTACGGCGTTGATCCTCAACCATAGCATCCATGAACGGATCTGATTCTTCCTGTTGAGCCAAAACAGGAAGGCTGACAGTCATCGCCAGTGCCATCAGCGTAGCTTTCCAATAATATGCGCGTGTTTCCATGGCGCTTACTCTACAGGAACGGATATAACAAGTCAAGCATTTATTAGCGCATTACATCCCATTTTTTGCTTTTCCTAACAGAATTTACATTGCAAGGCAAACAAAAGCGCGGCACCATCCCGTACCGAGCCCCTTTGGCAGCATGACCGGAAGAGACCTCAAAAGCGCAAATTCTCAGCAAGAAAACAAATTTGGCTTGATTTCGGCGAGAAAGAGAGTATGCTAAATGCCGACAGGGCATTCACACCCCCTGCAAACGTACGTTATGGCAAGTGATAATCTTCAGGAAATCGAGCAGAACTTCATGTGCGATCCGGACGCAGACGGTGGCTTTCTCTACACAACGGCAGAGGCAGCCATCAACTGGATTCAGCAATCATCCCTGTGGCCCATGCCCATGGGCACCTCATGCTGCGCAATCGAATACATGGCAACAGCCTGCTCCCGCTATGACATTTCACGTTTCGGCGCAGAGGTTAACCGATACACGCCGCACCAAGCAGACTTCATGTTCATTTGTGGCACCATAACCTACAAGATGGCCATGTTGGTACGCCGCATCTGGGACCAGATGCCGGAGCCGAAGTGGTGCATAGCCTGCGGTGCCTGCGCATGTAGCGGTGGTATGTTCCGCTCATACTCCGTGCTGCAAGGCGTGGATAAGATTGTACCGGTGGACGTGTACATTTCCGGGTGTCCTCCCCGTCCCGAGGCTCTGCTACAAGGCCTTATCACCCTGAAGGAGAAGATTATGAAGAGCGGGCACCCGCTCAAGGGCTTCTTCAAAACTCATGAGCCGCGCGAGGCTCAGAATGCGGATACCATCACGGCCAAAATGTCCATCATGGACTAATTTTACGCACCTAACCCTTTCAAACGAGAACCGATATGGCAAATCTCACACAAATTCAGAACGAGGCGGCAGAACGCATCTGCGCTCGATTTTCACAAATCAGCCGCAAGGAATTCCGAGGGGATATTACCCTGACCATTCCTCCGGCCATCCTGACGGAAGCCATGACCTACGCACGCGATGCATGCGGATTCGACATGCTGGTATGCGTATCAGCCGTGGACAATTTGGGGCAGGAGCCGCGTTTTGAAACGAACTACACGATCACCCAGGCCGAGACGGGAGCCAACCTGCTGGTACGCTGCCCGGTATCGGAAGCGGATTGCGCCGTACCGTCCGTTGTAAGCGTATGGAGCGCAGCAGATTGGATGGAGCGCGAGCAGTATGACCTCATGGGCATCGAATTTGTCGGGCATCCGGATTTACGTCGCATCATGATGTGGGAGGGCTACCCGTACCACCCGTTGCGCAAGGACTTCCCGGTGGAAGGCAAACCGACGGAGCTTCCGGGGGTAGCCTTTACGGAGAAAGCCCCGACTGCAGGTGGTCCGTTCATCACCCGAGGAGGCACCGGCACAGCCGGCGAGCGAGAGCCCCGCGCCCGCGGTTAAAACCGCTCGAGCAGCCACTATTTCTCTTCACGAGCCCCCTCTAAAACGGTGAATTTCCCGCTCGTCAGCAAGGCGTACCGAGCCACACTCATGGCAGTTGCACTCATGGCAACTGCCTGCCAGCACAGCGCACCCACACCCGCAGACACCTTAGAGCAAACCCGCAGTGTTATTGCTCCGGAGCTGCGCCAACTCGGTGCACGCAACTGGGTAGTCATAGCAGATCCCACGTATCCTATCCCCTCCGGGGCCGGAGCGGTAACAGTCAGTGTACCGACCGGCACAGCGGACACCTTCCGTGAGGTATTGGATCAGCTTGAGTTACAAGCATCATTAACGCCCCGAATATGGGTATGCAATGAATTGGCAGCCGTACCGGAGGAACGTGCACCGGGCATCGGTGATTACCGAAAGAGCGTCAACAACCTACTTTCCGGGCGTTTTTGCTATCGTTTGGATGAGCGAATTATCTCCATGCAGTTGGCGGAAGCAGCCAAACAATACCGCGTGCTCTACATCAAGACGGAAACCCGTCTTCCTTACAGCACAATCGCCATCGAGCTGGACTCCGGCTATTGGGATTCCAGTGATGAGACGGAAATCCGTGAACGCCTGAAGAAGCTCACACCCACGCCGGCCACAACTCTACCGCCGGCACAACCGCTCCCGGTAGCGCAGCCGGGCACCACGGCCTAACCTCAACATTATACACCAGCCATGGGAGCATTACCACCGGACCTCGACCCCAAAATCCGCGCTCAGGCATGGGTTGGGGATGCCATATTGGCACTATACGTGCGGGAGTGGATTCTCTCTTTCCGAGGCCAAATAGACGGCAAGCTCTTTATTGAGTTTACCAGCAATGACTTTTTGCGACTCACCGGCAACGCCACCGGGGTAGAAGCCCAAATCGGCCGAATCTTCAAATCCGATGGGCTGGAGGCAGCCTATGCGTGGATTGAGCACCACCTGCGCCCCAAAATGGAGCAGCGCCTGCACAAGCTGCGCTCTCAGCACCATTAAGCTACCCCGCCCCACCTTCCTACCGATATGAGGATGCCGGATAAGGAAAGCAAATTTCCATACAATACAGCGTGTATTGCCCTTACTGTTGCCCTCGCGCTGGAAATGCTGGCCTCCTACCTGCATAACTGCGCGGAGCTGATGGGCAGCTTCATGTTCGGGCTGCTCATTATCTGGCAAGTTGTCCGTGGCCTGATTCTTAAAAGGTACTACTGGCACATCCCGGATGAAAAAACTACCTTTTGGGCACTCATCATTGCCCTGATTCTCGGCGGAGCCATGCTTTGGCTTTGCCTGCACAAACAAACAGCCTGACGAACTGTCAGCAAGTGTAAATTCCCGACCGGCAGTGCACACCGAAGTTTGCACCGTGCCCTTTCATTGATATGCTCCCCGTAAAAGGGTCCGTTTTCGCGCGCAAGGGGATAAAAAAATAAAAAACCGGAGTACGTACACATTTTTTTTCAAAAAAATGAAGAATAGGATTGACATTTGAAGTGTATTGGAGTGTACTAGCGGTACGGGCAAGTGTACACCGAAATATGAATAATGCATCAACAGTGATGTTCACGGGTAACGTGACGCACAAGCTGGATCCCAAGAGCAGAGTGGCGATTCCGGCCGGGTGGCGCGCGGCCCAAGGGCAAACATTGGTGATGATAGACGCCCGCAGTGAAGACAAGTACCGCATTATGAAATGCTTTACCCGTGAGGCATTTGCGGACAAAATAGCGCACATACGGCAACAAGCGGAAGCACAGGGAATATCCCCCGGCGAGATAGATTTGTACGTAGGACGCATAACCGGATGCAGCTTTGAGGCCGAAGTAAGCAGCCAAGGTAAACTATTGATACCTAAAGCACAGCGAGAACGCATCGGATTAAAAGAGATGGCCACCATCGTAGGGCGCGGAGCACATTTTGAGATATGGGCACCCGCCGACTTCGAAGAAACGAATACACCGGAAGCACTGGATAAACTCAAACTCGACAAAATGTTCCACATGCTCTCATGAGTACAACATATCCCCAGAAACGAGCCATGGCTCGGCAGCCTGAAGGCACCTGTTACCGGGTGCTGATGTGGGAGGCGTGTGCGGTGGATGAGCAGCACATGCAGGCGTGGAAAGACGGCCGCACCCGCATTCTGGCAGCCATGCGCGATGCCGGAATCAAAGGCGCACGCGGCAAACTCAGCATTTTCGAAAAAGAACTTAAAACTCTCATTTTCAACAATATAGAAAAACCACTCACAAAAGCTGTACGCGCGGGCTTTTCTTTCGCGCGCGCAGATGCACTCGCGGAAGCGCTGAGCACTGACAACGCCGTATTGGCCTACCGCCTGGGCACCGCAGCAGCTGAAGTGCTGGTGCACTTGGACGGCAGCGAAAGCCCGGAATCCATGGCAGAGCGCTGGCAGGCAAACACCACCGGCATGGAGTGGGAAGCACAGATTTTGGTGGAAGCCCTCAACCTGCGGGAGGCTGCCCTGTGGCAGGAAGAAAGCAGCAGCGCCGAGCAGGAAGCCACGGAGGCCTCTGCTGCGGCAAGTGATGCGGAGTTTCACCATGTGACGGTGCTGGCAGCCGAAGCCGTGCAAGCGTTGCAACCCGGCGAGGGCAAAGTGCTGGTAGACGCCACACTGGGAGGAGGCGGGCATACCGAGCGCATGCTGCAAGCCGGAGCCGAGGTTTGGGGCATCGACCAAGACCCGGTAGCCCGCGCAGCATCCGCCAAGCGTTTGGCTCCCTATGCTGAGCGTTTGCACATTGTAGCCGGCAACTTCCGTAACGCCGTACAGATTCTCCGCCAGCACGGAGTGGAGCAAGTGGACGGCATACTGGCCGACATCGGAATATCCTCACCGCAAGTGGATTGCGCAGAACGCGGGTTTTCCTTCCTGAACGAAGGCCCGCTGGACATGCGCATGAACCCGGCCACAGCCAAGAGCGCAGCGGACATCGTCAACCATGCAGCCGAGAGCGAGATAGCCGACATCCTTTGGCAGTACGGTGAGGAGCGAGCCTCCCGAGCCATTGCCCGCCGCATCGTACAGGAGCGCGCCAAAGCCCCCATCACCACCACCACGCAATTGGCCGACATCATCGCCGGCGTATTGCCACGCAAAGGCAAGCAGCACCCTGCAACCCGCAGTTTCCAAGCCCTGCGCATAGCTGTCAATGATGAGCTCGGAGCACTGGAAGAGCTGCTGCGCACCGGACTGAGCCTGCTGAAGAGCGGCGGGCGCTTTGCCATCATCACCTTCCACAGCTTGGAGGATCGCGCCGTCAAGCGCTACTTTGAGCTCGTCACCAAAGCAGAAATCGACCGTCCGGAGTGGCCGGCACCCCGCCCCAATCCGGAGTACGCAGCCAAGGCCGTATACCGCAAGCCGGTTATCCCCGGCGATGAGGAACTGGCAGCAAATCCCCGTTCACGCAGCGCCAAGCTGCGAGTCATCGAAAAACTCTGATACTCTCACATCCGCACATACACCACCATGTCAGCAGCACAAGCCACATCATCCCGTTATTCCCTCAGCATCAGCTTTTCATTCCTGGTGTGGATGGTATTCTTTGCCATCATCACAGCTACGGGAGGAGTGACTTTTGCCGTACTCAAAAACAAGCAAGTTGCAGTACGTACGGAAATTGAACTCATTAACCGTAGCATTTCCGAGAGCAACATGAACACCAACGAGCACCGTGCCAAAATTACCACGCTCACCAACCGATGGGCCATGCTCGCACGCCTCGATAGCTTTAACTCTGAGCTGCGGGATATTACCCCGGACCAGATTGAACCCCTGCGCGACCTGCAACAAACGGAGAGCCAACGCGCCACAGCAGCCCGCTGAGCCACGCATAACCAAACTTCTTACTCACCAAGCCGATGAAGACAAAAATACCATTTGCAGGCAGATGCCTCATATTATGTGGGTTCATCCTACTGGCGTCCGGGTTGATATCCGCTAAGCTGGCGGATTACCAAATCGGCACGGGAAATGAACACAGCAGCAAAGCCGGCAGTGAGAATATTGATGTAGACATCATCCCTGCACACCGCGGCATCATCATGGACCGCCACAGCGAAATCCTCACCAACAACATTTTGGTGGCTGAGGTTAAGGCGGATCGCGTTCTACTGCGCAGTATTGACCAAGTAACCTACGGACTTGCCTACAACCAAGTCATACACTCTCCGGAATGGCAGCAAACCGCTGACCCTCAAAAACGCGAGAAATTACTGAGAGCCAAGCGCAATGAATTACTCAACCACGCGCGGCGCAAGTTCACCGCCGAGGAGCGTGCCGAGGTGCACCGCGAAAGCGTACACAATGACGCCGCCGCCAATGTATTGTTGCAATACGACCCCGAGGTATGTGAAGAATACTACCGTGCCCACGATAAGCTGGTGGCCGAGCTCATAGCTCGCTTTGCAGCAAAACTGCCGGTAGAGCAAAACGGTGGCAAAATCATGACGGCTGAGGAAATAGCCGACAAGATAGGGCAATATGACAAGGTTGCCCAAAAGAAAGCAGCTGAGGCGCGAGGCGAAAAAAGCCCCGTACAAATTACACAGCTTATTTACCTGCTTAAAGAGCTGAATTTGGAAGATGCCGACCGCTTGCGCGAAACCTTATCGGCAGCTCACATCAAAGGGATAACGGTGGAAACCAGCCTGAAGCGCAGCTACGTGGTGCCGCACATGCTCACCCACATTCTCGGGTGCGTAAAGAAAGAAACCCACGCCGGTGAAGGCGGGGTGGAGGAGTTTTACAACAGCTATCTGGCCGGTACCCCCGGACGCCGCGAGTACCACAAAAACGCGCGCGGACAGGTAATACCGCATGAAGATGACCGCTACTTGGAACCCAAACACGGCCTGAACCTGCGCCTGACGGTGGATATGCGCATACAGGGCATTTGCGAGGAAGAGCTGGATAAAGGCCTGCGTGAGCATAAATGCCCCGTAGGGTGCATGATTGTGCTGGAGGCCGTGTCCGGCGATATTCTGGCGATGGTAAACCGTCCGGCGTTCAATCTGAACACGCGAGAAGTCATTACCCCCTTTGCCACGTACGAGTACGGCAAATACACAGACCGCGACAAAAAGATTAACAACGGCGACCGTAACTACGCCTGCCAAACCAGTTACGAGCCGGGCTCCACCTTCAAACCGATTGCCATCCTGACCGCCATCGACACGGGGAAAGTTGACCCGTACCGCCATGGCACTAACGGCACGCCCATCACCATCGGCGGTGCAAAAATATCCGACGGCATCCGCAGTGGCAGATTGAGCACCGGTATGTCCATCGGCTGTGCACTCAAGCACTCCAGTAACCCCGCCACGGTGAAAGTACTGCGCCACTGCACGTGGGAGCAATACAACAGCTACTTGGACAGGCTCGGTCTGCTGGACAAACTGCCAATCCCGCTTCCGGCTGTCAGCAACGGCTCCACCCGCAACAAAAATCGCGAAAAATGCAGTGAGCGAGAGATGGCCAGTATGGCCTACGGCTACGCCATCACCGTATCCCCCATGCACGTGGCACTGGTATATGCAGCCATTGCCAACGGCGGCGTGAAGGTAAAACCGCGTTTGGTGGATTCCATCATTGCCCCGGACGGCAGCACCTACGATGAATGCGAGCATAAGCCCGGCGACAATGTGCGCGTCATGAAGCAAAGCACGGCAAACTACATCCTGAAAGCCTTGCTGAGCGTTTGTGACCCGAATACGAAGGGTGAGTTGGGGCGTGGCACCGGGCACACTGCCCACATTCCCGGCTTTAAGGTAGGCGGTAAAACCGGCACGGCGGAAAAAGTCGTAAACGGCTCATACATCAGCAAGTACCACGTGGCATCTTTTGCCGGCATTTTCCCGCTGGATGAAAACATCAACTGGGAGGCCGAGATGGCCAAACCCAAGGAACAGCGCAAGAAGGTATACGTCATCCTTACCATCGTAGACGGCGTGGCGGGCGGTGGAGGCACCGCAGCAGCCCCCATCTTCAAACGCGTGGCAGAGCGCATCATCAAGTTAGAAAACATTAAGCCCACGGACCCGGCCGCATACGAGGCCTACCTCCGCAAGCAGGAGGAAGCCCAACAGCAGCCCCAAAAACAGCAATAAAACTTATCCGAGTCAGACCAAGGTTATGATGAACAGCAAACAGATTTTCTCCGTACTCCCCGGTGCAGTTATTACCGGGAAGCTCAAGAAAGCACTCACCCTCCTCACGGACGACAGCCGCAAGGTAATACCCGGCAGCTGTTATGTGGCCGTGCGAGGCACGCGCTTTGACGGCCACAGCGTCATCCCGGACGCCATTGCAGCCGGAGCCGTGGCCATAGTGGCAGAACAACCCTGCCCCGACCACGCAAAGGAAAAAGACATATGCTGGGTACAGGTGGCTGACACCCATGAGGCAGACGGCTTGCTGATGAGTGCTTGGCACGGCTTCCCGGCGCAGCAGTTAGTCATGCTGGGAGTAACCGGCACCAACGGCAAAACCACTATCAGCTATCTGGTCAACTCCATATTCCGCGCCACGTGGCAACGCGCAGGGCTTATCGGCACCATTCTGTACGATGACGGCGCGCGGCGTGTGCCCTCCCACAACACCACCCCGGGCTGTGCAGAGCTGCAAAGCATGTTGGCAGATATGGTCAACAACGGCTGCCGAGCCGTTGCCATGGAGGTATCATCACACGCCCTGCACCAGCAGCGCACCACGGGCACGGATTTCCGTGTCGGTATTTTCACCAACCTCACTCAAGACCACTTGGACTACCATGGTACCATGGAGGAATACTATGAGTCCAAAAAGTTGCTCTTCACGCGCATGGCAGCCAATAAGAACGTAAAGTCCGTAGCCGTCATCAACGCTGATGATGCATACGGGCGCCGCTTGGCGGAAGAGTTACGCCCCATCATGAAAGTACGCACTTTCGGCATGGCCAAAGATGCAGACTTCCGGGCGGAGCCCAAAATCGTATCCCTGAAAGGCAGCCAATACGAGCTGGTGTACGGCAACAAAAGCTACCTAGTGCGCACGCCGCTCATCGGTGAGTTCAACGTCTCCAACAGCTTAGCAGCCCTGGCAGGTGCAGTCGCAGCAGGTGTAAACATACGTGATGCCATCACCTGCTTAGCGCAATCCCCGCAGGTACCCGGCCGCATGGAGCTGGTAAGCAGCGTCAACAACGTGCAATGCTTTGTGGACTACGCCCATACCCCCGACGCCGTGGAAAACGTGTGCCGCACCATGAAACAGCTTTGCCGCCAAGGCCGCGTATTCACCGTTTTCGGCTGCGGTGGCGACCGCGATCGCACCAAACGTCCCCTGATGGGCGAAGCCGCTGCCCGCTACAGTGACGTCTGCATTGTTACCAGTGATAATCCCCGCAACGAAAACCCGGAAAGCATTATCGACGAAATCATGCCCGGTATACCGCAGGAAAAGCAGCACCGCATCACGGATCGTGCCGAAGCTATCCGCGCGGCTCTGCAACTGGCTCGCCCCGGGGACTGCATTCTCATTGCCGGTAAGGGGCATGAAAATTACCAGATTTTTGCGGATGAAACCATCAGCTTCTCGGATGCAGCCGTAGTCGCCAAATACTACGAGGAACTTAACCCCGAAGGCCGCAGCGTACCCTCCCGCAAACCCAATAACCGCAAATAAGCACCACGCACCGGAAAGATGAAGAGCTTATCCACCACAGAGCTGGCAACCGCCACCGGAGGCAAAATCATATGCACGGGCAAACGCTGCATTACAAACGGGCTGACAACCGACAGCCGAGCCGTAACGGAGGGCAGCATCTTTTTGGCGCTCAGTGGTGAGCGGTTTGACGGCAACAACTTTGCAGCACAGGCATCCGAGCAGGCTGCTGCGGTTGTGGTAAGCAAACTTACCGGAGAATACAACAGTGAGTGCAGCGTTATCTTGGTGAATGACACCTTGAATGCACTGCAAAAGCTGGCCTCATGGTGGAGGACGCAGCTGGAACCGTTGCACGTGGTAGGCCTTACCGGTTCCAGTGGCAAAACCAGCACCAAAGACATGTGTCTTGCCGTGCTGAGCCGCAAATACAACGCTATTGCCACCAAAGGCAACCTCAACAACCACATCGGCACCCCACTGAGCATTCTTGCCGCGGAAAAAGGCACACAAGCTGCTATTTGGGAGATGGGGATGAACCACGCAGGCGAGCTTGCTCCCCTGTGCGCCATGACTCGCCCCCGCATCGGCATCATCACCACCATCGGCTCCGCTCACATGGAGTTTTTGGGCAGTCGCCAAGCCATTGCCGAGGAAAAATGCACCGTAGCCCGTGCCCTGCCGGAGGACGGGTACATGATATACCCCGCAACGGATGACTTTGCAAGCACCATAGCTGCCTCCACCAAGGGAACACCCCTTCCCGTGGGCGGGTGCAACAGCTGCGTACGCGCCCTGAACGTACGCACAACGGCCGCCGGCAGCAGTTATGACCTGCATATTGACGACTTGGGAGAAATCCGCATCGAGCTGCCCATCCCCGGAGCCCACATGGTCAGTAACAGCCTTTTAGCCGCCGCGGCCGGATGGAAACTCGGTTGTTCTCTGCAACAGATTGCGGACGGTTTGGCCTCTGCATCCCTTACCGCCGGACGCCTGGCCTGTAAGCAGGTGGACGGCTACACCGTGGTGGATGATACCTACAATGCCAACCCTGAGAGTATGCAGGCCGCACTCCGTACCGTTGCGGCACTGCGTGGCCAAGGCAACTGCTATGCGGTACTCGGCAAAATGGGTGAGCTGGGCGAGGGGGGCATTGCTGCCCATGAGGAAATAGGGTGGTGCGCAGCGGGACTCGGCTACACTGCCGTGGTGGTGGTTGGCGAGGAATGCGCGGAGACCATCGCCCTGTGCCAAGCCGCCTCGGAAAGCATACCGGCCGTATTGGTCAACACCCCGGAAGAAGCAGCTGCCACCCTGCGCGAGATGCTGCAACCCGGGGACAGCATCCTTTTCAAAGGCTCACGCTCCGCAGGTATGGAGCGCAGCATGTACGAACTGTTCCCCTCACTTAAAACGGATAAATAATTATGCTCCGACTGATAGAAACAAACTCCCCGGCACTAGAACTTGTGGTAACACTGGTACTTCCGGTATTGATTCCTTTTGTCCTCTCCCTCATCATCGGGCCTCGGCTCATTGCCATATTGCGCGCCTTGAAAGCCGGGCAGCCCATCCGCGAGGCAAGCAAAGGCGTACTGGCGCCGGAGCACCAAGGCAAAGTAGGCACCCCCACCATGGGCGGGCTCATGATTATCAGCCTCATCCTGCTGAGCATCCTCCTGTGCGCCGACTTGACAGACCCGCGCATTCACAGCATCCTCCTTGTCACCGGCATTACGGCATTCCTCGGCTTCTTGGATGATTATGCAAAAATCACCAAAAAAAGTTCAGACGGCGTGAGTGGCATGTTCAAAATCGGCTTGCAATTCATTGCAGCAGCGGCTGCCTCCGTTTACCTGTACTATGCCGTACCGGGCATCAGCGCCCTCTACATCCCGTTCTACGGGCTGCTTGATATCGGTCTCATCTATATCCCGCTCTCCCTGCTGGTCATCATCGGCACGTCCAATGCCGTCAACCTGACGGACGGACTGGATGGCTTGGCTGCCGGGTGCATGATTATTGGCACGCTGGCGTTCACCCTGATTCTGGGGCCGGTATTCAGCCCGGTCATGCTGGCAACGGCTGCCGCCTGCGCCGGCTTCCTGTGGTTTAACTGCAACCCGGCCAAAGTATTCATGGGTGATACCGGCTCACTGGCACTGGGGGGCTTGCTGGGAACCGTAGCCGTATGCAGTGGCACATCTTTGCTGTTGGTGGTATTGGGCGGTGTTTTCGTGGCGGAGGCTTGTTCCGTCATGATTCAGGTATTCTGGTTCAAATATACTCGCAAAAAATACGGGGAAGGACGCCGTTTTTTCCGCATGGCTCCCATACACCATCACTTTGAAAAATGCGGACTTACGGAAACCCAGGTCTGTGTACGTTTTTGGATTGTCGCACTCCTCTTGGCTCTGCTGACACTTGCCCTCTTTTTCACTTGCATTTACTGAGCAAAAACAGTATAATTTCCTGCCACGTACGAATATGAATCTCACCGGTAAAAAAGTAGCAGTACTCGGATGCGGACGCAGTGGCGTATCCGCCGCACGGCTGGCTCTTGCTAAGGGAGCCGGCGACGTGTGCATCTTTGACTCAGACCCGCATGCCTCATGTGCCGACAGCTCACTCAGGTTTGTTCCCGGCGCCACGGAAGACGATGCCCGCAACTACGCGGCAGAGCTGGTCGTGCTCTCCCCCGGCATAGAGGCGGATATTCCTTGGACCTTGGCCTTCACCGCCATAGGCGCTCCCATCATCGGCGAGATAGAGTTAGCCTACAACTATTACCCCGGGCGCATTATTGCCATCACCGGCACCAACGGCAAAACCACCACCACCGCGCTCATCGAGCATATTCTGCTGCAAGCAGGCAAAACCGCCAAAGCATGCGGAAACTACGGCTATCCGTTCTGTGAATTGGCCATGGAACCGAATGCCCCGGAGTTTGCCGTGTTGGAGGTATCATCCTTCCAGATGGAAACCATCCACAGCTTCCGCCCGGAGGTAGCCATTTGGCTCAATTTTGCCCCCGACCACATGGATCGCTACACCAAGGTGGAGGATTACTTCAACGCCAAGTTGCGCATTTTTGAAAACATGACGGAGGAACAGCAGGCCATCATCCGCGTGGGTGAAAACATGCCCGCCATTCGCCCCCAAGTGCAGGAGTTCTCCTCCGTGGTAGGCTCCGGGCGCCTTTACTACAGCCAAAATTACATCATGGAAGCCGGGCGTCCGCTCATGGGACTGCGTGGCACGGCTATGGAACAGGCTCACAATGCGGAAAACTCCATGGCTGCCATATTGGCATGCCGCAGCGTGGGACTCAGTGATGAGGTCATTGAACACGGCATCCGCACCTTCAGCCCGCCCGGACACCGCTGCGAAACCGTAGCGGAAATGGATGGCATTCTCTGGCTTAACGACTCCAAGAGCACCAACCTGCACTCCACAGAGGCAGCCGTGCGCTCTCAAACGCGCCCCATCATCCTGTTGGCAGGCGGCAAAGACAAAGGGCTGGATTACTCAGCCATTAACCCCATGCTGGCGCAGAAAGCCCGCTGCTGTATTGTGTTCGGACAAATTGCCGACCAGCTGGAAAACACATTCAGCGCGGTTTGCAAGACGGTAAAAGTGCAAACCGTAGAGCAAGCTGTAGCAGCTGCTGCACAACAAGCCATGCGGGGAGATGTTGTCCTCTTCTCCCCCGGCACATCCTCTTTTGATCAATTCAGCGGCTACGTGCAGCGCGGTCAGTGCTTCCGTAACGCCGTACTCCGCACACTGAACCTCTGATTCCTCCCAACATCACCACATTATGAGCAAGAATTCACAATCTTCATACCGCAACTCGGACCTCGCGCGCAACAAGGGCAGAAGGGGCGGGCTCTTCAGCTTTTTCAACCGCACGCTCAAACGCCACCGCAGTGAGGTGGGCTTGGTGGAAGACCGCAGCAACAGCACCACCATTATCCGCCTTATCGTCGGGTTGCTTTTGGTACACCTTATCATCATCGGTGGTGTTATCCTGCACGGTAAGATAGATGCAAGCAACTCCGCCGTTGCCGATTCCTCACTTTCTTCCCCGCCCCCGGCAGAACCCATCGCCACCACGGTACCTCAGCCGGTACCCGGTCCCACTGCAAACCCCGGCCACATCACACAACCGCTGCCGGCGGATGCCGTGGCTGTGGAAGCTCCCACAGAGGTAGAGGTAGTGGAGGTAGAGCCGGACACCACCCCCACCCCGGTACAACCTGCGGATTTCTCTGCCACGCCTCACAAGATGGAGGTTATCGGCAGTGGAGAAACCCTCACCCGCTTTGCAGCCAGGCACAACACGAATGTGCGGGCAATCCTTGCCATTAACCCGGAGATTACGGACCCGAACCGCATTGTTGCCGGCACCAACATCCGCGTCCCCTTAAAGGCAAACTCTGAAGAGGCTAAGAGAATTACGGCAGACCGCGAGGCTGCACGTCTGGAGCGTGAAGGCGTTGTCTACACCATCAACAATGGAGATAGCCTCAGCAAAATCGCAAGACGCTTCGGCACCAATGTGACAGCCATTCAAAAGCTTAACGGAATGAAGGATCACAACATCCGCGCCGGGGCTACCATTCGCGTACCGGCTACTCCGCAGGCTAAAGAATACGCCAAGCAACAAGCTAACAAGCGTAGACGCTGAACGGGCACATGTCGACTCGACTGAGCATCATCTGCATCTGGGTTTGCTTCATCACCCTGCTGATACTGGGCATCGTGATGGTAGCCAGCACGGGGCTGTGTGCTCACGTGGGCGAGGGCGAGGACCCGATGGACTTTTTGCTCAAGCAATCCATTTTTGCGTGTTTGGGCTTGGCTGCCGCTCTCTGTGTCAGCTCCATAGATTACCACCATTACCGCAACTGGGTAAAGTTCATGTACTGGGTGTGTTGTGGACTGCTGGTTTGCTGTTATTTACCGGTAATCGGCATGAACCTCAACGGCGAATCGCGCTGGATTAACTTAGTATTCATCACCTTCCAACCAAGCGAGTTAGCCAAGAGCGTACTCATCATAACCTTAGCACACTGGTATACCACCCACCGCGAGGTAGCAGGCACCTTCACCAAGGGGTTCATGCTGCCGGGGATTATATTTGCGATACCGTTGGCCCTGATTTTGTTTGAAAAGGACATGGGAACGGCAGCGGCGTTGGCCGTATCCGGCTTTGCGGTCATGTTTGTTGCAGGGGCTCGCATATGGCTGTTACTGCTCACGGCAGCAACCGGCTTCCTGGCCTTGGTCGAGATGTCCACCAGCAGTGCCAACCGCATGGAGCGTATTTTTGCTTGGCTGAACCCGGAGGCGCATGCTCGCGGAGCCGGACGCCAGCAGTGGATATCCCAACTTTCCTTTGAAAACGGAGGCATAACCGGCGTGGGGCTTGGCAACAGCATCAACAAGTACGGCAGTCTTCCCTTTGCTCACACGGATTTCATTTACGCCATCGTGGGTGAGGAGTGGGGATTCATCGGCTCCATCGGGGTACTGCTGCTCTTCACGCTCCTGACGCTGGCCGGCACGGTACTGGCACTGCAAATACGTGATACATTCGGCAGATTATTGGCAGTAGGGCTGGTCAGCACCATATTCTGGCCGGCAGCCCTTAACATGATGGTGGTAACATGTATGCTGCCCAACACCGGCTTACCCCTGCCCTTCATCAGCTACGGTGGCACGAATTTGGTGTTCACCATGTTGGCTATCGGCATTCTCACCAGCGTTCAGCGCCACACCCCCCTCATCCGCCAGAACTACTGGCCTATCAGACGACTCAAAGACAACAAATAAGGCTATGGCAACCCCTCTCAACATCATTATTGCATGCGGTGGCACCGGTGGCCACCTCTTCCCCGGTATCGCCGTGGCTCAACAGCTCAAAGCCATGGGGCACCGCCCCGTTTTGCTCATCTCCCGCAAGGATGTGGATGCTGAGGCTTCCAAAAAATACGGAGATTTGGAGTTTCACACCGTGCAGGCAATTGCCAAGCCCCCCTTGCTTTCCCTGCGTACCCCGGGCTTCCTGTGGAACTTGGTACGCACGTATTTTAACTGCAAAAGCATCATCCGCAAAGAGAAAGCGGACGTCGTCATCGGCATGGGTGGGTTTACCTCACTGCCACCGGTGCGCGCCGGGCACAAGCTGGGCTTGCGCACCTTTGTGCATGATAGCAATGCCATGCCCGGCAAATCCAACCGAATGACGGCTCGTTGGTGCACGGCGGTACTGCTAGGGCTTAAAGAGGCTGCTCGCTTCTTCGGCAAAAGCCGTTGCATAGTCACCGGAACCCCGGTGCGCGAGGAGCTCACGCACCTCCCCTCCCGTGAACAAGCAAGACAGCAACTCGGCCTCCCGCAGGATAAAACCGTCATCTTAGTCACAGGCGGTTCTCAGGGCGCAAAGAATCTTAACTCTATGCTCATTGAGGCAGCCAAAGCCGACCCTGAGGTGTACTACTACGTCATTGCCGGCAAACAGGATTGCGAGCGCGTGCAGGAGTTGGCTGCCGGGGCGGAGAACATCCGCGTCATCGGCTTCTGCTCCGACATGCCATCCGCCTACGCAGCAGCAGATGGCGTCATTGCCCGCGCCGGAGCCTCCACACTTACAGAGCTTTCCATGATAGGCAAGGCCTGTCTGCTGGTGCCCTTCCCCTACGCCGCAGATGACCACCAAACGCACAACGCCAAGGTATTCACAGAGCAACATGCGGCCGTTATGTGCCAACAGTCCGAGCTCACCAATGAGGTGGTGCACAAGTTCGTGCATGGTACCATCATGGACCCGGATGCCCGCACGGCCATGGAAAATGCCATGAAGGCACAAGCCCGCCCGGATGCCGCACAGTGCATAGCGGAAACCATCACGGCGTAAGTCCCTACCCGTTATACAGCGAGTCATGAAAATCCGCAAGCTCATTCCCCCGGTGCTGTTACTGGCCTTGGGGGGCTGTGCTTACTGGCTTTACTTTGTTAAAGATGCTACGGATGCACCCCCGCCGGACCCGGCCATTGCCCGAGCGGAAGCCGAGCTGAGCAAACAGGGCATTTCATCCGAAGAGTACGCGAAAAATCTCCTTACCGGCGCACAGGTCGGCAATACGGATACGGTGCGCCTTTTGCTGACGGCCGGGGCGGACCCGGCCGCACGTGACAACGCCCTCAACACGGCCCTCCATAGTGCTGCCGGAAGCGGATTTGCGGATATTTGCCGGCTGCTGGCAGAAAAAGGATGCCCAATCGATGCCGCCAACTCCGGAGGGCAATCTGCGCTGCACGTTGCAGCCAAGCGTGGGCAGGCGGCCTGCGTGGCAGTATTACTGGAGCTCGGGGCAGAAATGAACCGCCCGGATGCCGATGGTTATACGCCCATGCTCTATGCCGTAAAAGAACGCCACAGCGAGTGTTTACGCCTTTTGCTGGAAGCCGGAGCAGACCCGCGCATGCGCACCATTGAGGGCAAAACCATATACGATTTAGCATCGGCAGATGCTGCTTGCTCCGCCCTGTTGGAAGGAACTAAAACGAAACCGGAATCCCCCGGCACACTTGCCATCAACACAACCGGAAAAACCTCCAAACTACTCCCAACGGAGGCTTTAACATCGACCTCCCTTATGGTGGCAGCCATAAAAGAGGACAACGCAACTGAGCTCAGTGCCCTGTTGCAAAACGGAGCAGACCCCAACAGCACGGACCGAGAAAGCGGGGCTCCCCTCATCATCATTGCCATTGAACACGGCGCCCTCAAGTGCTTGGGTACTCTCATAGAGCACGGGGCCGACACCAACCGCGCCGCCAACGACGGCACCCTGCCACTGCACTACGCTGCATCAGCCGGTCATGTTGAAGTTTTACGCTTGCTTTTGGCAAATAAAGCACAGGTAAAAGCCCGCGCAAACGGCGTGAGTGCCCTCATCAAAGCCATTGATGCAGGCCACACCGACTGCGTGGAGGCACTGCTGCAAGCCGGGGCCGATGCCAATGAGCAAACAAGCCCGGGTTACACCCCGCTTTACCACGCGGCGGAACAAGGACACACGGACTGCATGCGCTTATTGCTCCGCCACGGGGCGGCAGTCAATGCGCTTTCCAACCGCCACACGGCACTCATCGCTGCCGCCTCAGCCGGGCTTGAAGAGGGGGTTAGCTTGCTTCTGGAAGCCGGAGCAGACCCGGACATTTGCGAGACCGCCGACAACCACACAGCCCTTTTCAAAGCAACGGAAAAAGGGCATGCAACCTGCGTCACCCTCTTGTTACAGGCCGGAGCCAACCCCAACGGGCGCGACGCCCGCGGATTCACCCCCCTGCACTTGGCAGCGCAACAAGGCAATAGCGATTGTTTGCTGGTACTTGTGCAAAACGGCGCTAATCCCGCACTCCTCAGTTCCCAAAACCTCACGGCTCTGCACACGGCAGCTGCCGGCGGGCATGCGGATTGCATTGCCGCACTCATCGGGACCGGCATGGACCCGAACTTTGCTGAGGGCTGTGAGCGCGGGCTCACTCCCCTGCATGCAGCCGTGAAGGAGGATTCCCGAACCGGCACGGAAGCACTCTTGCAGGCAGGAGCAAACCCGCTGGCCACTGATGCCACAGGAGAAACGCCCCTAGCCGCAGCCCGCAAAGGCGTGCGCCGTAACAGTCTGCAAGCCATAGCGCTACACCTCCTCGCTCAGCAGGGAATCAACACGGTGGATGCCACTGTCTTGCTGCACGCAGCTCAATCCGGCAACGTGGAGCAATTACAACTGATTATTGAGGCGGACTCTTCCCTCCTCCTGAGCGGCAATACCGGGGCCCATGCCCTTATTGCAGCGGCAGGCGGCGGGCACAGTGCCTGCGTGGAGCTCTTGCTCAGAAACGGGGTTTCAGCAGACAGCACAGCGGAAAACAAAAATACCCCGCTGCACGCAGCAGCCGGCGCCGGCCAAGCTGAGTGCGTAGCGCTTCTGCTGCGCCACGGAGCGGATTTTACACGCACCGACAACCACGGTAAAACGCCCCTCAACCTAGCCTCAGCCGCTAAGCATGATGCAGCTGCCAGAAAGCTCGCCATCGCGGAAAATCTCCTCAAAAAGGGCTTCAAGCCCGCAGACTACTCCGAGGCACTGCACACCGTTGCCGTTGCGGGTGAGCACGGCACCCTCAGCCTCTTGCTGGAGGCCGGGGCAAATGTTAACCATGCGGATAAAAACGGACTGACTGCACTGCACAAAGCCGCTGAAACACGCTACGTTACCTGCGTCAAAAAACTGCTGGAAGCAGGCGCGGACCCCAACCGTATTTCTGATACGGACACCACGCCGCTTATACTTGCAGCCGCAGCAGGGAGCAGTGATAATTTGCGAGCCTTGCTGGCTGCCGGCGCAAAGGCAGAGCTATCCACCAAGTCAGACACCGCCGCCACGGCTGCCATCAAGCATGAAAAAGAGGAATGCCTGCTCATCCTTTTAGAGTCCGGCGTATCAGCCAACGCGGTGGACGACCGCGAGCGCCCGCTGCTCTACTGGGCCATTTTCGTCAAGAATAATGACCTCATGCGCATCCTCTTGGAACGTGGTGCCAATGTGAATGCAAAAATCAACACCACGCCACTACTTCACGCCGCTATCGAGCTCGGCAATGCCGATGCCGTTGTCATGATGCTGGAAACCGGCAAGCTCGACATCCATGCGCGCGATGACTCCGGGCGCTATGCCATCCACATGTCCGCCATTACAGGCAACATTCAGCTGATGGCGCTGCTCATCAAAGCCGGCATCAACACCTCCGTGACTGACCACTCCGGCATGACCATTCAACACCATGCAGCGGCCTCCGGCCATAGGGAAATGCTCCGCCAACTCATGCAAATTACCACGGATGTAAACCGTACGGACTCTCGCGGGCTCACACCGCTGGATCACGCAGCCAAAGCAGGCCATACCTCATGCGTGGAATTGCTCAAATCCGTAGGCGGCAAATCCGCCCGTGATAAAGAGGATGCCACCCAGTTGTAACGCTTTTCTCACAACGGCGAGACGGCAAAACTCAAATCCCCTCGTTCCCCGGCCAACCATCGCTCTGCCATTTTCATGGAAGCCTCCACCACCAAGTGCATATCCAAATAACGGTAGCAGCCCAAGCGCCCGATAAAGCTTACCCCCTGCTCTGCCTTTGCGGCTGCCACGTATGCAGCCAGTTTGCTCATATCCTCCGGCATTCGTTTGGGATAAAAACGGTCATCATCCCTCCCGGCCTCGCGGCTGTACTCATACAACACCACACTGCGCTGCGGCTTGCTCCACGGTGCAAAAAACTTGTGCTCATGCGCGCGCGTGTAGGGCACGCTCATGTCCGTATAATTCATCCAGCTGCAACCCAGCAAATCCCCCACGCCGCGTTCGTAGCGGAAATCCACCGTTCGGTATGTCAATTCCCCCGCAACGTAGTCAAAATACTCATCTAGCAGCCCACTGTAAAAGGTGTACGCAAACTCCTCATTCATGGCACGGCTGTACGGTGTATTCAACCGCACCTCTATAAGCTCATGCTTCAGCATGTTTTGCACCCACGCCGTGTAACCGTGCTTTGGGTATCCCTGGTGAGCATCAAAATAGTAGTTATTATCGTAGCTGAACCGTACCGGTATGCGTTTCACAATATCCGGGGCTAGCTCTCGCGGGCTTACGCCCCATTGCTTTATTGTATAATCCCGGAAAAAGGTCTCATAAATATCCCGCCCCACAAAACGCAGTAACTGCTCCTCGGCATTTTGCGGGGTCATAATGCTTTTGTCCTGCAAGTCGGCCACAAACGCCCGCGCCTCGGCCGGGCTCATTCGTTTACCGAACAACTGATTGATGGCATGCAGGTTAATTGGCAAGCTGAATACACCGCGCGCATGCGTGCACATGGCGCGCGCCACCCATGGGTACCACTCATCAAAGCGCTGCACAAACTCCCACACCCGCTCATTGCTTGTGTGGAAGGTGTGCGGCCCGAAGCGGTGCACCTCCACCCCGGTTTCTTCGTCAATGGAGGAGTAGCACATGCCGGCTATATGCTCTCGGCGGTCTATCACCAAACTCGGCACTCCCGCGTCCGCCAGGCAACGCGCCACCACGCTGCCGGCCAACCCGGCTCCGACTATCAGTACTCTTTCGCTCTGCTTCATACCCGGCTATCGGAATTCAAAGGGGAGAGGAGAACCGCATACGTTCATCCTCTCCCCCAACCCCTGTTAGAAAAAACGGAAGGCGCTCTTTATCCCTTAATTGAGGTGCATGGGCATGAGCACGTACAGGAACTCGTCTGCCACACGCATCACTCCCGGGCTGGAGGAGTCTATGAGGTCAAGGGATACCTCACCGTCTCCCACTGCTTTAAGCGGTGCCAATATGTAATCTGCGTTAAAGGTGATGGCAATCTCGCGGCCGTCATAATCAATCGGCACCTCTTCATTTGCCTCACCCAAATTGGCTGCGCTGGAGAGCACCTCCATCACACCCGGAGCAAAGCGGAAGCGTACCGTGTTGGTCTTCTCGGCGGAAAGCAAAGCCACGCGGCGCACCGTCTCATTCAAATCAGCTGCAGGCATGATAATACGCTCATTGTAGCGACCCGGTATTACCTGGCGGTAGTTCGGATAATTGCCATCAATCAGCTTGGTTACCAACAGTGTATCACCAAAATCGAAAGAAGCTTGGTTGTTGGTAATGCGCACCATCACATCGCCGGCGTCTCCCAGCAAGCGGTGCACCTCTGCCACGGCGCGGCTCGGTATGTCGATGGCTACCTGCTGAGATTCCGGGAACTCCAGCTCATTCTCAAACAAGGCCAATCGGCGGCCGTCCGTTGCTACCAACGTCAGCTTTCCGTCCTGGAAGCAGGTGTAGATGCCGTTGAGCAGATAGCGCGTGTTATCATTGGAAATCGCAAACTCCGTGTATCGGAAACCGCGGTTAAGCATTGCCTGCGGCACCTTGAACTCGCGTGCCTCCTTGAATACCGGCAAGCCCGGGAACTCTTCGGCTGCCAACCCATTAAGCTTAAATTGTGCGCGGTTGCAGCGTATCGTTGCCACATTACCCTTCGTTTCCACGCTCACCTCACCATCTCGCAGCTCGCGGATGATACTCTGTAACTTCTTGGCGGGCAAGGTTATTGCTCCGGGAGAGTCTACCATGCATGGCACTTTTGCCAAGATGATTAACTCCATATTGGTGGTCGTCAGCTGCAGCTCCCCATCGGCTGCCTCCAATTTAACATTGGAGAGTATGGGCATGCTCGGGCGGGTGGATACCACACCGGCCACCTTGTTAAGCCCATCCAGCAGTACTTGTTTTGCTAATGCGAATTTCATTGTTTGCTCCTTCTGTTTCCACCATTTTACCCACTTTTTTTTGCTCTGGCAAGTAAAAATGTAAAAATCACCAGATTTTCTATACTTTTTTTATTTTTCATACCATATGTTGTGCTTTATGTATTTTTTGCCCCCAAACTTAGTTATTGTTTTTTGTCATTTATTTAGGAAAAGCTAAGTATTATGACACAACGGGCAAAGTAACAGCGGTAACATGCTCCTAAATTACAGCTTGACAACGGTATGGAGGAGAGTATTCTAACATGTATGATAGGAAGTATTATCGGGGACATAGTAGGTTCACGTTTTGAACACCATAACCACCGCAGCAAGGATTTTGATTTATTTGCTCCCGCCTGCAGGCCAACGGATGACAGCGTCATGACTCTGGCCATAGCCGAAGCACTGATGCAGAGCGCCCCAAGCTATGAAGAGACGGCAGCTGCAGCCGTACGCAGCATGCAAAAGCACGGCAGAGCCTACCCGCATGCCGGCTACGGCGGCGGTTTCCGCCGATGGCTGTACAGTGACACGCCTGCACCCTACAACAGCTGGGGTAATGGTGCAGCCATGCGCGTCTCTCCCTGCGCATACGCCGGCAACAGTTTGGAGCAGGTCAAACACTTGGCGGAAACGGTAACAGCTGTCACGCACAATCACCCGGAGGGCATCAAGGGCGCACAGGCCATCGCCGTTGCTGTTTACTTGGCTCGCACGGGGCATTCCAAACAGCAAATCAGCACGCACATCCGGCAGCATTATTACAACATTGACTTCACGCTCGATTCCATACGCGACAACTACTGTTTCGATGTCAGCTGCCAAGGCTCCGTCCCCCAAGCTCTGCAAGCTTTTTTTGAATCCGTCAGCTTTGAGGACGCTCTGCGCAACGCCGTTTCCATCGGCGGTGATACGGATACCATTGCGTCCATGGCGGGCAGCGTTGCCGCTGCTTTCTATGGTGTGCCGGAGCCCATTCTGGCGCGCGCGCTGACGTATACGGACGCGCCGCAGCTGGACATCATCCGCCGCTTTACGGAACAATACCTGCTCACTCCACGCCCCGTTGCACCCACGGAAAACGACCACCGCTTCACTCCTGCCAAAATTTCCACCCTGCAACAGAACGAGGTCTTTGTATTCGGCAGCAATCTTGAAGGCAGACACGGTGGCGGGGCGGCGCGCGCTGCCCTCAATCATTTCGGCGCCATATGGGGACAAGGGGTAGGACTCCAAGGGCAAAGCTACGCCATCCCCACCATGCACGGAGGGGTGGATGCCATCGCGCCCTACGTCCGTGAGTTCATCTCCTTTGCAGCGGACCACCCGCAGCTCCACTTCCTCGTCACCCCCATCGGATGCGGTATAGCAGGCTTCACGGCAGAACAGATTGCACCACTCTTCCGCGATGCCCTGACACACAGCAACATCTCCCTCCCGGAAAGCTTTTACCGTCTGTTAACCAACAGCTGAAGATGCCAGCCACGCAAAAATTCCTTGCTGCAGCCGCGTGTTGCACCGTTCTCTGCTCTTGCCACCAACTCCACTTGGTAGAGCAGCTGGATGCCAAAGACAAGCGCGTGCCCATCGTCAACGTGACCGAGCAAGCACTGCACACCCCCTACCTTTATGAGCACAAGGGGAACTTTTACTGCTGCCTGCGCGTTGCCTATGCCAAACGGAAAGTGGATTCGCTGACGGACAGTCTCCCGTTCAAGCAAAACAAAAACGGCACAGGCATATGGGATTACACCGACATCTCGACCGCCGAGGCTTACTACTTCCCCCTGACGGATGATGAGGTGGACAGCATCCAAGGCCTGCCCCGCGGCTCCACAAAACAACCAATCAGCGCGGATAAACTCGCCGTCATCAAAGTCTCCGCCGCGCCGAAGATGCGCAAACACCCCGTCAAGTATAGCGGCATGCACGCCCTGCGCAAACCGAAATCTGCTAAAATACTTGCACCGGGTACCAACGGCGAATACCACACCGGCGCCATCCCCACCATACACGGCAAGCGCACCGCCATGCAAAAACTGCTCCTTGGCCCCGCATACATCGCGGATTACGCCGGTAATGCCGTCATTTTTGTCGCGGAAGCCCCCTTTTGCCTTGTAGGAGTCATCACCGGCCCATTCATCTTCATTTTTGAGCCTCTTGTTACTCCTTTTATCGAATGCTGATGAAAAATTGCATCCCCTATCCCCCAAAAAACAATTTTTTTTTGCCTTTTCAAAAAGAATTTGCTTGATACCCCCCCCAATATGGTAGGATATAAATATCGATTATATATCCTCATCATGAAATACCATCATCTCCTCACGCTGCTTACCGCTGCGGGCATTCTGCTGCCCGCACAACAGGCTACCGCCATCACTTCTCCCCTCCCGGAGCTAGCAGATGGAATCTCCCTCGCCCCCAAAAAGAATAAGAAAGGCAAGAAGGGTAAGAAAAAGAAAACAAAAAATGAAAAGACTAATAAACAAAACACCCCCGCAAATGTATCCCCGGTTCAGCTTTTCAATGAAGCTCTCGAACACAGAAATCTCACAAAGTTAAACGAAGCAATACAAGCAGGATTAAAAATAAACGCTCCCCTTTTTGATGATGGACGCACCGCATTAATAAAAGCCGTTAATTCTCAATATCTGGATGCCGTTAATATACTCATTAAAGAAGGTGCAGACGTTAATCGCCCCGACAATACCGGATGGACGCCACTCATGGAGGCGGCCGGACACGATAAAACGGAAATTCTTCAAGTGCTCATCCAAGCGGGAGCCAATCTCGATGCAAAAGATGATTTTAGATGTACAGCTCTAATGATAGCGGCCACCGGCGGAAATACAGAAGCAGTAAAAGCACTCATCCGGGCCGGAGCCAATCTCGATGCTAAAGATAAATTCGGCAATACTGCGCTCATGAGGGCTCAGAAAAATGAAGCAACAGAAGTAGTCAAAGCTCTCACTGAAGCCGGCGATCATAACGGTATATATTCTCTTATGGAAGAAGGAGCAAAAGGGCATACGGAAGCAGTCAAAGCGCTCATCCAAGCAGAGACTGATGTCAATCAACATGATCATTATGGAAAGACGGTGCTCATGTGGACTGCAGAAAACGGACATACTGAAACGGTCAACGCTCTCACCCAAGCAGGGGCTGCTGTTAATCTACGCGATAACAAAGGCAAAACGGCGCTCGTATGGGCTTCAGAAAACGGACATACTGAAACGGTCAACGCTATCATCCAAGCCGGGGCTGATGTTAATCTATGCGATAACAATGGCAAAACGGCGCTCATGTGGGCTTCAGAAAACGGACATACTGAAACGGTCAACGCGCTCATCCAAGCAGGAGCCAAAGTGAATTTTTCACACAATAGAAAACAATCGGCGCTTATGAAGGCTGCATACAAAGGAAATACAGAAATTGTCAAAATCCTCATCCAAGCAGGAGCTGATGTTAATTATTCAGACTATACAGGCGATACTGCGCTTTTGCAAGCTGCCAGCCATAATAAGCATGCAGAAGTCATCAAAGTTCTCATTCTGGCAGGGGCTGATGTTAATCATTCAAGGAATACGGGCGATTCGGCGCTTATGAGGGCTGCCGACAAAGGAAACACTGAAGCAATCAAAGCGCTCATCCAAGCAGGGGCTGATGTTAATCATTCCCAATGTACAGGCTTTACGTCACTCATGAATGCAACCTATTATGGCCATACCGAATCAGTCAAAGTCCTCATCCAAGCAGGAGCAAATGTTAACGCTTCGAACAATTATGGCACTACGGCGCTCATGCTGGCAGCCTCGTATAATGACCATGCAGAAATTGTAAAAATGCTCATCCAAGCAGGGGCTGATGTTAATGCTACAGACCGAGGTAACTGGTGCCCTTTAAAAAACGCAGAAACTTTTAACAAAAGCACAAGCAAAGAAGAAATGATACGCCTACTCAAAGAAGCCGGAGCAAAATAAATAGACCACTCGGTTCCTCCCTCCTGCGCCGGTTTTACCTTCGGCGCAGGATTTTTTTACTCCTTTCATCGAATGCTGATGAAAAATTCCATCTCCTATCCCCCAAAAACAAAACTTTTTGCCTTTTCAAAAAGAATTTGCTTGATACCCCTCCAATTTGGTAGGATATAAATATCGATTATATATCCTCATTATGAAATACCATCATCTCCTCACGCTGCTTACCGCTGCGGGCATTCTGCTGCCCGCACAACAGGCTACCGCCATCACTTCTCCCCTCCCGGAGCTTGCAGATGGGATCTCCCTCGCCCCCAAAAAGAATAAGAAAGGCAAGAAGGGTAAGAAAAAGAAAAAGACAGCCGACAAATCAGTGAAAGCCTTGGCTAAAAAGATTTTCAATGCTACAGATGAGCAAAAACAAAAGGCAAAAGCGTTCCTCGAACAACAAGGCAACCCTCTCCTAAAAAGGGCATTAAGAGAAGGCAACGATAAAGTAGTTTACGCCAGCCTGATGACGGCAAGTGATGAGCAGATTGACATTGGTTATATATTCGGATTCTGCTTAAAGGAGGGCATACCTCAATACGCCAAGTTATTAATCGCTTCCGGAAAGATGGATGTCAACAAGTATTGGCGAAGCAGAACTCTACTCCAAGAAGCAGCATTGAGAGGACGAGCAGAATTCGTCGAACTCTTACTTGCAACACCCGGTGTTGATGTCAATGCAGCAGAAGAGGATTACGGCTGGACAGCGCTGCACTGGGCAGCAAAGAATGACCACCCGGAATGCGTCAAACTGTTACTTGCTGCACCCGGTATTGACATCAACAAGGCAGACAAGAAAGGCAGGGCGCCACTCTACCAAGCAGCAGAGTATAACAACCCGGAATGCATTAAGCTGCTGGTTGCAGCCCCGGAATTTGATGAAAGCACTTGGGAACCACTTCCTCTTGCGGTAATGAAAAACGACGTCAATACAGTAAAAAAACTAATCAAAGAAGGAGCAGATGTCAATAAGGGGGATGCGGTGGGCAAATCCCCGCTCCATTGGGCGGCAGCGCTTAACCACATAGAATGCGCCAAGATATTAGTCGCAACACAAGGCATTAATGTCAACATAAAAGAAGTATACGGGGATGCGAAAACGCCGGTCCAGCGTGCAGCATTCAATGGACATGCGGAATGTCTTAAACTGTTGCTTGCGCAACCGGGAGTTGATGCCAACCAAAAACAGATCGCGCTCATCTTTGCGGCAAAAAACGGCCATGCGGAATGCGTCAAGCTGTTGCTCGCCGTTCCGGGTATTGATGTTAACGCATATAAGTTAAGCACAACCGCTATTATCGCTGCGGCAAAAGAAAATCACCCGGAATGTGTCAAGCTATTACTCGCAGTACCCGGTATTGATGTCAATATCAAAGATTCGGATGGTAAGACAGCACTCTACAAAGCAGGAGAGTATAACCGCACGGAATGCACTAAGCTGTTGCTCGCAGCCCCGGGATTTGATGAAAGCACATGGGAACCACTTCCTCTTGCGGTAATGAAAAACGACGTCAATACAGTAAAAAAACTAATCAAAGAAGGAGCAGATGTCAATAAGGGGGATGCGGTGGGCAAATCCCCGCTCCATTGGGCGGCAGAGCTTAACCACATAGAATGCGCCAAGATATTAGTCGCAACACAAGGCATTAATATCAACATAAAAGAAGAATCCTGGGATAAGAAAACGCCGCTCCAGCTTGCAGCATACAATGGACATGCGGAATGTCTTAAACTGTTACTTGCGCAACCGGGAGTTGATGTCAACCAAACAGCATACAATGAAGAAGAGACCGCACTCATCTTTGCGGCAAAAAACGGCCATGCGGAATGCGTCAAGCTGTTGCTCGCAGCCCCGGGGGTGGATATCAATAAAACAGATAAAAATCGCGTAACAGCCCTCGGCTATGCCTCGTTAAAAGGCTATACTGAATGCAAAAAGCTCCTCAGGGAGGCCGCAGCTACCGGAGCGGAATAACTAGCGCGCCGCTTCCGGTTTACATACAAACAAAAATTATGCCCCGGTGGGGGACGACTGAAAGCATCGCGATGTATTGTTGCCGTAGCCACTGTCGCCCACTACCGGGGCTCTGATGTCTTTTTCTGTTTTAACCGGGGGTCGCGCCCGCTAGCGCGGGCTTACCCCCGGCTACGATTCCGGAGCCCCGGACGGGGCTCAAATTTAGGCTTCGTCGGCACTCTCGTAAACGTTCGCCCCTGCGGGCTTCGTTATTTCCCTGTCTCGCCGTAGAGAGGGGGCGTAGCCCCTCGCAGAGACGGATGGCGGCTATCTACCCTGCCACGGCGTAGCTGCACGGGCGATAGCCCATGCACAGCGAAGACGGGTCCCGGAGAGCTGCGCAGCAGCTCGGAGGCCACGGCGTAGCAAGCGAGCGCAGCGAGACGCGAAGACGGGTCGCGGAACCTATCCTCCGACTAGACGACCTGTTTGCAAATCAACCAGAAAAGATGGTAGGAGGACGATGCGCACGCGGTAGCTGCACCCCATAATCGTGTAGGGGGCTTTCGCCCCCTCACACACCACCGTACGTGCCTTTTATGGCATACGGCGGTTTCCTAACCTTTACAGATTACGCTCTGCAATGAGACTAATCCCATTTTCCTGAACCACT
>JAFQDN010000031.1 GCA_017415995.1 Akkermansia sp. | reverse complement strand
GGCCCCCGGCATACACCCGGCGGCACCTCTGCGGGCACCCCGCCGCCATCCGGCAGGCATACCGCCGCGCCACCCCCTCCGCGCTCCCTTCTTCCTCACCTACCCGCCAGTACTTCCCCACCTCCAACGGCGCGATACATCATTTCTGGTTCTATTTCGTATGTGCCACTTAGACTTCGGACCTATACGGGGCAAGAGTTAATCGAGGACGCAGCTACCCCTATTGAGGTAGAAGTGGAGCCTATGGATGACGGAATTAATACAGATGATGAGCATACAGATATGTTCCCACAGCCAATTTAAGGGCATCTAACATTAGTAAACTGCTTGCCTCCTTTCGCCGCCTCATACAGCGAAAGGAGGCAATAACGACTGTCGTTATTATTGTGTTTCATATGGATAGTATTTGCTATGTTCCTGCAGCATTTTTTTATCCACTTTTCTCCATGATAAGACCCATTTTTTTCCTTGTTTATCTTTAATTATGTACACTAATTTAGCCATAATGTTACCATCACCAATACGCCCTACAATCTCAATATAATCTCCGTTAAAATTATAAAACAGCAGCGGAGAAACAACAACACCGGGACGAGTACCGGGTTCTCCGCTGAAGGGGAAAAGAATGATTCGTTTGTCCGCTTCAACTATATTTTGTACAGAAGTTATGGGATTCCACGTTAAAACATAGGATTCACCGTTTTTTTCAAAATAAGGGGAAAAGACGATAAGATCCGTTTTAAGAATGTGCTTTAGCGACGGTTCCATTCGATTGTAGAATGGAGCCAAATATACTTTATAATTAAGATTTCTGTTTTCTGTTTTTTCAAAACACCAAACCGTTTTTTTTTCAATCGTGTCTACGAGTAGTTCACTTTTTTGAGGAACATCAGGAAATTTATCCTCATACAGTAGAACAGCGCGAAAAAAAAGCATATTTTGGATAGATTGAGGGTGATCATTCATGATAAACGGGCTAGAAAGAGAGAGCTTAAGACCACCTGAGCCATGAAAGTAAGCTACTTTACATGCTATATATTGATTCGATACATATGCCTGACTTGATTGGCCATCGGCACTTATGAGCATGTCTTCAATATTATAATTATTCTGTAGTGGTATATTATCTTCTTTTTTCGGCTTTTCATTTGAATCTTGCATAGCCAGAGCCATACATAAAAAGAGAGATAAGGAGCAGATGTAGGATAGAAAACTTTTCATAGCATTAACGCATTAGAAATAGTAAGATGTTTTTATGAATGTTGCGTATATTGTTCGGATTTTTGCAGTTCATCCCTTTTCACCTTTTTCCATGATAAGACCCACGTATTCCCATTATTGTCAGTTCCTGTTAAAACCATAAAACACCAGAGCGTTGAGTTTCCTATCTTTCCGTACAGTATTAACTCTTTTGGCTTTTTAAAATTGAAAAATAAAACAGGAGAAAAAACCGCTCCCAAATGAGTACCGGGCTCATCCCTGAATGGGAAAAAAAGCATACCATTATTTACTCTGGCAGAGCCTAGTACAGTTTCTGCCGGATTCCAAGTTAAAACGTATGAACTCCCATCTTTTTCAAAATAGGGAGAGAAAAAAATGAGTTCGGTCCTTAATATTTTATCAGGTGGTAATTCTAACTGTTTATCGATATTATGCCCATTATTGAGAGGTAAAAGATAGATATGATAATCAAGGTTAAGTTCTTCATCGGCATTAATATTCCAGACAGGAGATTTCACAACAGTTTCAACAAACAGAGTTCCATCCGGGAATTCTGCCTCAGAATAACCGGATTCTACTCTGACAACCCCATAAAAAAAGGACTTTTTATGAATACACAGAGGATATTTGTCCAAGATAAATGGGCGACTAAGGAAGAGGTGGTTGGCCTTGCATTGATAAATCGCTGTAGCTTCGCATGCTATGTACTTGTCTTTTGCGTATGCATTTCCATTATCACTCCCAGCGCTCATCATGGCGTATTTAATATAGCCAATACCATCTTTAGGGCGTAGGGTAGAATCAGATGCTGTTTTCGGTGTATCGTGAGCAATACTCACAAGAGGTATGAGAACCCACAGGCTCAATAATGATTTTTTCATAGTGCAAAAACGGAAATAAATTTCTAATTGGATCAAGTTAGTTTTAGTGAGAATTACGCTTAATTTTTTTTGAGATCGACCACAGTTGTTTTTGTGACACTTTTCATCTTTCTACTCTAATAGGCGGTTCGGAATGCATTTTTATTGAAAATAGTTTTGAGAGCGTCATTTTTTTCAGCGAGAGCAAAAGGAACTCACCCTACCCTCATTATAGTAGAATGAAATTGTAAGTCAACACAGAAAGGTATGAATTTTACATCTGACAGAGAAGAGCTCACCAAGCCCAACGGCATGACGCTTACGCAGAATTATGAAACGCAGCGTGACCTGCTCATCAGCATGGCCTACCATCGTGGTAGCACCCTTGTACAATCTGACGCAGAGGTGCGCCAGCCTTTCATTTCAAGAGCCGGTATTATTTTCATTCCAACCACATATTACCACAACTCTTGATGGTTGGCGCGCCTCAGTCCGTCATTCACGCGACTTTTTTGACGCAGTGCCCAATTTATCAATCAAACACTAATTGTTGTCTCTCGTAATCTTAGCTATATTTCAACAAAAATATAGCAGAAAATCGGGGGGGGGGTATCATTAAGACTCGGGGGCGGTGAGTTATTTCTGCTCGGTTGGAGAGCACCAAGAGGCGGTAAAAAAATACATGCAGTATTGTGCGTGCGGATTAGTTTGTGAGAGGTGATGAAAGGGGGATTCTCGATAGCTTGAGACATGGGCGTTTGCCACAGCAGGCACGGACTCAAGCAAGCGAAGAGTAGTCCAGAAAGCGCAGGCGGTCGGAAGGGAGGGATTGGAAGTGGCGCAGGAGAGTTTGATGAGGAGGGATGACGGGGGAATAAATGCCATGAAGGGAAGCCAAGCGCTTTTCGAAGTGCTCTAAAATGGCGAGGCGAGGGGAGGAAGCGGCGATGTAATCCAAAGCGCCGGAAATAAGGAGATGCCACTCCGGGTTGGCATCTCCGGGCTCCACGGTAGCAAGCAAAAGCCTAGAAAGATAACCTGCAAGACAGAGGCGCGAGAGGTTGGAGCGCAAGGGGAGGCGAGCCGAGAGCAATACAGCGCTGTGGAGTGTGGACAAATCCCCCCGAGCAGGCAAGGAAAACACTAACTCTGCCTCGTAAAAGGAATCAATGTGCCCGGTAAAATCGCTGCCCGGCTTGCGCGCATTACGCGCAGCCGTACGCAAAACGCCGTGCAGAGCCGTGCACCAAGTAACAATCAGCCCATGGTCACCCAGCGGGGATGTTTTGAGGATGGTGCCGACATCACGCACTTTCATCTGCGGAAAAGAAGAGTCGCTTATTGTGCAGACTGAGGTTCAGAGGGCAAGAAACGCTCCAAAATACCGGAGAAAGTGATACCCTGCTTGTAGGTGGCGAGGTAGGGGTCCGTTCTGTAAATGGAATCCGCCGCCGTCATTTCGCGGATGGCAGTATTGCGATCTTGAGCAATAACGGCCAGCACGGATTGGGTATAGTAGTAAAGGGGGGAGTGGGTCATGGGCGTAACATCCGCCACAAGCTGCTTAGCCTCATCCACCTTATCCAGCATGACAAGGCAGAGGAACTTGCGGAACATCAGGCTATGGCGCAGGCCATCCATCCCCTTCTTATATTTAATGGAAATCAGGAGGCTATCACACTCAGCCAAGGCATCTTCATAACGGGAAGAGCCCAAATAAAGGAGGGAAAAATTCAGCGTTGCGACAACGTCATCCGGAGCAACCTCACGCACTTTTTTCAGCCAGCCCTCCGCATCAGCAAAGCGCTTGAGAGCAATGAGAACAGAGGCTCGGAGATTCCAGACATTGGGGTTGCCGCTGAAAATGGCCTCGCACTCATCCAAGCACTGCTCACACATGGAGAGAGAGCCACGAGCAAAAGCGCGCTTGGCGGCTTCGAAACTGCTGATGTACCTGCCACGCGCCTCCGGGGGGAGATTGGAAAGTGCATTCACCCAGTTGGGGACATCCTCAATCTCATAATCGCCGGATTCGGGTTGAGGCTGCGGGGCATCTGTAGGCGTTACCGGAAGCGTGGTTGACGGCAGCTCAGGTGCAGCATAGGCAACACCGGCAAAGGCGGCTATAAGCAGGTATTTATTCATCATGAGGCGGGGGGATTAAAGTTGTTGCAAAATACGTTGAGAAATGGCGTCGGGGGTAAGACCGTGCTTAGCACGCAAGAGTTCCAAGGTGCCGTGCTCAATGAAGGCATCCGGCCAACCGATGGGAAGCATGGGTACAAAACAAGCACGCCGATTCAGGCACTCCTGTACCGCACTTCCGAAACCGCCGACAACGGTATGGTCCTCAAGCGTTACAATCAGGCGGCACGAAGAGGCGAAACGGCAAATGCACTCCTCATCCAGAGGTTTGATAAAACGCGCGTTAATCAACGCGCAATCCACGCCCTTATCAGCCAATATCGCCCTTACACGTTCAGCAACGCTGTTCATGTTACCGAGGGCAATGAGAGCGACATCAGCCCCCTCATAGCGCACCTGAGCCTTGCCGACGGGCAAGGTCTGAAGCTCCTCCGGAAGAGCGGTTCCTTCACCATAGCCACGCGGATAGCGGATGGCAGTCGGGGTATCATTAATCCCATTCATGGTGTGCAGCATGTGGCAAAGCTCAGCCTCATCCGCCGGTTGCATCATCACCAAATTGGGGATACAACGCATCATGCTGATATCGTAGAGTCCGTGGTGGGTGGGTCCATCATCCGGCGAGAGGCCGGCGCGATCCATGCAAAAACGCACAGGCAACTTCTGCAAAGCAGCATCATGCTGAATCATATCCACGCAGCGTTGCATGAAAGTAGAATACACGGCAACATAAGGTTTGAGCCCTTGAGTAGCCATACCACATGCAAAAAGAGAGGCGTGTTCCTCAGCAATTCCTACATCAAAGAAGCGCTTCGGGAAGCGGTTGCGGAAAATGTCCAGCTTCGTGCCACCGGGCATTGCAGCGGTTATGGCAGTAATGGCCGGGTCATCCTCAGCCAGACGAGTAAGCGTGTTGCCGAACACCTCGGAATAGGTATAGCCGGCGGAGGGCTTCGTGCTGCCGTCGGCCACATTGTAGCTGCCGATGCCGTGGAACTTGGAGGGATTCTTCATGGCCGGCTCATACCCATTACCCTTGCGCGTAATGAGGTGCAGAATAACCGGCTCATTCAGGCGGGTGGCGATTCGGAGCACACGTTCCACGCGCTGAATATCATGCCCGTCAATCGGCCCGTAATAACTGAGGCCAAGTTCCTTAAAGAAACTCATGGGAGTAATGAGCGAGCGGGCAGCAGTAACCAGCTTGGAAGCTTGTTCTTGTGCTCCCTTACCTGCCAACCCCTCAATGAAACGCTTTGTGCGGTCTCGCAGCCAAGTGTAGGTGGACGTTTCCTGCAATGAGGAGAAATAGCGAGCCAAAGCACCCACATTTTTATCAATACTCCATTCATTATCATTGAGAATGAGGATAAACTTGCGAGTAGTCGTGGCGATGTTATTGAGAGCCTCCAGCGTGGTGCCGCAGGTAAAAGAACCATCCCCGACAACAGCTACAACGTGGTAATCATCACCTGCCAAATCCCGTGCAGTAGCCATACCCAAAGCGGCGGAAAGAGCCGTACCGGCATGCCCTGCCCCGTAGGCATCATGCTCTGACTCCTCACGTTTGCAGAACCCGGAAAGGCCTTGGAAGCGCCGTATCGTAGGCATGCGGTCTACACGTCCGGTGAGCATTTTATGCACATAGCATTGGTGGGAGACATCAAACAATATCTTGTCACGCGGAGTCTCAAATACACGGTGCAATGCAATACTCAGCTCAACCACGCCCAAATTGGGAGCAACGTGACCACCCGTCTGAGAGAGGGTTTCCACCAGATATTCGCGGATAGCTTCGGCAAGCTCCTTGAGCTCATCGGGCTGCATATCACGGACCGCGCCGTGCTTTTGTATTTTTGCCAAGATGGCAGGGAGCTCAAAGGAGTGTGAAGTCATGTTCATCATTGAGTGGCATCTCATTTTTACGAGCGGGCTGCTCCGGCTGAGGATTTTCCAGGATTTTGATACGCAGCTCGGCATCATCAAGTAATTTACGGCAACTGCGAACCAATTTGAGGCCTTCTTCTACCAAACTGATAGTGTCCTCCAAGCCCGTTTCCGGGTTATTCAGAGCGGAGGATATTTCTTCCAAGCGGCTCATAGCCTGTTCAAAACCGAGTTGCTTGCTGCTGCGAGGTGGCATATTGATATAGCGTTAAGAATGAATATATTATTTACAACCCCATAGTCGGTTGTGCAGCAGTGGCACGTTTACGGTAAAGCACAGCAGCACCGGATGCCAATGGCACAATTTCATCAAACTGAGCATTCGTGCCACCGGTGGAAACAAGAACAATCTCCCCTAAACGGCGGCGCGCTATCTGGGCGCGAGCCTCGGCACTCTCTGTATCCATACCGGGACGCGGGGCAAAGTGGTTCACAAAAACATCATTGTTCGGGTCCATGAGCAACAGGGGCCAAGTTATGGCCAAGGGAGCAAAATCGCCCATCTCACGCTCAACGGAGTTGATGCCGCCGGCCCTGCCATGGCGCTCATCCTCGGACGGAGCGTAAGCGGACGGTATAATCGGGGCGTAGGAAGACGGAGTAATGACAATTCCCTGAATGGCAATACCGCTCTTGGGGAAAACCTCGGTACTGAGGAATTGGTAATCATCTATGCGGCGGGGTAACCACAGAGCGCGACGGTTGGCGTACCAAGCCACCGCCCACGGCTGATCCGTGGCAATAACATCGGTCGCGTTCGTGGCATCAGCCAGAGTAATATTCAGAGCCGGAGGATAATACGGAGGATAATGCGGGCGCCCTTTATCACCCAACCAAATACCCATATACAAATCCTTGGGCAAATTGGCAACCAATGACCCGGAGCCAATCAGAATCACAAGAATAATCGTCAGGCCACGGGCTTGGCGGAACGTGATACCCTGCACATTAAGACGAGCCAAGAAGTTGAAGGTAAGAGAAAACCCGTACGCGACGAATAAGGGAGCAAAGAGTATGGCCAACTGCCCGGAGGAGAGCGGAGCCTGCACCCCATACAAAGCCATACCCATACATGCAAAAATCCACATACTCAGCGTAGCCCATTTGATAGCCTGCACCTGATTGCGCTTAAACTTGTTGAAAAGCGCCAAGAAGAAGAACGGAGCTACGATAACGGACCCCGTGTTCACATACAGGCTCTTAAACTGAGCAAACATGAGGCCAAAGAAACGCAGAACCAAGTTTGAGCTGTTCAGACTCTCATTTGCAACGTTGGTGGTACGCAACACCCCCTCCATACCGGAGCCAAAGCTGTTGTAAAAACCATAAAAAGCATTGCCGAATGCACTGCCGCAGGCATTACTGTTGTTCCAAAGGGAAACGGAAACTCCCAGCAGCAGGATAACGCCACCGGCAAGAGCATAGGAACCGTACGGACGGAAATAACTCGCCGCAAAAATCAGGAAGCCGATGGCCAACCACATGCTCAGCCAGCCGGAAAGCACCATCAGCGTTATCATAACAAAAGCTACGCCCATGTACGCCATCACCCAATGACGCTCACCGTTTTCATTGGCAGATACGGCGGATACCACAGCGTGCAGAGCACCGAATAAGCAACACATCATCAATGGCTGAGCCAAGCCACTGATAGAATAATCCAACATCAAATCACTGAGCAACAAACATAATATGGTGGAACTCGCCACCACATCATCAAATAACCTCGCTATCAGCAAGTAGGCCAGCACCATAGCCAACGCAAAATAACAGCAGCTTGTGGCGGATATGACGCGGTCGGCATCATACAGATACTCCGTGGGGCGCCCATTTGCGTCCACCGGCATTTTCTTTGCTTCAAAGTTATCGTATCCGCTCGCTTTCAAGGCCACAGCCATGGACACGATATTGAGCGGAGCGTGATTCGTATCTCGGAACGCGGTCAAATCCACCCCGCTGCGGTCGGATAAACTGTACGCGTTCGACAACTCTACCGGGCGATAAAAATTCGTTTTGAATCCCTCACCATTGGCAAATGAACGGGCAATCTGCGCCTGATCCATCGCTTCCGGTTGATTCAATCCCCGGTAGCTGACAAACAGCTTAAATACACACATTCCCACCAACAACACGAAGACTATCAGCCTGAGAGTTCTCGAGTTATTGCGTTGTTTTGAAGTACTGTTTACAGCCATGGTAAAGTTCTACTCGTTTATGATAAGTACTTGCGGAACATTTCCGGAGTTTCCGACATTTTACGCTGAAGCGTACGACGGTTAATACCCAAGAGCTCAGCAGCCCGGGATCTGTTCCCCTTCGTATGTTCCAAAGCGCGCAATATAGTGCACCGCTCAACGTATTCTAAATTAAAAGAGCCCCCGAAATCAAGCTCAAAGTCTGTGTGTAAGTTATTTTGCGGAATAGGTGGCGCGGATTGGGGGAGCAAATACTCCGGCAGGTCCTCCGCAGCGATATAATTTGAAGCGCTCATGACCACGCCATGCTCCATCGCGGTGCGGAGCTGGCGGACATTCCCCGGCCAGTTGTAAGCCCGCAACAAATCCAGAGCAGGACGGCTGAGAGTTTTGGGTTCCTTGTTATTTTCCTTACAAAATTCCTGCACAAAGGCATTGGCCATCAGCACTACATCGCCCACGCGCTCACGCAAAGGCGGCAGGCGCAGCGATATAACATTGATGCGCTGGTAGAGGTCTTGACGGAAGGTACCGGCCTGCACCATCTCCTGCAAATTACGGTTAGTGGCAGCAATCACGCGCACATTGACGGCAATGGGCTCATTACTACCGACGCGTTCAATGCTTTTTTCCGCGAGCACACGCAGCAGCTTCACCTGTGTCGGCATGTCAATCTCGCCGATTTCGTCCAAAAAGAGCGTACCGCCGTCAGCTTCCTCAAAACGGCCGATTCGCCGTTGCATAGCACCGGTAAAGGCACCTTTTTCATGGCCGAACAGCTCACTCTCCATCAGTTGCGGAGAAAGCGCTGCACAATTTACGGCCACAAACTTAGAGCCCGCGCGGGGAGATAGGGAGTGGATGGCTTTTGCCACCAATTCCTTACCCGTACCGGTCTCGCCCTCTATCAGCACAGTGGCAGTAGAGGGCGCAACCTGGCGAATACGGTTAAAGATTGCCTGCATCTGTGGGCTGTTGCCCAGCATGGCATCCAACCCGCCGGTAGGACGCAGGCTGGCCGTAAGCTCACGGTTTTCAGCCTCCAGAGAACGCGTGTGCGCTGCACGCTTGAGCAACAGCTCCACCTCATCCAAATTCAGAGGTTTGGTGAGGAAGTAGTATGCTCCGTGGCGTTTTGCCTCGGCAGCCGTGGCAGGGCTTCCGTAGGCAGTCATCATGATACAGGTCGGCGGGAGAGGCAAAGCGCGGGCGTGGTCAATAAGGTCCATGCCACTCTCACCGCCAAGCCGGAGATCCGTCAGCAAAATGTCTACAGGTTCACTCTCCAAAATGGCACGCGCCGCCTTGCCGTTGGCTGCGGCGTACACTTCGTAATCGTCCTCCAGCGCACTGCAAAGGACATCGCGCGTGGATTTTTCATCATCCACAATGAGTAAAACCGGCAACATAAAGCGGAATCAAATCAGGTTATCAGATGAGCCAAAGGCCCTCCGTTTCATCAAAACCAAACATGATATTGAAGGCATGCACCCCCTGCCCGCCTGCGCCTTTGATAACGTTGTCCTCTGCGCTCATGAGCACCAAGCGGTTCGTACGGGAATCCACAGCCCAGCCAATGTCCACGAAATTGGTACGCGTTACATTCTTGGTATCAGCCGGCTTATTAAGCCCGAGCAAACGGACAAAAGGAGCCGTGGCATAGGCAGCTTCCAAGCAGGCACTCACAGCCTCCGCCGTTACACCGTCAGCCAGTTTTGCTACGGTAGTAGTCACAATGCCGGTATTTACGGGCATAAGGTGGGGCGTAAAGGTAATCGTTACTTTGCTACCGGCTGCACCGGAGAGTTCCTGCTCGATTTCGGAAAGGTGGCGGTGCCGCGGCACGCCATATGCACGCATGCTTTCATTGCATTCACAGTAAAGCAAGGTGACATCTGCCTTACGTCCGGCACCGGACACCCCGCTACCGCTGTTTACAACAATATCCTCCGGCTTAACCAACCCGGCTTTCAGCAACGGCACCAGGGGCAGGATGATGCTGGTGGGGTAGCAACCCGGAGACCCTACAATGCGAGCCTTGGCTATCTCCTCGCGGTGCCACTCAGGCATACCGTACACGGCTTCCTGCATCAATTCCACATCCGGATGAGGCTTGCCGTAAAATTCTTCATACACAGCAGGGTCATTCAAGCGAAAATCTGCGGAAAGGTCAATCACGCGAATTCCCGCCTCCACCAGCCCGCGCCCATATGCAGCGCTCACACCATGCGGTAATGCCAAAAACGCTGCCTCTGCCCCGGTCGCGGCAATGGCAGCCACATCTGAATCCGTAAACTCTAAATCAGCTCCCGGTACATGGCGAAAGCGCGGAAACAAATCGCACAGTTTCTGCCCTGCGTACTGGCGAGAAGTCGCACACACCAATTCCACCCCGGCATGGCGCAAAAGTATGCGCAAAAGCTCTTGGCCCGTGTATCCACTGGCTCCGACTACGGCAATTTTTACCTTTTTCATGACAAAAAAGATTATATCATGAAAAAAATGTGTTGACAACTGCAAAAATTCATGTATAATTCGTCTGTCGACACGCTCAAAGGCGCAAGACAAACCAAAAAGCAAATCTTCGGGCAGTAGCGCAGTCTGGTAGCGCACTTGCATGGGGTGCAAGGGGTCGTGGGTTCGAATCCCGCTTGCCCGATAAAGTAAAAAGCTCGGTAACGAAAATCAACGTTGCCGAGCTTTTTGCTTTATCTCCACCCGGCGGGATGAGAACCCACGACCCCGCAGGGGGAGTGGGCCGGGTGCGAGTATGCGAGCAACCGGACCCCGAGCCGGCAAGACACCTCTTGCCGGGAACCCCGCCTCCGGGCGGGGCGAGGGGAGCGATTTATCGAATTGATTGAAGACGGGTAGACTTATGAGAAGCCCCCGTACCACGCAAAAAGCCGCTGCTCATAACAGAGCAACGGCTTTTAAACGAGAATGGTAAGTAAGACTTACTTCTGCTCCTCAGCAGGAGCCTCCTCAGTAGCGGGAGCTTCCTCAGTGGAGGCAGGAGCCTCAACCGTCTCAACAGTAGCAGGAGCCTCAGAAGAGGAACCGGAACCGGTGGTAACGGAGGGAGCTACGGGAGCGGAAAGCTGGGGAAGGTCAATGATCTCGATAAGAGCCATGGGGGCGCTATCGGTCATACGCTGACCCAACTTAACGATGCGGCAGTAACCGCCCTGGCGGTCTTTGCAAGCCTCAGCCACAACGCTGAAAAGCTTGGTGACAACCTTGGGCTGGGGAAGAGTGGCCAGAGCCTGACGACGAGCGTGCAGGGAGCCATTCTTGCCGAGAGTGATGAGCTTCTCCACGTACGGGCGCAGGGCCTTGGCCTTAGCGAGCGTGGTGGTGATGCGGCCGTGGGAGATGAGGCTGCAAGCTTGGTTGGCAAGCAGAGCCTTACGATGGGAGGCCTTGCGCTGGAGCTTGGCCTTTTTTACTCCGTGTCTCATAGTTTTGTATTAGTGTGTACTTAGTTAATAATGAAATGTTGCAGAACAGCGAGGTGCTTTACTCATCATCCTCGTCGTCCAAACCGTAAGCGGCAATGTTGTGGGAGATAAGCGCCTGCAAATCCGTAGCGCGGGGCTCATCATTATCACGCATGCGACCACCGCCACTCGTCGGGGAAGCCAGCAGCTTGTTGTCGAAGGACATGCCCAAGGAAAGGCCGTACTGAACAAGCTTCTCCTTAATCTCATTAAGGGACTTCTTACCGAAGTTGCGGTACTTGAGCATCTCAGCCTCCGTCTTCATGGCCAGCTGACCGACCGTGGTGATGTTGGCGTTGTTCAAGCAGTTAGCGGCACGCACAGAGAGTTCAATCTCGTTCACGCTCATGTTGAGGAGCTTGCGCAGCTGAGCGGTGTTAGCGTCCTGATCAGCACCGGAAGCCTTATCGAAGGAAACGCGGCGGCTATCGCTCTCCACGAACACATCCAAGTGGTGGCGCATGATGCTGGCAGCTTGGAGCATGGCATCCGTGGGGCTTACGCGGCCGTCCGTCCAAACGTCGAGCACGAGCTTGTCGAACTCAGTCATCTGGCCCACACGAGCATTATCCACAGCGTACTTCACGCGGGTCACGGGGGAGAAGATAGAGTCAATCGGGATGACGCCAATGGGGCGATCCTTATCATTGTTATCCTCGGCAGTGTAGAAACCGCGACCTACATTCACCTCGAAATCGCAGTCAAAGATGGTGCTCTGGTCAAGGTGGCAGATAACCTGGTCCTTATTGACAACGGAGTAAATGTGGTCGCCCTGGATATCACCGGCAGTAACAACGCCCTGCTTAGTGACACGCAGAGAAAGCGTGCGGGGCTCTTTACCGTGGTGAGCAAACTTGATTTTCTTGAGGTTGAGAATAATCTCCGTCACGTCCTCTACCACACCGGGGAGGGAGGTGAACTCATGCTGAGCACCGGCGATGCGAACGCTGGTGATGGCAGCCCCCTCAAGGGAGCTGAGGAGCACACGGCGCAGGGAGTTACCCAAGGTGTGACCGAAACCAGTCTCAATGGGCTCAGCAATAAAGGTTACGTGATTAGGATCCTCCGGGTCCTCAATGCGCTTGAGGGTGTTCGGAATCTCGAAATGGGCCAGCTGAATGACCTCCTGCTCGTTGTTCTGTTCGTCTATCATGGTATATTTTGTAACCGGGTTCCCCTTCATGCGGGCTATGCTTCCGTGGAAATGAAGGACCAACGGTCGGATTTGATTAACCCGCGCGGGGCGGAGAATACACGTATTTTGCTCTTTTTGCAAGCCTTTTTTGCAAAAATGTCGTATTTTGTTCCGGTTTCAGCATATATCGGCATTTTTGCAATCATTTTTCGCAGGGCAAAAAATGCAGACTTGCATGAGCGTTCCAAAAGTGATAAAGTACGAGGCATGCAAACAGTTATAGCCACCGACACGGTACCACAAAGACAAAGCATCGCGCACGAATGGTACGGGCAAGCAGTAGAGCCCCCGTACACGTACAGCTTCAGGCTCACAGCTGAAGGGTTGGAGTTCCGAGCAGCGCGCAACGCGGCGGCCAAGGTACACCCGGAGAGCAGCAGCGGTGTATTCCGTACCGAATTGTGGCGCTATGACGCAGCAGAGTTTTTCATCACCACCCCCGGAGGAGAGCGCTACATGGAGTTTAACCTGAGCCCGAACGGAGCTTGGTGGGCGGCCGTGTTCTGCGCACCGCGCCAAGTGGCCGCGGGATTCGAGCAATGGGAACCGGCCGGAGTGCAAGCGGAGGGAGAAAACGGAGCTACAGGCTGGAGGTGCCGGGCACTCATCCCCACAGCCGTGCTGAAAGAGGTAGGCATTTGCCCGGAAAATTGCCGTCTCGCGGCCTGCGCCATCCTCAACTCGCCGGAGCAGGTTTTCCTTACCACCGCTCTGCCCTGCAACACACAGCCGGACTTTCACCGCCCGGATTTGTGGGAACAAGCCATCCTCAACTGAATCCCCAACGCACCATGAGCAGCAAAGAAAGCGGTTGTGCAGGGCTTCTTCTCATAGCAGGCGTTATCTACCTGCTGCACGATTGTTCCGGGGATAAAAACGATACCCCGCCACCACGCGGCCCGGAGGCTCTGTACCTGAAGGCATGTGAGGGCGACAAGAATGCTCTTACGCAACTTATTGCAGCCAAAGGAAAAGAGGCCGGCAAATACCAAGAAAAGTTCGGGGACCACATTCAATGGAGCAATCCGGAGCAAGCAGAAGTGTGCTGGCAGCTGGCCCAACGCAACGGGGTTGAGGACTCCGGCCCGGAATGGCCATACCTCTACTACGTTGTCAAGCATTGGAAGCTGAGCGTCGGTGCTATTGTAGGGCTTATCATCATGCTCATAGCGCTGTCACGCTCACGCGTTCGCAAGCCCGAAAAGAAAGCGCAAAAAACTCCATACCCCTTCGAGCCACACAGCGTCCTGATGCTCGATACCAACATCTGGATGTCCGACACCCTGAACAACTGGTTCAGCAGCCTTCCGGAACTGGCTAGCCGCTACAAATGGAAACTGCATTTGGAAAGCATTGTACTCGGTGAACTCAAGGGACTGAGCAAAAATGAAGCAAAAGGGACCTCTGCGCGCAACGCGATGAAACGCATTGAATCTCTGCAAAAAAGCATGGGATCCGGTGTACAGGTGGAAGATAACGCCCGCCACGGCAAAGACACCATTGCCGATACAGTTTTGCTACATAAAGCCAAGCGTACGCCGCACGCCATCCTGATTACAGATGACCGAGAACTGCGCATACTTGCCCGCAGCCAAGGCATTCAAACAGCGACCTCCCGCGACCTCAAGTCCTGATTTCGGCAACGCATTTCCTCCGGGTTTAAGGCTTCACTTCACGCGGTATCCGCAACGGCGCAAGTGCTCTTTAAGAACACGTTTAAGGTCTTCCGCCGTTTTGGGGTCATCCTGCACAGAATGATCGCTGGGTACAATCGTTTCAGAGCCCCAGGGGATGTGGCTGGACCAATAGGGCACCACGCCGTCAGAACTACGGGGGGAATTGTTGTGCCCGCGGTCGCCGATGACGGAGTGCGTCGGCACATTGCGCACTTGCAAGCCGCGCAAGCCGCATATGGAATAACTTTTCGGGGAAAGCTGATCCCCACTGGTGAACAACTCCGTCATTCTGCCCGGAGAAAACAAGAGGCTGTTCTCACTTAAAGTAGCAATACTCAGCACCTCTGCCACCACAGTTTGAGGCAGCTCCACCAAGCCCATCAACCACCCTGTAATGCTGTACTGAGCCATGGGTGCCCCACGGTGAGGAGTCGCCAGATAAATAACCTGCCCCGCCGTCACAGGGCGGAAGTAGTAATCACGTTGCAGGTTAGTAATGCGCTTAGTAAACGGCAAGGGCGTGTCAATATAACGAGCGCTCATGTAGCGAGACATATCGATCTTGCCCGGTTTTCTGTCACGCAAAAGCAACCACGGTTCCGTACATTGGCTGTAGTGAGTAATCAGCCCACCCATAGAGTGCCCGAGCACCACCATGTTATCCCAATTTTTATTACGGCGCTTAGGATCCACCTGCTGACGCACCTTTGCCAAAGCCTCGCGGTAATGGCGCGCGCTTATGGTCCAGGCTACCCCCGTCGGGTAGTTGAAATACCAGAACTGGTAATGCTCACGTATTTCATGGTCTGCCAGTAATCGATTTACCAAATTATCAAATGTTCCGGCACTGCTCATCAGGCCGTGCGCCAGAATCACAGGTATCTTCTCCGGGTTGTAGGAGTCCATGCAGGAAAGCCCGGTTGTATCCCTCAATTTCTGGGGGCGCAGCATCCCGAGTATTCGGTCTTCTTTCACGCCGGTCAGGTCCCAATACACCTCAATCGGGGCGGAAATATCAGCAGCCAGCGGGTAAGTCATCCCCCCGAGGCGGTATGTTTCCCGGCGCGCACGTGGGATAAGGCGCACCACCACAGGAGCACCGGCTTTTTCCGGCATCTCGAACACAGCCGTCAGCTCCTGCACCGTGCCGCGTGTGGAAATCGTGTATTTTTTACCGGCCAACGCCGCTTTGTCAGCAGGTATAACTCCCACCAAGGGCACCCCCAAACCAGGCTCCGTGTAATGTTCTTTCAGGTTCTCGATGCGCACCTCGGAGCTGGGCACCATGTCCTCGTAAATATCCCGTAAGGGGATGGCGGAGTCATAACCATCCTGCCGGAACACCACACCTGCCGGCATATACTGCGCATTATTCTTTTTACGCGCGAGCAGGAAGTTTTCCCGATAGCGCCGAATCAGCATGTAGGCATTGTGGTTATAATCCGCTACAATGCGACTACGTTCTTCCACGCTCAAGCCTCTCTTTTTCAAAAGCTTCCAATCACGCTGCAAATTAGCGAGCAGACTTTCATCGGATATGGCGGCTCGCTCCGACTTAGGGACACGCGGCGTGGGCAAGGGTGATGTGCTGCAGCCCGTAACAAGCAACGCTGCACAGAACACAACCGGCAACAGACGCCCCATCCCGGAAAACCAATGACGAAATGCGCTCTTCACGCCTCCCATTGTATTATATGAACAGCGCGGAGTCAACCCAACAGATGCAGGGCATGACACTATTTATTACTCCGAATCGAAGAGGAGATTTATCAGAAGTTACCCGCAAACAATAACAGTCTTACTCCGCCACGGCGGTACGAGGTGCATTAGTTCCGCCCACCAGCAACACCATTTCCCCCTTGGGCGGGTGTTTTTCAAACTCGGCAGCCAACTGTGCAGCGGAGCCGCAATGGTACGTCTCAAAAACCTTTGTCAGCTCGCGCGCCACGCAAATGGGCACTCCGGCATCCAGCTCTGCCAACAGCTTTACCGTCTTGACGATACGAAACGGCGATTCATAAAAAATTGACGTATGCGTGGCAGCAAGCGCCGTCTGCAACACCTGCGTTTTCTTCCCGGATTTCACCGGCAAAAAACCACCGAAGAAGAAAGCATCACAAGGCAAGCCGGAGCCCACCAAAGCAGTCACCACGGCAGATGGTCCGGGCAACACCGTAAAGGCCACACCCGCCTCTTTGAGCGCACGGATAAGCCTATAGCCGGGGTCCGACACGCCGGGCATGCCGGCATCCGTCACCACGGCAAAACGCTCGCCGGCCTGAGCCCGCGCCACCACCTCCGGCGCACGCGCGTTTTCATTATGCTCATGCAAGCTCAGCAAAGGCTTGCGAATACCGTAATGGCTCAGCAGCATACCGGTGTTGCGGGTGTCCTCACAGCACACGCAATCCACCCCTTCCAGTACTTCCAAAGCACGGCGGGTTATGTCCTCACGGTTGCCGATGGGCAAACCGACAAAACTGACAGGATACTCAATCATGGGAGCGTCAGCTCATCCACTATCTTCAGGGCAGCTTTACGCGTTGCGTAGGAGAGGGCAATCTCTCTTGCAGATTGCACGTTACCGGCTACGTTAAAGTAACTACCATCAGCCTCCACCGTACCGGACTTGATTACCTTACCGGTCTTACGGTTCGTTATTTGGTACTGCACATTTACCGTCAGCTCCACCTCCAAGCTCACATAGGTATCATCCGGGTTGGTGATAAGGCTGGAGGCACTCACGCTTGATACGGCACCGGAGATGCTGAAATCGCTCCGTGAGGGCGAGACCATGCGGAACGTGCCGTCACTCTGCATCACATCACCCACAGCTGTAGTCATTTGCATGGCCACGTGCGGATACCCCGTGTAGTTGCGGAACATTTGGACGTCAAACGTCTTCATGTCCTTCATGTCGGAGTTCACCAGCCCTCCGAGTCTATACCCGCATGAGCTGCAAAACAGCAGCAAGGTACACAGTATGATGGAGAGTGCGTATCTCATCGGATCTTTTTCGTTACGCCACCGGCTGCACGAGCCCTCTGCAAGAGCACCTCGGCTTCCTTAGCGGCTTCGGGGTTGATGTTTCTCTGGCGGATTACGTTCTCAAAGCAGAACGCGGCGGAAGTATACTCATGAGAGCGCTCCAAGTAGAAGCGGCCGGCCTCCAGTTCTTGCTGCACCAGCAGGCGGCGCATGTTAGAGGCCTCAGCCAAGGCTTTGCCGGCATCCTTGTGGCGGGGGAAACGCAGGGAGAACTCCTCATATGCCTCCTGAGCGCGGTGCAGGTTGGCCATATTCTGGTCGCCGCGCGTACGGCTGGATGCCCACAACTGCGCCACCATCAGCTGAGCCTCCGGGGCGTAGCGGCTGTTCGGGTAATTCTCCACCAAGCGCGTATACGTTTGGATGGCCTTGTCATAATCCTCATTGTTCACGTAGTGCTTGCCCAATATGGAAGCCGCCGTGGCTGCCATATCATTATACGGAGCATTACGGATAACGGAAGCAAGCCATTTTTCCACAACCTCGGAGTCCATGCGGGAGCGCCAAAGCCCCATCACATTCGTAGTCAGGCGGCCATCCGCAGCAGCCATCGCCAAGGAGAGCTGGCGCTCGATAGCCTTGGTATACAGGGGGCTGCTTTGGTACATGGATACAATTTTATCATACTCCTCGAAGGCATCACGCGGCATGTTGTTCTTTTCATAGGTCTCAGCCAGCAACATGCGAGCCTCCGGGGCGCAGGGAGCAAGCGCATAGCGGCTCAGCAGCCCTTTGAGCAAAGATTCCGCCTTCCCCAACTTTCCTTGGGCAAGATAGGTACGCGCCTGCTGCAACATGGCGTCTGCCTGAGGCACGGTAGCCGTTATGGTACCAGCCGGCAGCAAATCCTCATTGTATTGTTGGCACATTGTCAGGGGCAACAGCCCGGTGGCGCATATCAACAGAAGCTTTTTCTTCATAACATGGCTATTCTACCACGCCAACCCCTCCCTGTGCAAGCCAATTTTATGTTACAGTGCGGAATAATGTGGCAGCCGGCAGAAAAAATGCAGTCCCCTGCCCCCGCCGCACGCCCGGCTCACTATGCAAAAAGGGTACTCCATTATCCGGAGCACCCCTTGAGATGTTTATTCCGTTGCGTTTTTTACACGGAAGCCTTGATGATAGCGGCAAAGGAGTCAGCCTTAAGGGCAGCACCACCCACCAAAGCACCGTCAATGTCGGGCTGGCTCATCAGCTCGGCGGCGTTGCCGGGCTTCACGGAACCACCGTACTGCAGGCGCACTTTGTCAGCAGCCTCGGCACCAAAGGTGTCGGCAATCACGCCACGGATGAATGCGTGAGCACTCTGAGCATCCTCAGCAGAGGCGGTAACACCGGTACCGATAGCCCATACGGGTTCGTAAGCGATTACAAGGCCTGCAACCTCCTCAGCGGTAAGACCCTCAAGACCCTCTACCACCTGAGATTTAAGGATGGTCTCAAGCTGGCCACCCTGGCGCTGCTCCAGAGTCTCGCCGATGCAGTAAATCGGGCAGATACCGGCTGCAAGAGCCTTCTTAATCTTCTTGTTGATGTAGGCGTTGGTCTCACCATGGTACTGGCGGCGTTCGCTGTGGCCCAGCACAACGTAGGTGCAGCCGAGCTCATTGAGCATGGCGGTGGAAATCTCACCGGTGAAGGCACCGTTGTCGCGGTCGCTCACGTCCTGAGCACCTACGCCGATGCACTTGCAACCATCAAGAACCTCCATCACGGCAGGAATCGTCACAAAGGGAGGAACGATTACCTTGTCCACGGCGATGTCACAAGTCTTCTCTTCCTTGAACGCGGCGAGGAAAGCCTTAGCTTCCTTCGGGCCCATGTTCATCTTCCAGTTAGCGGCAATAATGGGTTTGCGAGACATAATTGTAAAGATTGTCTGTTTTGACGCGCACAGCCTACCTCACATCTGCTTTCAAGTCAAGCAAAATCAGTTTATACACACGCTTTTTCTTCGGCGCTGCGTCCATAGCAACATATTAATGGGTGGCAACATGCCGGCCGAACCGCTGCATGCTGCCACCCTGCGTGGATGGGTAGCAGGAAATCTCCTCTCTCTTCCGACTTTGCTGCCCATCCTGATTCCCGCCCATTATAGCACGGGAGACGCTTTATATCATTTTCGCCACCGTTTGTCAAGCTTTATTATCGTTTTTATTATTACCTTACCCCACCGGGAAACATGAATTCATTGACACGATATTTGGATTACCCCAATTCGGCGCGCGAGGGGAGCAAAGTTAGCGCGAGCGCAGGCGAGCCGAATCATCGCCTCGTCAATCCAAATCGCCTGTCATTTCACCACGTATTCAGATTTTACGCGTCAGGCAGTACCAAAGGAAACGGGTATTGTGTACCAAATAGCGTTTGAACAAGCGGCGCGGCTCCTTACACAGGCGGTAAAGCCACTCCAAGCCATGAGAGCGAATCCATGCAGGAGCCTGCTTCACTAAGCCGGCATGAAAATTGAAAGCCGCCCCCACGCCAAAGTACACGGCGGGCGGCAGCTGCGCCAAATGAGTGTAGAGCCAGCGTTCTTGCTTGGGGCAACCAAGGCCCACCCACACGCAATTGGCACCGCTCTCGCGAATACGGCGGAAAATCTCCTCATGTGTTCCCTCCGGCCATTCCCCCATGGGGGGGCAATAATGCCCGGCCACCTCCACACCTTCAAAACGCGCACCAAGCTTTTCTTTAAGCAAAGCAATGGCCTCCTCCGAGCCGCCGAGCAGAAAATGGCGCAGCCCCTCGCGGCGCCCGCGCTCCCACATTTGCTCCATCATATCCGGGCCGTAAAGGCGGTTTGCCTTGGCCTTTTTACGCCGCATCAGCCATACAATGGGCATGCCATCCGGGCAAATATAGTTAAAACGGCGCAGTCCCTCACCGTAATCCTGCTCATGCAGTATGCGAGTAAGCACATGTACATCCGCATGCGCTACCAATTGCGGCGTTTGTGTTGTTGTTGCCAGCTCGGAAAAATGCTCACTCGCGGCCTCTAAATCTGATGCCACAAACGGGGTGCCGAAAATCTCCTGTACCGGGGGAACTGCCATACGTCCAGTTACTCTACAACACACGCCCTGCCCTGTCAAGCAAAACCGCGCTGCAAGCAATGCTCGCAGCGCGGAAGTTTTGTGTCGGAATCTAACCGTCGGCAGATTACTTCTGCTCGGAGGGGCTCCACTCCTCGGCCTGAAGGGCAGCGAGGTTGAAGGCCTGCTCCAGACCCACCATGTCGCCGGCACGTACGGTCTCGAAGGCGGCCGTCTCGCGGCGCAGCTGCTCCGGATCGTAGTTCACAGCCTTGATGGAAAGACCGATGCGGCGCTCTACCTTGTCCACCTTGATGACGCGAGCCTTGATTTCGTCGCCCACCTTGATGACGTCCTTGACGCGCTCCACGTGCTCCTCGGAAAGCTGGGAGATGTGGATGAGACCGTCGATGTCGCCGTCGAGGTTGACGAAAGCACCGAAGGAAGCGATCTTGGCAACCTGACCGGAAACGAGATCACCCACCTTGAAGCGGCTGTCGATGCTCTCCCACGGGTCGCTCTCAAGCTGCTTGATGCCGAGGGATACGCGCTGGTTCTCCTTGTCGATGTTGAGCACGCGAGCCTCCACAACGTCGCCCTTCTTGAGCACCTCGGAGGGGTGGTTAATCTTGCGGGTCCAGCTCATGTCGGACACGTGAATCATGCCGTCAATGCCTTCCTCCAGGGCCACAAAGGCGCCGTAGGGCGTAAGGTTACGCACTGCACCGGAGATAACGGTACCAACGGGGAAGCGAGCCTCGATAGCCTCCCACGGATTCTCGTCCAGCTGACGCACGCCGAGGGAAATCTTCTGCTCCTCCACGGAGATGTTAAGCACAACGGCCTCGATCTCCTGGTCCAGAGAAAGGACATCGGAGGGGCGGGTAATGCGCTTGGTCCAGGAAAGCTCGGAAACGTGCACGAGACCCTCCACACCCTTCTCCAACTCTACGAATGCACCGTAGGCCAGCAGCTTGGTCACGCGGCCCTTGACGCGGGAGTTGATCGGGTACTTCTGCTCGATGTCTGCCCAGGGGTTGTCGGACAGCTGCTTGAGGCCCAAGGATACGCGCTCTTTGTCGCGGTCCACCTCGAGGATGAGTACGTCGATGTCCTGACCGATGTGCAGGATTTCGGACGGGTGGTTGACACGGCCCCAGCTCATGTCGGTGATGTGCAGCAAACCATCCATGCCGGAGAGGTCCACGAATGCACCGAAGTCCGTGATGTTCTTGACGGTACCGGTCACGCGGTCGCCAACCTTCACGGTCTCCAGGAAGCGCTGGCGCTGCTCGCTGCGCTCGGCCTCAATGACCTCGCGGCGGGAAAGCACGATGTTCTTGCGCTCATCGTTCACCTTCACAATCTTGAACTCATAGACCTTACCAACGAACTCGTTGAGGTCCTTCGGGGGGATAATGTCCACCTGAGAACCGGGCAGGAAAGCCTCCACGCCAACGTTGACCATAAGGCCACCCTTCACGACGCTCTTGACTTTACCCTTAACAAGACCACCGTCCTTGTATACGGCAACAATCTTATCCCAATTCTGCTTGTGGGCAGCCTTCTCTTTGGAAAGGACGACGAGACCCTCGTCGTTTTCAAGGCTCTCAAGAAGAACCTCAATCTGGTCGCCTACCTCAATCTCTTCATCCTCAAACTCAGAGATGGAAATTACACCTTCAGATTTGTAGCCAATGTCCACGAGGACGACCTGCGGGCGAATCTCGAGAATCGTGCCGTTCACGATGTCGCCTTTACGAATAGAAGGAAGCTTGGAATCAATCAAAGCCTCCAATTCAGAAATACTCATTGTTAATAGTTTCAGTTAATGTTGCCGCGCTTTCTCGAGGCCCCTACGCCGGTGATTTTCGGGGCGCCTGTACACCACCGGGCGAACTCGCGGTGCGCCATTCTACTTTTTTTTTGCTCCCTTAGCAAGCCTTTTTTCGCCGAAATCTCATTTTTTTACAACTGTGCAAATAATTTTATTTTTCTTGACTCTCAGACGAATACAGGGTATATAACAAGAGGTATGAAAAAGCTCTTCCTTTCTGTTATTTTCTTATTCAGTGCAGTGGGCATATCATCCGCTCAGTACGGAGAACCCACACCCCGTCAACAATTGACGGGCTCATACAATGTTTTGGTGGATGACATTTTCCCGGATTCGGAATACCACCGTTTGTGCAAAAAGCGCCTCATGCAACTTGTTCCGCTCATCATCAACGGAGCAGATGCAAATGTAACCCTCCCGGAAACGAAGGGCAACACCGCCCTGCACTATGCCGTAGCCATAGGGTATCAGGATCTCGTCTACGACCTATTATTCTGCGGAGCAAACCCGAATTTACCCAATCATAAGGGCCGAACCCCGGTGCAATGCATCGAAAATGATGACGATGGCTCCATGTTCCGCATTCTGCGGGATTATAATCGCTGTACAGCAAGTCCTGCCACAGCCCCGGTGGAGTCCCCGGCCATACGCAGCCTGCGCAATCATCTGGCTGCCATCACCAACTCCAACCCACGCAGCGAAACCCAGCAGCTCTACCGCAAAAGGCTGATGACGCTGCTGCCACTCATCATTAACGGCGCAAATGCCAATATCACCCTCCCGGAAACCAAAGGCAACACCGCCCTGCACTATGCCTGCGGCATGGGTAATTATGACCTCGTGGACATGCTCATCTGTTTAGGGGCAGACCCCACCATCCGTACCCACAAAGGCGCCACCCCGGCAGACTGTGCCACCGGCCCCAATGCCGCCGCCATTATTCGCCTCCTCAGAGAAAATTCCTACAATTAACGAGCAGCCATAAGCTCCGCTGCAATCCGAGTGCAGCAACGCGCGCCCAATCCTGAGCCCCGCAAGAGGCTCATATTTAGGTTGTTATCTTTGCTGCTACGCTTACCGCGGGGCTTTGCAGCGTTACTGCGCGCGCAACGCGCGCCCAATTCTGAGCCCCTTGGGGCGCCGGAATCATAGCCGGGGGTAAGCCCGACCTTGGGAGGGCGCAACCCCCGGTACACATGGAAATTTAATTAAAGCCCCGCACGGGGCGACAGAAAGCATCGCGATGTATTGTAGCCGTGGCCTCTGTCGCCCACTACGGGGCTCCGGTGTCTTTTTCTGTTTTACCGGGGGCCACGCCCGCTGACGCAGGCTTACCCCCGGCTATTGATCTATCGCCCCACGGGGGGCTCCGAATTCGCCGCGCATTGCGAGCGGGGGCGCGGAGCGTCTGCAAAGCCGAATTACCAGCCTCGGCGTAGCTGCACAGCAGCGAAGACGTGAGCCCCCTTGGGGCGACAGAATCATAGCCGGGGGTAAGCCCGACCTTGGGAGGGCGCGACCCCCGGTACGCACGGAAATTTAATTAAAGCCCCGCACGGGGCGACAGAAAGCATCGCGATGTTGTTGTAGCCGTGGCCTCTGTCGCCCACTATCGGGGCTTGGATGTCTTTTTCTGTTCTACCGGGGGCCACGCCCGCTAACACGGGCTTACCCCCGGCTATTGATCT
>JAFQDN010000030.1 GCA_017415995.1 Akkermansia sp. | reverse complement strand
TCATCCTGTCTGTGTTTCGCCTCCGGCTTCCTTCCCACCCCACATTACTGTGGCGCAGTTGCCTTTGGCTATTTGATTCCGCCCTGTCAGCGGCTCATTGGGGACTTCCACCCCAGTTGCGCGTCATGCCTGACGTACACGCAAGCCCGCCACGGAACAAACCGAGGCGGGCATACGGGGCATATGGGCTACGTGACTATAATGTAGTATCAGGAAAAACTCAGAGAGCTTGCAACCGCCGAACCACCTGCGGAGGCAGCGAGCGGCATTGAGCCGTGGAATTGATGGGGCAGGTAAAGAGCACATTCCCCTTGTTGTTCAGGATTTCAATTTGCAGGGAATCATTATGAGCTTGCAGCACAATGCTTCCCTGGGCATCTGTAAACGTAACGGTAGCTTCCACATCCTTCCCCTGCATCCAAGAGGCATGAGTGGAAGGAACGCGCTTAGACAACAGGACAAGCTCATTCATATCTGCCAATACCGCCGAAATATTCGGTTGTGACGGGAGGACGGACAAAAGTATACGCAAGCGAGATTTTGCCTGCATAAACTGCACCTGCATTTCCGGGGTAAGCTCCACATTCTCCCTGCCGCACTGTAGGGGTGCAGTCCGATCGACCAACTCCACCAAGGCAACACCGGGACGACCATCTCGCAAATACTCCACGCGCACCACATCACCGGCGCTGTATTCCGACATCAGTTTTCGCAGTGAAGAGACCCCCTGCACCTCTACAGCATCCACTCTGCAAATAACATCACCCGCGCGCAACCCGGCAGCGGCTGCCGGAGTTCCGGCGTGCACGTTGTCCACAGCAAGCCCACCCGCCGGAATAACGGCAGAGGATGGTCGAATGCCGAACACGACATCTGCCCGGCAAAGGGATGCGGCCATCAGGAGCAACACTGTGAGGAATCTGCACATATAGAATTAAATCACATCATCGGGAATTGGGTTAGGCACCTGTGAGGAAACTCGCACGCGAATGGTGGAGGAATCCGCATCTTGCAACAAAAAAGTATCACTCAATACGGAGTAAGCAGTATTTTCCCCCGCCGGGGTAATACTGCGCTGTAGGCCACAGCTACCGCTCAACACCTGTAGGGGAAGCTCGGCTGTCACGGCGTATGACTCGTCGGCATTATCATGGTTATATATCAGCAAAAACGCAATAACAGGCAGCAATATCACTGCAGCAACCGCAGCTGCCACGCGGCGGTAGGTGACATGGAAACGCTGTTTTTTCAGCGTTTCCCGCATGGCTCCGAGCAAGCGCGTACGCAAGGCCGACGGAACGCTTGCCGGCGAGAATCGGGCTCGCAGTTCATCACGCTCCTGCACTTCTTTTTGCACCGCTACGGACTCTTGCAACATGGCAGCAAGCAAGTGCGCCCTCAGTTCTTCACGCACGGGAGTGGGTTGCAATCTGCGGAGCGTTTCCTCCGTTTTTGTTCCGTTTTCAGTCATCATTTCGTAAGATAATCAGGGTTTAAATGTTGGCGGAGAAACTTCATTGCCGAACGGTAGCGACTGACTACCGTTTGCAAGGGCAAATCCAGCATCTCCGCAATTTCCCGGAACGGCAGTTCTTGCCACACATGGAGGATAATGAGCTCGGCATAATCCTCGCGCATGTTGCGCAGCAGGCGTTCCACTTCATCACGCGCCGTTACGGCATCATCTTGGCAAGTAAGCCAGGGTTTGCATTCCACCACCTGAGGCTGTTGAGTCGCGGCAACACGCTCGGTACGCTGCCCGGCATTGCGACGGCGCTGCAAATCTATCGCATCATGGCGTATGCAGCTGAGCACATAGGCAGCCCACTGTTCCTGCGTTTTGCGGAATTCTCCGCTTTCCACCGCTCGCACCAAGCGTATGAGGGCAATCTGCAGCAAATCTTCAGCATCGCTCTCGCTGCGAGTTTGGCTGCGAGCATACAGCAGTAACCGGGCGCAGTGTGCGTCCAGCCATGCATCCCAATCGGGTCTGCTCCCCTCAACCGAGGTGCTGCTGTCGTCTGTTTTTTGCCGACTCATGGATTTTTCACCCTTATAGGCGTTCTCAAATGCTTTTTTATTTAATTTTTTTCATTTTTGTAAAAAAAAAGCAGAGGGCACACCATCAGGCATGCCCTCCGCCGGGAATTTTCAGTCAGCTTTCAGCTGCGAAGAACTTAGGCGATGGAGTCACCCAGCTTCTTCATAGCCTCAGCGGCACGGTTGGAGTAACCCCACTCGTTATCGTACCAGCCACAAACCTTGACCATGTTGCCGCCTACAACGTAGGTGAAGCCGGCGTCGAAGATGCAGGAGTGCGGGTTGGAAACGATGTCCTGGAGAACGAGAGCCTCCTCGGAGTACTCGAGGATACCCTTGAGCGGGCCCTCAGCAGCCTCCTTCATGGCGGCGTTCACTTCCTCAACGGTCACGTCGCTCTTCAGCACGGCCACGAAGTCGGTCAGAGAACCGGTGGGGGTGGGAACGCGGAAGGAAGCGCCGTTAAGCAGACCCTTGAGCTGGGGAATCACCTCACCGATGGCCTTGGCAGCGCCGGTGGTGGTGGGGATGATGTTGATAGCAGCTGCGCGCATACGGCGGGGATCGCTGTGCGGCAGGTCAAGGATGCGCTGGTCGTTGGTGTAGGAGTGGATGGTGCTCATCATGCCCTTCTCGATACCCCACTTGTCATTGAGAACCTTAACCATGGGGGAAAGGCAGTTGGTGGTGCAGGAAGCGTTGGACACGATGTTGTGCTTCTCAGCATCGTACTCGTCATCATTGATGCCGATGCAGAAAGTCAGGTCGGGGTTCTTAGCGGGAGCGGAGATAAGAACCTTCTTGGCGCCGGCCTTGATGTGACCCTCAGCCTTCTCACGAGCGGTGAAGAGACCGGTGGACTCAAGAACAACGTCAACACCCAGCTCAGCCCAGGGGAGCTGATCCGGACCCAGCATGCCGCCAACAATCTTGATGGCGTGGCCGTTTACAACGAGGTTGTCACCGTCGATCTCGATGGTGCCGTTGAACTTGCCCTGCGTGGAGTCATACTTGAGCAGGTGAGCGGTGGTAGCGATGGGGGTAAGGTCGTGGATGGCAACAACCTTCTCGAGCTCGGTCTGGGACATGGCGCGAAGCACGTTGCGGCCGATGCGTCCGAAACCGTTAATAGCGTATTTAGCCATAATAGTGAGATGTATTCTTTAAGTTGTTTGATATTCCCGCCAAGCCACCCGGCCCAGCAAGGCACGGACATTCTACCTCCGCTCGGCCTCGGAGTCAATACAAATTTGCTTTGTACACGCAAAAAAATCCGACACCCGATGCAGAAAAAAAACGTTGCGACGTCCCCTGCACGCACGCTGTTCAGAAAATTAGTACACAATTTAAGCTTGAAGAAAGATGCGAGAGGGCGTATGATGAGCGGGCGCACGTCATGAATTTTGAACCCGACAGCTACGCAGCCCCCAAAGAACAAGAGGCAAAGACCTGGCCCACTCGCCTGACCGGAGCGGGCACCGCATTGCTGTGCACCGCACTTGCAGCAGCCTTACTCAGTTACAAAGCAGAAGAGGCAAGCTGGGCATTCCTGAACCCGGCAAGTGCCGAAGCCGCAGTCGCCGTACCCTGCACCAATTGGCTGGGCATTCCGGGGTTGTACCTTGCCGGGTTGTTGCAAGCCTTGTTGGGAGGAGCCGCCTTGTACGCCATGATTCTCATCGGCATAGTCGGACTGGGGTTGGCGATTTCCCCGCAGACGAGTCGCGTGCGCCAGTGGATTAGCATGGGCATCATGGTGCTGTGTGCCTGCACCTTTTTGGACATGCAGGAGAGTATTCTGCAAGGGTGGACGGCTGATAACCACCTCAAATCCGAGGGAGGCTACATCGGGTACCTGTTCGGCGCGTGCATTCTGGCAGCCATCATGGGCAACGTATGGGCTTCCATGTTGGTGATTTCCGGGCACGGCACAGCACTGATGTTCTTTGCAAGAGTAAGCCCCCGGGCAGTGGCACTACAGGCATGGGCGGACTTCCGATTCCTCAGCTTGGCCTTGTGGGGGGGGATTGTACGCCTTTGCTCCCGTAAATCCGCAAAGGAAAACAAGCCTGCTCCCGTCAAAGAAGCAGAAGAAGACACCGACTGGAAAAACTTTAACCACGGCAGCACAACTCAACCGCACCGTGAAGAGCAGCCCGAGCAACCACCGTATCAGCCGGCACCTCAGCAGCCCCCCCGCCCGCAACAACAGCAACCGCTGCCCATTCAGCAGCCCTGGGAGGAGCAACCTGCTGAGCCACAGCAACAGCCCCCCTTCCCCCGGCAGCGCCCGACTATTCAAACAGCGCCGCCACCTCTGCGCCGTCACGAGCCGGACGCGCACACCGCCACCCATACGGACATCGATGCCCCGCCCGCTGCACTGCGAGAGCGTCTCAACCGAGCAGAAGAAGAACAAGCTCGCCGCACGGCTGTTCAACAGCCGCCGACCGGGCGCGCACGGCGTCCGCAGCCACAACCGCTCAGCCACGGGGACAACCTGCTGGACCTCATGCGCCCCATTGAGGAAAGCATTGAGCGTCGCAATTCTCCCGGGTACAACGAGGAGTACGATGAAGATGCTCCGCGTTCACGGCGCACCCTCAGCCCCGCTGTGCTGGCAGCCATGAACCGCCACCTCGGGCTGACTGATGACGAGGATGAGGAAGACGAAGAAAAGCAACCGGAATCCGCACCTACTCCGCCGGAGCCCCGCCGAGATGCAGCGCCGCAAGTTCCTGTCCGTAAGCAGCAGAACATCCCTGCTCCTCAGCCGGTACCGCTCTCACAGCCCCCGCCTCGCGTGCCCATGGTACCCCGCCGCGAGCCTACTCCGCGCGAGCCCGTACACTCACTCCCGCAGGACACCCGTACTCATTTGGAGGATTACCCCCTTCCCCCGTATGATTTGCTCAACTTCGTTCCCGTTGCGGATGAAGACTCGGAGGCTGCCCGGGAGGAGATGTATGAGACCCAGCAGTGCATCATCGAGACGCTTGCCACCTTCAAAATTAAGGTGGAACCAGGCGATATTACGCGTGGCCCCAGTATCACACGTTATGAGTTTTACCCACCAAAGGGACTGCGGCTCAAACAAATCACCAATTTGGCGGACAACCTCAAGCTCGCAGCTCAGGCAAAATCCATCAACATTCTTGCCCCCATTCCCGGCAAGAACACCATCGGCATTGAGCTGGAAAACGCCATCAAAGCGCCCGTTTTCCTGCGCGAGCTCCTACAGAGTGAGGCCTTCCACTCCAAAAAGCTGCGCATCCCCGTTGCCCTCGGCAAAGACGTATACGGCAACCCCGTTATCGGTGACCTTGCGGCCATGCCGCACACCTTGGTGGCCGGTACTACCGGTTCCGGTAAGTCAGTTTGCGTCAATAGCATGATTCTTTCCATGCTCTACAAGTTCCGTCCGGATGAGCTGCGCCTTATTCTGGTGGACCCCAAAGTGGTGGAAATGCAGCCCTACAAGCGTCTTCCTCACTTGGCTTGTCCGGTTGTGACCAACGCGGCCCGAGTCATCGGCGCCTTGCGCTGGGCTGTCAATGAAATGGAGCACCGCTACAAGCTCTTCAGTAAAATCGGTGTGCGCAATTTCGAAGACTTCAATAACCGCCCCGAGGACTTTATACCGGAGCCGGATGAGGATGAGATGCAGGAGCATTACACCCCGCTTCCCGAGGGGTACGATGCGGCCGATGCTATTGTCCGCGATATTGAAAGTTCTCAAGGCATTGAAGAAATGGAGGAAGAGGAACAGGGAGAGTTCGACTTTGACCAAGACGAGCAAATCCCCGCCAAGCTCCCCTACATCGTCATCATTATTGATGAGTTGGCAGACCTCATGATGCAGGTGAAAGAGGACTTGGAGAACTACATTGCCCGCCTCACTCAAAAAGCACGCGCCGCAGGTATTCACTTGGTAGCTGCCACCCAAACACCGCGTGCCAACGTCATTACCGGCATCATCAAGGCTAATATCCCCAGTCGCCTCGCATTCAAGGTTGCAAGCCCGCTTGACAGCCGGGTTATCCTGGATACCAACGGCGCGGAAAACCTCCTCGGCAAGGGTGATTTCCTCTTCCTGCCCCCGGGCGGCATTACCAAGATAACTCGCGCTCAGGGCGCATTCGTCAGCGACCCTGAAATCGCTTCCATCGTTAAATTCTGCGCCGCTCACGCCAAACAGAACTTCGTGCAGGGTGTCACCGCCGAAATGAATAACGCAGATGGCTCCGGCCCCTCTGACGACGGAGGCAGACTCGGCGGCAACGGCATGAGCGATGAAGATGCAGAGCTTTACACCCGATGCGTTCAACTCGTTATCACGGAGCGCAAAGCCAGCACCTCGCTCCTCCAGCGTCGCTTCAGCATCGGCTACGGTCGCGCTGCTAAAATCATGGATATGATGGAGCAGCGCGGTGTCATCGGCCCGGCATCCGGTAACACCTCCCGCCCACGCGAGGTCCTCATTGAAGCTCCCTGAACCTCAATTACCGAAAACCTTTATTTCAGCGCCCCCACTTCGGGGGCGTTTCTGCTTTTATCTCCACAAATTTTCTGCAAAAATCAGCAGAAATAACAATTCAACTTGACTTCCGAGGTTCATTATGTTATTAGGGAGGGCAGTCAAGCAGTTTGTTATGGTCGTACAAAAGCAGGCTGCGCATCTTTCAAAAAAACAAATCGATTCTCTCGCCATGAAACCTCATCTTCCGTTATCGCTCCGATCGGCGCTTTTGGCAGCCCTTTCCGCAGCTGGTTTCCTTACCGGGACAACTCAGTTTACGCAAGCTGCAACCGTTAATTATGTTGACTATACTATTTCCCACGCGCTCATCCACAACCCAACAACTGCACCATCCGAAGGTGTTGAATACGAAGAATGTGGTGTCATTATCAACGAAGACACACACGTCATTGTTTCCAACAACGCAATACTTTCAAATAATGCAGTAGAATACTACCCTTGGGGATGTGCATATGGCGGTGTCATTTACGTAGCTGATTCCTCTTACGTGTTAGAAGGAACAAAAACACTTTCTATTTGTAACAACTACGTCAAGGGCGGAGACGTATCGATAGGCGGTGCTATGGTCAACGATGGTGGGTCTATAACGATCAAAGGATTCTCCGATGTTGAAATTGCCGATAACATTGCTTATGGTGGTCTGACACCCGGTAAAGGAGCGGTTCTTTATACTGACAACGGCACCTTTACTTTGACCGATTGCGGAAAAGTAAATATCCATGAGAACGGGGAAGACAACGAATCCAATTTAGGCGTGTTTCTCGGTTATCAATCAACGTTAAATTTTACACAAAACGACGAGCTTGTATTCGAGTCTTCCGTCCCCATTTACGAAATACACCTCGCGGGCGGTGAGCTGAATATCTCGGATAACGGAAAGGTCGAGTTCATCACAACTGAAGGCTACAGAAGCCTGGATCGCATACCGCCTTCATACAATCAAGGCAATGCTATCTACCTGATACCGTCAGAGGAAGACGCAGCCTGCAGCGGGCACATTGACAGAAATGAAAGCGTTTATATTACCGGGTATATAGATTCTGCAATTATTCTGAAAGATGCTGATTTTACTATCAGCGGCAACAACTCGGTAGAATTTGCAAACAATGCCTCATGCCGATGGCTTCACTCTATAGAGATGGGCATCGGTGGCTCCGAAGGATGTGGGGGCGCCATTTATCTCAGTGGCGGGTTGGATTTCAACGGAGATGTAGTTAAGCATAAGCTCACTATTAATGACAATACGAGTGTGCTGTTCTCAGAAAACCGCGTAATGGGATACATGGATCCTGATGCGTATGCTGAAGGATATCGTCCCGGTGCAGCTAAGGGCGGAGCTATGTATGTATTCACGTATGGTGCGGAGTTTGCTAACAACAAATCCGTCGTCTTTGACGGAAACTCAGCCTATACTGCATGTGAAGGATATGGTGGAGCCATTTACGCAGCCCCGGCAATGAGTGCAGCACTCTCCAGAATATTACACTTTAAAAACAACGATTCTATCGAGTTTACCGGCAACTTTGCTCAAGGTACTACCAGTAGTGATGCAACGTATGGTACCGGCAAAGCTACGGGCGGTGCTCTTTATCTCGGCTCAGGCATCCATAATTTCATAGATAATGGTAGCATTGTCTTTGAAGGAAACCATATCAATTTTGAAACCACATCCCACACCCGAGGCACCCCCATTGTGGGAGGCGGAGCCATTGGTATCTCGTACGAGAGTTACTACAATCCGGTGATACTAAACTTTGACGGCAATGATTCTCTCGTATTCCGCAACAACTACGAAGAGTACGATGGTGTTTACAAGATGCGGAGTATTTGCGCATACAAGCCCCTGTCCGCTTTTGCCTCAAACTCCATGTACGTCATTTTCAACACGCAAAAGGGACAAAGCGTTTCAGTATATGACTCCCTCTATATCGACGGCATTCTGTACGTAAATGCTAAATTTAACGAATCCTCGCTTGATTTTAACTCTAACAACAATGCCGGCAGTGTCGAAATCTCAGGCAAGTACATTGAGGAAGATTTAGCAAAGCTCCACAACGTATCAGTAGATCAACTCAGAGCGAGTTATGCCGATGAAATTGAGAAATCCAGGACTTCTTCTGTATACACAGTCGGCATAGCCGGAGGTGATTTCATTATCAGCGACAATGCACACTTCATAGGCTTAACCATTGAAGCTATGGCAGAAACAAACGCTACAATGCACCTCAGGAACGCCTCTCTCTCCGGTAATACTGCCGATTTTGCAGAGGGAACAGGCTTAACCTTACAGGGTAGCAATACCATTTCCACGGAGCTAACCTTAGCAAGTGGTTCCGTGCTTACATTTAACGTCTCTGAAGAAAACAAGTCTCGAGCTGTTGCTTCATTTGTCGATACAGACTCCTTTAGTAGCTCTTTATCCATCGAAAATGGAGCAAAACTGGTAATTTCTACAATCGGGAGTCTTACCGGGGGTAATTACATTTTGTGCACGATAGATGGCTATGAACTCTCTGATTATTCTGATTGGGTAGACGAGTCAGATAATATCACCGGAGCAAAGGGCTCCGAACTGGCGTGGTATTATGACGATGATTACACCTTCAGCTTAATATGGAGCACCTCCCCCGTTGCGGAAGCTCATCGACCGGCTACCTCTCTTTCATGGAGTGGCGGTAATGGTACTTGGAAGGATGGGCTTTCTGCCAATTGGGAAGGCAACGTGGATGACCTGCGCTATCATAACGGCGACACCGTGCAAATCAGTGCAGCCGGGACCATAGCAAAGGCGGGACTGATTATACCTCATGACGTCACTGTTTCCAATGGCAGTGGTGAGGTCATATTAACCGGAGACGGCCAAATTGGAGGATCTACAGCACTTACAAAATCGGGGCTCGGAAAGCTGATTCTTGATACCGCTAATACGTATACCGGTGGCACATATATCAAAAACGGCATCGTAACTGTGGGGCATTCTCAAGCTCTCGGATTGGGAGAGGTCTCTTTGCAAGGCGGTACTCTTAACCTCGGAGGCTACGCTGTCAACAATAACATTACCGTGACCAATGACGCAACTCTTACTGATGCTGCACATTATACCGGTACGCTGAACCTGAAAGAAGGGCAACTCTATGTAGATGGATCGCTCAATACTTCCATTCTTGTCAACGGCGGCAGCATTTCCGGCAATCTGACGCTGGATGGCGGCAGTCTTTCCCTGAACGGCTTGCAGCTTTCTGTGGGTGGAAGCCTGATTATCAATGATACGTTTGACATCATCTTGGATTCCGATTTACAACCCGGTGGCACTTATACGCTTATCACAACGGGCAGCGGGATTACAGGCGATCTCTCGCAGCTTGTGGCAGTGTCGGATGCGCTCAATTCCCGCGTCAATGCACAGTTCGGCATTGACGGCAACAACCTCACGCTGACACTTGTTACACAGTCAGCCGTCCTCAACTGGGCGGGCGGTAAAAAGGATGTATGGCAGGTTGGCGCCGGTGGCTGGGCTGAGGGCGTTTCTTTCCAAAACGGGGATGCCGTTAATTTCAAGGATGGCACCGTTTCCATTGTCGGCGATGTGCAGCCGGGCGATATTCTTATTACACCCACCAAGAGCCTGACCTTCAAGACCTCCTACAACAAGAAAACGGGGCTGTACTCCGGTCGGATTGTCGGAGAAGAGACGTCCCTCACCATCGATGCCGCAGGCCCCAAGGGCAAGGTTACGATGAATGACGGCAATACCTACGGCGGCGGTACGACAATTCTTTCCGGCTCGGTTACGACCAAGGGGAGGAATTCCTTCGGTACGGGAGATATTACCATCAAAGGCGGCACGTTGGACCTCAAGAGCAAGGATGTGGCGAACATGATTTTCTTGGAGGGCGATGCTGTTATTAAGGGTGGCAAGAAGTTTGCCGGTTCGTTGGCTGTGGATGGTAATCTGCTCAAGGGTTCGCTGCTCAATATTGCGGCAGGGCAGTCGGCAACCATTTTCAGCGGTACCATTAACGGTACTATCAGCGGTGCGGGTGATACCATCATTACCTTCAATCCGGAGTATTACCCGGAGGCCACGGCTCCCGTGCTCGATACTAAGGGCAAAATTACCACCGCCACG
>JAFQDN010000029.1 GCA_017415995.1 Akkermansia sp. | reverse complement strand
ATCTGCATGGATAACGCATGGTTGCGAGCAGAGGGATATATCTCGTTTTATCAACTCCTCAAACGCTGATTGGAAACCGCCGTATGCCATAAATGGCACGTACGGTGGTGTGAGAGGGGGCGAAAGCCCCCTACTCGATTGTGCACTGATTTTCGGTGTCCAGGTACGACCGACTCCGAAATCTTGATGAATGCACATAGAAAACGGAGCAGGCTATTGAGGAACCTGCTCCGTTGCATTGATGATGAAATAACGCAGTAATGAAGAGTTATTTGCGCTTTTTGTTGCGGTACTCGAGCATAGCCAGTTGACGCGCAATGGCGGCAGCAAGGTGTGTTTGTTCTTCTCGAGAAAGTACGGAGGATTGGTTGCGGAAAGTCTCCTGCGCGCGGGCAACGGCTTCCTCCACGGACGAGGCGTCAATTTCATCCGCTTCCAGTACCGTGTCCGTCACGATAAGAGCCAGTTCCTTATCTACTTGCAGGAAGCCACCACCAATGAAAATGCTGTGTGGCTCCTTGCCGATTTCCCGGTACACAAGCTCGCCGTTATCGATTGCTGCAATAATATCGGCGTGTCCGGGAAGCACCTCCATCTCGCCTTGCATGGAAGGCACGAGCACCCCCGACACCTCAGCATCAACTGCGGTGCGCATGGGGGTGATGATTTTAAGGTAAAGTCCCATGGTTATCAGGATTTTTCAACGGTGTCGATGCCGCCCTTCATGTAGAAGTTACCCTCGGGCACAGAGTCCCACTTGCCGTCAAGAATCTCGGCGAAGCCGCGTACGGTTTCAGCAACGGGAACGTATTGCCCCTTGATGCCGGTGAACACCTCTGCCACGCTGAACGGCTGAGAGAGGAAGCGCTGAATCTTACGAGCACGGCTCACCGTCAGTTTATCCTGCTCGGAGAGCTCGTCCATGCCGAGAATGGCAATCATATCCTGCAAATCCTTGTAGCGCTGGAGCGTTTGTTGTACGCCACGCGCCACGCGGTAGTGTTCCTCGCCGACCAGCTCCGGAGCCAGAGCTTTGGACGTGGAAGCCAGCGGATCCACAGCGGGATAAATGCCTTGTGCGGCCAAGGCTCGCTCAAGCACCACGGTGGAGTCCAAGTGCGAGAACGTAGTGGCCGGGGCAGGGTCCGTCAAGTCGTCAGCAGGTACGTACACAGCCTGCATGGAGGTAATGGAGCCTTTCTTAGTGGAAGTAATGCGCTCTTGCAGACCTGCCATTTCTTCAGCCAAGTTGGGTTGGTAACCTACGGCGGAGGGCGTACGGCCAAGCAGAGCAGATACCTCGGAGCCGGCCTGTGAGAAACGGAAAATGTTGTCCACAAAGAGCAGCACGTCACGGTTTTCTTCATCTCGGAAGTACTCGGACATGGAAAGAGCGGACAAGGCTACGCGCAGACGAGCGCCGGGAGGCTCATTCATCTGGCCGTATACCAATGCCACTTTGGAGTTCTCCGGGTTTGCTTGGTCAATAACGCCGGATTCGCTCATTTCCATGTAGAAGTCATTGCCTTCGCGGGTGCGCTCTCCAACGCCTGCAAACACGGACAAGCCGGAGTGAGCCTTAGCGATATTATTGATGAGCTCCATGATGAGCACGGTTTTACCTACACCTGCACCACCGAATGAACCGGCCTTACCACCCTTCAGGAAGGGGCAGATGAGGTCAATAACCTTAATGCCGGATTCAAGCACCTCCGAAGAAGTAGCTTGCTCCTCCAAGGTCGGTGCCTCGCGGTGAATGGGATAGCGCTTTACTCCATCGAGCTGTCCTTTTTCGTCTACAGTCTCACCGAGTACGTTGAAGATACGCCCCAATACTTTGGGGCCAACCGGCACGGAAATGGGAGCGCCGGTGTCTACTACGGTCATACCACGCTTGAGACCGTCCGTAGAGCTCATGGCAACGGTGCGTGCCCACCCATCCGTCAGGTGTTGCTCTACCTCGAGTACGAGTTTTGTGGTTTTGCCGTCTACCTCATACTCCACCGTAAGAGCATTGTAGATGGCGGGCATTTCGGACTGGGAGAAATCGACGTCCACAACAGCGCCGATGATCTGCACGATTTTACCTGTGTTCATGATTGAGAAGTGTTAGTTTTATATTTGAAAATTGTTAAAGTGAAGGGGGTTACTCCATGGCTTTCATGGCGGTGGTGATTTCAAGAAGCTCGTTGGTGATTTGCGTTTGTCGAGCCTTGTTGTACTCGAGCGTAAGTTCGCCGATAAGCGTCTTTGCGTTTTCCGTAGCTGCTTTCATAGCCACCATTCGGGCAGATTGTTCACTGGCCTTTCCTTCCAGAATCATCTGTACAAGCTGGTGCCCGAAATACAGGGGAAGGATGGAATTGATGAGCGTTTGCGGATTCGGCTCTAACAGGAAGTTCGGATTCGTGTCGTCTTCAATGTCATCCTGAGCTGCAACTTTGAGAAGATCCTCGCGATTCAACGGTAACAGCTTGACGGTATCCGGGCGCTGCACCATCACGTTAATGAACTTCTGGTAAATCACCTCAACGCAGTTGTAGGTGCCATCCGTAAATCCTTTTCGGATAAATTGGAAAATAGGCTTCAGCTCCGCTTCTTCCACCGTGTCGCCGATGGTGAAAGTAGCCACCAAATTGCGACCGCAGCGGGCGAGCTGTGAGTTGAGCTTAATTCCTACTGTAAGGTAATCTGCATCTGCATCGCAGTTGAGCAGAATCTCCTTGAAAAGGTTGGAATTGAGTCCACCGCACAACCCTCTGTCCGTGCTCACTACAATGATGAGTTTCTTGCCAGTTTCTCGCGCTTCTAACAGGGGAGACGTCACGTCTGTAAGCGTATCTTGCAGGTGTTTGAGCACATTTGCAAGAGCACTCATATAGGTGCGTCCCTTGAGCGCGAGCTCTTGGGCTCGCCGCATCTTGGCAGACGCAACCATCTGCATCGCTTTGGTAATTTGCGATGTGTTGCGTACCGACTTAATGCGGCGTTTAATGTCTCTGAGACTTGCCATGGTCAGATATTACTTCGTCATGCGTGATTTGAATGAAGTCATGAACTGCTTGAGCTGTTCATCAATGGACTCTGTGAGCGCTTTTTCCGTCTCAATGGCAGCCATGAGCTCCGGTTTTGTTGTGCGGGCATCTTCCTCCATCTCGCGCACCACTTGTTGCACTTTTTCCACAGGAACGTCATCCAAATATCCCTTCTGGATAGCGTAAAGGTCAATCACTTCGATGCTGAGGCTCTTCGGGTCATATTGCCCTTGTTTGAAGAGTTCCACAATACGGCGACCACGCTCCAGTTTAGCTTTGGTGTTGGCATCCAAATCGGAACCGAATTGGGCGAATGCTTGCAATTCTTCGAACTGTGCCAAGTCGAGCTTGACGGAGCCTGCCAGTTTCTTGACGATTTTGGTCTGGGCGGAGGAGCCGACTCGGCTCACAGAAATACCCACGTTGATGGCGGGGCGCACGCCTTGGTAGAAAAGGTCGGTATCCAAGAAAATCTGCCCGTCGGTAATGGAAATTACGTTCGTGGGAATGTAAGCGGATACGTCACCTGCCTGAGTTTCAATGATGGGCAGGGCGGTCAGGGACCCGCCTTTACGGCCACCCTCGGCATTGATTCGGGCTGCACGCTCCAGCAAACGGCTGTGGAGGTAGAAGACATCACCGGGGTAAGCCTCACGACCGGACGGACGGCGGAGAATCAGGGATACTTGGCGGTATGCCACGGCGTGCTTAGAGAGGTCGTCATACACAATAAGGGCATCCTGGCCTTGGTCCATGAAGTACTCACCCATGGCACAACCCGCATAGGGAGCCAAGTATTGCATAGCTGCGCTATCGGAGGCAGATGCTACCACGATGATGCTGTAGGGCATGGCTCCACTTTCTTCAAGCTTGGCTACCAGTCGGGAAATAGTGGCACGCTTTTGGCCGATGGCTACGTAAATGCTGTAAAGCGGGCGATGCCCCGGAAGCTTGCCCTCCTCCGCCAGCTTGTTTTGGCGGGCTTGAGAAATCATGGTGTCCGTGGCAATGGCAGTTTTGCCGGTAGAGCGGTCTCCGATGATGAGCTCACGCTGACCTCGCCCGATGGGAATCATGGCATCGATGGGCAGAATACCAGTCTGAACCGGCTGGTTCACACCCTGACGGGAAATAATGCCGGAAGCAATCTTTTCTACGGGATAGTATGCAGCAGCCGTAATCGGTCCCTTGCCATCCAACGGATTGCCGAGCGTATCAACAACGCGGCCGAGCAAACCGGGGCCAACCGGTACCTGTAACAGACGTCCGGTCGTTTTACAGGTGTCACCTTCTTTCAGGCCGTTGCCGTTACCGATAAGCACTGCGCCTACCTCATTTTCTTCCAAGTTCATGGCCAATCCCATGACTCCGCCGGGAAACTCAATCATTTCGTTGAGCATGGCGTTGCTGAGGCCCTCAATACGAGCCACGCCATCGCCGATGGCCTTGATGGTGCCCACGTTGGCGCTTGCTGTAGCGGTGGAGGCGTTTCTGATTTGTGCTTCGAGTTCTTGTACGATATTGCTCATATGCCGGATGTGTGAATTTTGAAAATGGTTAAAAGGGAATGTTAAAGTGTTACTGCGGAAAGTCTGTCGATGCGGGAACGAACGGAGGCATCGGTTACGTCATCACCCACTTTGATGGTGAATCCGGCAATCAGAGCCGGATTTGTTTGCCACACGTAGCGCAACCCCGGAGTTTTTGCGTCAAGCTTTGCGCGAATGGCGGATTTTTCATCCTCTGTGAGCTCAATGGCACTGGTGATGGTTGCCGTGTGCCGTGCCACCTCCAAACGTACAAGCTCGGTAAGTGCGCTGAGTATGCCGAGATAATTACGCGGTTTCTCTGCTGCAATGGTGGCTGCAATATGCCGCACAGTCTCCTCTTGCAGCAAACCATCAGCACCGATGCAAAGACGCATCAAGCGTCTCGCTTGGGCCTGTGCTTCCTTGGTGACTTTCATAGCGTGTAACGGGACTCGTGAAAATTAGAGATGATTGATGGCCTCTGCGTTAATGGCGCGGTGATCCGCTTCGCTGAGCACCTTGCCGGTTACCTTTTGGGTGGCTTGTGCTACCAAGCGGGCAAACTCTTCCTTCAGAGCATCTTTCTCGCGCTGGGTGTCCATCTCTGCCTGTTTCTTAGCGTTGTCGATAATGGCGCGTGCTTCGGCACCGGCCTTTTCGGTCAATTCTGCCTGCAGTTTGGCCGCAGTTTCACGGGCATGCTCTACCTCTTTTTTGCCGGCTGCGTGAGCGTCTGCGAGGATTTGCTCACCCGTAGCCTTTACCTCAGCCAGCTCCTTTTGGCTACGAGCATGCATCTCCTCGCCTTCTTCGATGCGTGCGCGTCGTTCTTCGAGCTGCTTCATAATGGGCTTGATGCCGAAACAGACGACCACCGCCACCAAAATGATGAATGCAATGGAGTGTGCAATGAAAATATCTGTGTGCAGACCGAATTTGTTGGCCAAATCTTCGATGCTGGCTGCAAGAACCGGGGGGAACATGTGTGTGCGATTATTAGTTGATGTGATGGAGATGAGGGGAGCAGGGCTGCACCGTCTCCCCGGTGCAGCCCGGGTTATCTTACATGAAGATAGCTACGAATGCCACACCTTCGATAAGAGCGGCAAGAAGAATGGAAATGGTAAGTACCTTACCGAAAGAGGCGGGGTTACGGCCCGTTGATTCCGCGGCTTTCATACCGATAACACCGATGCCGATACCGGCGCCGAGCACGGCAAGACCTGCCTTAAGCGGAGTGAGGTCTGTGGTAGCGACTGCGTCTGCGATTGTAGTGATGTCCATTGTTGTATTTATCTGTTTGTTGTTAGTGTCTTCTGCCGGCCGTCACGGCTTTGCTGCATGATTCGGCTCAGCGGGAAGGGGGATGTGTGCGTATCAGTGTGCGGATTCTTCTTCCTCATCACCTCCTATCTGGGTTTTAAGGAAGATGGCGGTTAACATCAGGAAAACCAATGCCTGAACGAAACCGACGATAACCTCAAGGAACATGAACGGCACCATGGCAAACCAGCCGATGGCTCCCATTTGTTCTAAGATTGATTCGCCTGCGAAAATGTTACCGAAAAGACGAGCTGCCAGTGCTACGGGGCGTACGCAAATGGAAAGAATCTCTATCATCCCCACAAAGAAGAAAATGGGGAGCAAGGCATACTTCAGAAACCCGGTTAAGCCTCCCTTGGGGCCAAATGTATGCGTCAGAAAATGCCACGGTCCCTGTTCCTTCATCACCCAGATAAACCAAAGTATGGCGTAGGAGAAACCGAGGAAAATCGTCACGTTGAAGTCTGCGTTAGCACCTCGCAGTAAAGGCTCGCCTTCATACAGAATAGAACCCACGCCGGGCAGCAATCCCATGTAATTACTGACTAAGATGAAAAGGAACACCGTTGCAAAATACCAAAAGTATTTCTTAGCAATCTTTTTTCCGGTAAGCCCCTCCACAAAGTTGTACAATAACTCAAATACCCACTCAACGAAATTTTGTAATTTGCCGGGGATTCTCTGCATGCGACGCGATGCCAATCGAAGCAAAATTGTGATGATGATGATTGCTACTGCAAACATTATCAATGAGTTGTTGATCGGTATGCTGTGCCCGGGCCAGAACGGAATATCAATATTCCAGATAACCGGTGCATCACTCGTCAACCCTGCATGCCCATGCTCAGACGCACATGCCACCCCGCCCAGCATCATTGCTGCAGCAATCAGTTTCTGTACAAAACTCTTCATTGTTCGCACTTGTTAATATAGCACTCCCTGTTCATGACGTCAAGCAGGAAATTTGTGTTAATTTGAAAAAACGTGTTGTAATGTGAGCTCTCTATGTCGCATGACTCTGTAGCTAAGGCTCTATCTCATAAAATGCCTACGCTTGCAATACTCCAACCCATGGAAAAATGGGCGGAAACAGAAAATAACCTCTACAAAAAAATCATCAGCGGTAAACTCTCCAAAGCGGAAAAACAAAAAGCACTCAAAGCTTGGGCAGATGCCAACTCCGCTTTCCGGGATGCTGAATTCAACACGACCAAACAAACAATCCCTCTCGCCAATTCTCAGGAATTCAATAAACGCTCCATGCGACTTGAGGAAAAAATCAGCAGACACTTTGATGAAATTGAAGAGCTATACCCGGATGCTGTACTCTGATAGCACACCCCTCATTCACAAAACTAATAAAGCGCTAGCCTCCAAAGTTACCGCTTTTTTAGTGCTAACGTGCAAAAGCATACCTTATGAACAGCTAGAAAAGTATGACTCGCGTGTGAAGTCAGAGTTTTTTAAATTTTAGGCTTGATATTTTTTTATTTCCGTGTTCTCATAAAGCTGCCCCGTTCCCGAGTCAGGGGGCACTCCTAATGACTCGGTAATATAGGGTTCCGGTGTTAAGTGCCTGACACGACCGGAGGCGTCTTAGAAAAGAGCAGCTTGCCTGCTCTTTTCTTGTTTATTTGATCAGCTTTTGCCCAGTAAGTTTTAAGAACAGACGAGTCTTCTTCAAACGTAAATGCTACTGTATAGCTTTTTCCTTGCATATCGCTCTTTTTGTGTTACTGGTGCAAAAAATGAAAATATGTCAAAAAAAGCACTTGCAAAAGGAAGAGAAATGTGATTCTTTAATAGCAGTGAATTCCCGTGTGAACAGCAACAGACGCTATGAGCGCTCGTATTATATGAGCGCTTATTATAGCTATTATTGCTATTAAACTCACCGGGAAGCAAGCCCGCGCAAGATGGCGGGGCAGATACCTGACAGAATTTGAACGTCCGTATACCGCTTTAGCTTCCCCCAAGCTGAGGCGGTTTTCTTTTTTTTACCACCCACACACAACCAAATCATGAAACTGGAACACACATCAAATAAACCATTCATCAAAGTAACCGGGCAGGCAAATGCCGGGTTTGCAGACTGTGCCATGGCATTCGGAGCTCGGATGCTGGGTTTTGTATTTGACCGCCTGAATCCGCGTTCGATATCTCCGGAGCGGGCAGCGGGCATACCATCCTGCAACATACAGCGAGTCGGCATTTTTCATGAAAGCCGGGCGGAGGAAGTCATAGCGGTTATGCAGCGCGCGAGGCTGGATTTTGCACAGGTAGCGGATGGGCTCAGCACAAAGGACGCAGAGAGAATCGGGGCACGACGGGTTATACGCGAGCTGCGTATGGAGCATGGCACATCAATAAGCTACATTCAAATGCAGATAGATGAGTGGGCAGAGCACTGTTCATTTTTTCTGTTGGTTGTGGATGGCGGCGAGGTTGAAAAGGTTGCAGCGTTACAGTTCAATAAGCCCTGGATTTTGTCCGTTGATAAAGAAAAAGCCGACATGCAGGAGATGCTCAGAAATTGCCGACCGGATGGCGTGGAATTAGCCGACAGCGTTGAGATTGCGCCCGGAATTCAGGATGCGGGCAAAATTTTACAGGTGATTCATGAGTTGGGTAAGTAACAAAGCAGGGCATTCCCCTAGCAGGAATGCCCCTTGATGGATGGTGAACGCCTTATTTTACAGAGGATTCCGGATGCAAAAGCAGGATGCGGTTGCTGTATTCGATGCTGCCGTCAGCAGCTTGGTGATATGCGGAGGTGCAGGCATTGGTACACAGGAGCCCGGCTGCTCCCAACGCGCCGATGACAATACCGGCCAGCAGTTTTGCCCAGCATTCTTTGATTCCCCAGCCGGTGAAAACACCGGTAAGCCATTTTACATTATTGCTATTGTGTTGCATAGGGCTTTTTCTATAGCTCACGCAAAGCGTAAAAGCTACAGAAAAGTGATGCGCACGCACTTTTCAGGCCACCGGAGGGTAAGTTACATGTTTGAGCGGAGGGGCGGTGTCGGCGTAGGGGGGGCAACGGTGACGCTATCCATGCCGGCGGCAGCGGCTGCTTGAAGACCGGGTTCAGCATCTTCAAAGACAACACAGCTGTGCGGGGGAACCCCCATTTGCTGAGCCGCGAGGAGGAAAATATCGGGATTGGGTTTGCCTCGACCGGGAGGAACATCGTCGGGGGTGATGATGATGGGGAACAGGTCTGCAATACCGGCAGAGCGGAGCGTGTTGAGTGCACCGTGCCGAACACTGCCGGTGCCGATGGCGTATGGAATGCCGGCCGCCTGTAAGCTCCGAACCAAATTTACGGTTTCCGGAATAATGGGCAAAGATTCAGACTCCAGCAGGTAATCATAATGGGCGCGTTTTTGGTTAGCCACTTTTTCCGTGTCCATACTGAGGTTGTATATGCGATTGAGATCCGCAACAATGTCCGGGGCTGCCATACCGCCGTGCGCTACAAATTCATCCCAGAGGAAAGCGTGAGGCGGAGCTCCGTTTTCGCGGAGAGCCCGGAGCCAAGCGCGATGATGTGTAGGCATGCTGTCAACAAGCGTGCCGTCTAAATCAAAAATATAGCCGGCGTATTGTTTTTGCGGAATTGAGACGCGTGGAGTCATAACCTGTTGATTGAAACGGGCTTGTAAATCAGAGGTCGAATTTTTTTACAAAATCCTTAAGGTCATCATCCTTGCCGAAGATAACGAGGACATCCCCCTTTTTAAACTCGAGGGAGGGGTCCGGGCTATCAATAACGGGGGACTCGGGTTTGCTGAGCACATCACTACTTTCATTCGCTTCTGTAGGTGCTCCTCGGCGGATTGTCAACAGGTTGATTTTATGCAATTTGCGCATATTGACCCCGATGAGGGTTTTACCTTCCCATTCCTCGGGTAGTTTTACCTCGGCCAAGGAGTGCGTGGCATCAATTTTGCGAAGGCGCATTAAGCCCTCGTTGATGAATCTGTCCGTAAGCTGACGAGCTGCAACATCTTCCACCCGGAAAAGGTCTTCCACGCCGATGAGGCGCAGGACTTTTGCCTGCAAATCATTAACGGCGCGGGCATAAATGTGCTTGACGCCGAGCTCTTTAAGTTGAGCGGTAATGATAATGCTGCGCTCCAAGAAGTTTTCGCCTGTGGCAACAATGACATGGGTGTCATCGTCATTCAAATCCAGGCGGGAGAGGACGCGTACATCCGTGGCATCACCCACGCGAGCATCCGCAACGCTGTTTTTAATTTCATCCACGGCAGACTCCTGAATATCGAGCACCGTGACCTCATAACCGCTGTTGGTGAGGTAGATGGCGAGGGATCTGCCGAATTGACCTAAACCGATGATAATGAATTTCATGATGAGAAAGAAGTGAATCAGGAGAGGGGAAGCCGCGTTTCCGGGTAACGGATGGGGGAGGGCTCTTTAGGCTTAATAAAGATAAGCATGAAGGTGAACATGCCGACGCGGCCGAATAACATGTTGGCACAGAGGAAAAACTTGCTGGGGTCGGAGAGGGTGCCGGGGTCAAAGAGAGAATATCCGGTCGTTGTGAATGCACTTACCTCAAGGAAAAGCAGATTGAATGTACCGTTCCGGGCGCCGGCAGTAGTGGGCTCCAGCAGTATCAGAATCATGGTGCATGCCACAATCCAGCATGTGGACAATACGACGGTAGCCATGGCTCGCTCCACCGTTGTGCGGGCTATGCGGCGTTTGTGCAGCTCCAAATCCTGCTGTCCTCGCAACACTCGCCTTACCTCCAGCACGCACAGCGCAAAGAGCGGGGCATATACACCGCCCCCGGTGCCGGCCGGATTGCCACCGATGAACATGAGGGCACAGAGGAATGTTTGGTAGGCCGGACCGTACAGGCTGATGTCGGACAGGTTGAACCCTGCCGAGCGGCCAACCGTGTTCCACAGGCTTTCCCAAAGGTTAAAATCAGCTGTGGTGGCATGTTGTGAGGGTTCCAGTACGGAGAGGATGAAGAGTCCGGCGCTGCCGATTAAGGTAGTGAGGAGCGTGACTCGGAAAACGAGCCACGTGTTGGTGCTCCACCGAACGGGGTTTCGCTTACCACTGATTTTGTTACGGATACGAGTCATGACCTCCAAGTAAACGGCAAAGCCCAATGTTCCGGCAAAGGTAAGCATCATCATCACGGATTGCACCCATTTGTCCTGCACCACACATTGCTCGGACATGTTGTCAGAAAAGAGAGTGATGCCGGAATTGCAGAACGCTGAAATAGAATGGAATACACAGCGGAAGGGTAGCATATCCTGAGGAACGCCGGGTGCGTTATTCCATAATACAAAGAGAAGAATGGCGCCGATGAACTCCACCCCCAGCGTGATAAAGATAACAGCTTTGATGAGAGACGGAATAATATTGACTCCCTGTTGGTCCAGTAGGGACGAAATGGCCAAACGCTCCCTGACTGCTAAGCGTTTACCTACCATTAACAACACAAAGTAGGAGAAGGTCATTACCCCGATAGCACCGACTTGAATGTTAGCGAGAATGATTAACTTACCGAGGGGGGTGAAGGTGGTATTGACGTCTACACAGGTAAGCCCGGTGATGGAAATGGCCGATGAGCAGGTGAAGAAAGCATCACAAAAGGTAATCGGTACGCGGGTGGAACCCGGTGTAAGCAGCAACAAGGTGCTGACTAACACGCAGGTAAGCATGACACTGAAGAAAATCACCGCCGGACTCCACTGGCTATGAGTGGCTTTTTTGCCGATGCGCTTATTTTCGCGAACCATGCCGCAGATGTTAATAATTGCATAGCCTCCGAGCATGAGACTGAGTAAAATACTCAGATTCATTGTTCTGTCCGAAAGCATGAAATCAAACACCCCACCGGAGAAAATGAACGATGCCAGCAAGCCCGTCAGCAGCTGTAAAAGTAAATAGCGGCTGAAAGTTTTACGCAGACGAACATCCGTCACAAAATGAATCAACACCGCCAACGTATTAAACCAGACAACCCCGCAGAGTAGGAGGTGTGAACCTTGCTTAAACATTGCGAGCTCCGCTTCGCCGGATGTAAACCCGGCAAAGCACGCCTCCCACAGGGCAATGAGCAGCGCAAGCAGCCCGGTGATGATTTGCGGGAGCTCTAGTACTCTATGCTGTCTGGTGCGTGTCGGCATTCTCTTACGTGTCGTGGCTCCGGAGTATAGCATAGTCAGAGCTTTATGGCAAGTGCGTATTTCTAAGTGGTAGAGTAATAATGCTTTAAATATTCCATGCGCTACTGCTGACAAACATTGCGCACGCCGTGCCGCAATCCGCGCTTGAATAATGAAAGAAATGTGGTAAAGTAACGGCGTTATGGCAAATACATCACTCACTCCGGAATTGGTTAAATTAACCTCAGATTTGGCTCACGGATTCACGCAGAGCCAGAAGGTTGTTTCCGCCCATGCTCGCATTCGCCTGTTCTTTCAGAATGCAGATGCTACGGCATTGTACCGTAAGGCAGAGGATTACGGTGAAGAGCTGCGCAATAAGCAAATGGCCGGCATGGCTCCTTCCGAGGAGGAAATCAAAAAGTTTAATGACTTGCGCCAGAGCGTGGTAGATGACGAGGTTTGCCGTGGTTATCTTGAGGCTCGCATGGAGTTGGATGAGCTGTTGTCCACGGTGAATCAGTACCTTTGCATGGCCATTAACAACGGAACTGTGCCGACGGATGAAGAAGTAGCAGAGACCATGCAGCAGAATGTAAGCTCTTGCTCTTGCGGTGGCGGTTGCCACGGCGATTGCGAGGATTGTGATGGCGATTGCGATCACCGCCATGAGGAGGGGCACGAATGCTGTGGTGGCCACGGCGATGGGCATGAGTGCTGTGGTGGCCACGGCGATGGGCATGAGTGCTGTGGTGGCCACGGCGATGGGCATGAGTGCTGTGGTGGCCACGGCGATGGGCATGAGTGCTGTGGTGGCCACGGCGATGGGCATGAGTGCCGCTGTGGTAAACACTGATTGACGCACTTCCCCTTTTCTTTTTCGGCTGCGGTAGCATT
>JAFQDN010000068.1 GCA_017415995.1 Akkermansia sp. | reverse complement strand
GAAGGCAGAAAAACAAAAAGAGAACCCCGTGAGGGGTGGCATAATGGGAGGAGTTAATATACACGAGGAATGTTTATCGTGGCCTACATGCCGATTTGAGAATAAAAAGCTGCAATTCAATGCCGTGCATTATGCCACCCCACCGGGGTTCGCATCTATTTTTGATACATCACCCGGGGTTGCGTGGCTTCGCCACTCCACCACCGGGCTACCCTATACCGCCCCTAGGCGTGGCAATCGTACCGTGTAGCCCGTCAATCCAAATAGCCGTTAGTCACTGCAACATCAATATCATCTTGACAACGCGAGCGGAGGGAGTATAATAACGCGCATTGACCGTGAACAAAAAACAGAAGAACGAGAATTGGGGCAGCAACCTAGGGGTAATGTTGGCAGTGGCCGGCAGTGCCGTGGGTTTCGGTAATTTTTTACGATTTCCGGGGCTGGCAGCGCAGTATGGAGGAGGCGCCTTCATGATAGCATATTTTTGTGCTTTTTTGCTGATGGGCATACCTTTGAGCTGGGTGGAATGGAGCGTAGGGCGGCGCGGCGGGAGACTGGGCGGGCACAGCACGGCATCCATTTTTTACCTGATATCACGCTCACGGTGCTGGAAGTACCTGGGGCTTGCCGGGGTGGTAGTACCATTGTCCATCAGCATGTACTACATAGCCTTGGAAGGGTGGACCCTCGGTTACGCCTGGCATACGGCAGCAGGGGATCTGAACCTGAGCACGGGAAAAGAGTTCGGGCAGTTTTTCAACACCTTTACCGGAGCAGAACAGGACGGCGCCATCTTCTTCGGGGGTGAGAGCAGCCTTCTCGTTTTCTTTATACTGGCCTTGGTAGCCAATTTTTACCTACTGTACCGCGGAGTAAGCAAGGGGATAGAGAGGTTCAGCAAAATCAGCATGCCGATTCTACTCATCACAGCCATCATCATTTTGGTGCGCGTGCTGACCATGGGCACGCCGGATGCAGAGCACCCCACGCGCAACGTATCACAGGGCTTGGGGTACATGTGGAACCCGGACAAAGTGATGCTGGTGGATGCAGGTACGGATAAAACGCTCGACATGGTGCCGGCCGACGCCACGGAGGCGGAGCAGGAGGCGCAAGTAGCGCAGTTACAGCAAGAGCACCCGCAAGCCGTCATCAAACGCAAAGAAATCACCCTGTGGGAAGGGCTCAAAAACCCGGAGCTGTGGATTACCGCCGCAGGGCAGATATTTTACTCCCTCTCCATCGGGTTCGGCATTGTGTGCACGTACTCCAGCTATGTACGGCGCAACAAAGATATAGCCCTTGGCTCCCTGACGGCCAATGCCGCTAATGAGGTGGCAGAAGTAGGACTGGCCGGCATGATGATAATACCCGCCGCCGTCTCCTTGCTGGGGGTAGCGGCAGCAGCAGGTTGCAGCACCTTCGGGCTGGGCTTCAACGTACTGCCGCAAGTATTCAACAACATGCCGGCGGGCAACTTTTTCGGCACGCTGTTCTTCATCTTGCTGGCAATCGGAGCCATTACGAGTGCTATATCCATCTTACAACCGGCCGTGGCCTATGTGGAAGAGTTCTGGAGCCTGCGGCGCGTGCAAAGCATCTGCTTGGTGGCATTGCTGCTGGCAGTGGGCGCACTGATAGTGGTGTGGTTTTCCGGGGACAACTTACTGGCACTGAACACCATGGACTTTTGGTTCGGCACGCTGAGCCTGTACTTCAGCTCCGCGCTGTACCTGATTATGTTCCGCAACGTATGGGGGACACCGGCCGGGTTAGCGGAGCTGCGCTGCGGAGCCGCCATGCCTGTAGGGCGCAACATTGCATTCCTCATCAACTGGGTAACACCCGGCATTATGCTGGCGATTTTCCTCTCATGGGTATATCAAAATATCTTCATAGAGCAAAGCCGGCACATCACCAACCTGGCAGAAGGTAAGGCGGGAGCCGTATTCCCGCTGGTGTGGGTGTTGCTGGTAACACTTTTCTTCTGTTTCATCGCCCGTACGTCTCGCCGCTTCAAGCACGGAGAAAACTTAGAGACCAAGTACGAGCGCGAACCCTTCTCCTAATGATTACATCAAACCGTGTCTGATAAACAAAAATCCGAAAGCTGGAACAGCAATTTGGGCGTAATGCTGGCCGTGGCAGGCAGTGCCGTCGGCTTCGGCAACTTTCTGCGTTTTCCCGGGCTGGCCGCACAATACGGCGGCGGGGCATTCATGATAGCCTACCTGTGTTCATTCCTCCTACTGGGCATACCCATCAGCTGGGTGGAATGGAGCATCGGGCGGCGCGGCGGCAGTTTAGGCGGGCACAGCACGGCAGCCATCTTCTACAGGCTCTCCGGCTCGCGGGCGTGGAAGTACCTAGGCTTAGCGGGCGTACTGGCACCGCTGGCGCTGTGCATGTATTACATTTACCTAGAAGCCTGGACCTTGGGGTATGCCTGGCACACGGCGGCGGGGGACCTCTCCTTCGGCACGGCGGCTCAGTACGAGCAATTTTTTGCCGACTATGTAGGGCTGGAAAGCAACGGGCACGTGTTCAGCGGGCAAAGCAGCACGCTCATCTTCTTCATCATCGTATTGCTGATGAACTTTTACCTCATTTTCCGCGGCATCAGCAAGGGCATTGAGTGGTTCTGCAAATGGAGCATGCCTGTGTTGCTCATCACCTGCATCATCATCTTGGTACGCGTACTCACCACCGGCACACCGGATGCCGCATACCCCAACCGCAACATCAATGAAGGCTTGGGCTACATGTGGAACCCGGACAAAATCATGCTGGTGGATGCCGCCACGGACAGAACGCTCGACATGGTGCCGGCAAATGCCACACCGGAGCAAAAATCCGCCCAACTCGTGGCCGTACAAGCCGCGAACCCCGGTGTCCGCGTTGCAGAAAAACACATCACCCTCATCCAAGGACTCCTTAACCCGGATTTGTGGTTAGCAGCGGCAGGGCAAGTGTTTTTCTCCCTTTCCGTCGGGTTCGGCACGGTATGCACCTACGCCAGTTACATACGCCGCCACAAAGATGTTGCCCTGGGCTCCCTGACGGCCAATATGGCCAATGCAGCCACGGAAATAGGCTTGGCAGGCATGATGATTATTCCGGCAGCGGTAGGATTCCTCGGTGTTGCAGCGGCAGCGGGCAACAACATCTTCGGGCTGGGCTTCAACACCCTACCCCAGGTATTCAACAGCATGCCCGGGGGGCAGTTTTTCGGCACGCTGTTCTTTTTCCTCCTCTTCATCGCGGCCATTACCAGTGCCATCTCCATGCTGCAACCGGGCATCGCATTTTTGGAGGAATTTTGGGGGCTGCGGCGCATGCAAAGCGTCAGTCTGCTGGCTCTGCTGCTCACCTGCGGCACACTCATGATAGCATGGTTCACGGAGGAGCTCATTGCGATAGACACCATGGACTTTTGGTTCGGCAATCTCAGCCTTTACCTCACTACGGGCATGTACCTGTACATCTTCTGTGTTATTTGGGGAGCAAACAAAGGCTTGGCCGAGCTGCGCCACGGCTCCTCCCTGCAACTGCCGCGGCCGGTTGCCTTCCTTATCACGTGGGTGACTCCCGCCATCATGCTCACCATCTTCCTCTCTTGGATATACAAGACACTCTTTATCAAGCACAATTACCACATAGACCACCTGCTGCAGCTCAAAGCCGGAGCTATTATCCCCATCCTGTGGACGCTCTTGGTCGCCGCCTTCATGGTATTTGTCATCCGTACCTCCCCCAGTTTTCACAAACCGAAAAAACGCTCATAACCCCATCCTCTGCATATGACACTCGCCGGTATCATCACCATGCTCCTTTCCTGCGGCATCGCGTGGGGGCTCTTCATCATCTGCTGCACCTTCCTCATTAAAAGCGATAAAGAGCACACTGAGGATTAACCCCCTACCCTGCCCGCGCCCGGTGCTACGCTAACGCCACTGCGGGTGGCAGGCTTATCTTGAGGAATCGTCCGCTTGGAGAATGAGCTGTTGAGCGCGGGCGAGGAGGGCGGCGCGCTCGTTGGGCAGGGATTCATCCTGCACCTCAGCCAGGAGAGTGGCCAGCAACTGCCCCATGGCGGGAGAGGGTTTGATGCCGGAGGCAATCAGATCACGCCCGGTGATGGCGAGGTCTTTAACGGAAAAAGCCGGGGGCTCAGCCAAAACATCATCAATGAGGAGGGCAGCTTGGCGCAGCTCCTCTTTTTTGCTGAGTTGCTCATGTGAGGATTGCGCGGCTTGGTCAGCCTTTTTCACGGCAAAGAGCTGCTCAATTACCGGCATGCCGAGGCGGCCGATAAAGCGGCGCATACCGGCACGCGTGGTGGGGAAGGTATTATCATGCACGCGCACAAGAGTAACCACATTCTCCATGGTAGCGAGGTCACTCTTGAGGCGCAGAAGAATTTTCTTGGCCATGGCAGCCCCTTTTTCCGGGTGACCGTAAAAGTGGCCTTTTCCCTTGTCATCAAGAGTAAAGCAACGGGGTTTTGCCACATCATGCAAGAGCATGGTGAGGCGCAGCACGGCATCCTGCGGCACGGCTTGTACTGCATGCGCCGTGTGGGTCCACACATCGTAAATGTGGTGCGGGTTGCGCTGCTCGAACCCGAACATGGGCACGAGCTCCGGGATGATAACCCCGAAAATCTCCGGAAATCCTAACAGCATATTGAGCACCCCTTCCCCCATCAGAATCCCCTTGAGCTCCACATAGATGCGCTCCACGCTCACATTCTCCAACAAATGCCGATTGCGACGCATGGAAAATGCGGTTTCGCGCTCAATATCAAACTTGTAGCGCGCAGCAAAGCGCAACGCCCGCATAATGCGCAGGCCATCCTCATTAAAGCGGGCATCCGGCTCACCCACGCAGCGGATAAGGCCCGCGGCAAGGTCCTCCCGGCCGCCGAAAGCATCCACCAAGCCGCGGGAGGGATTGTAGGCCATGGCATTGATGGTAAAATCGCGCCGTGCGAGGTCCTCTTCCACGCGCGACACAAAGGTGACGGCATCGGGGTGGCGGTTATCGGAATACTCACCATCAACACGGAAAGTAGTTACCTCCACCGGCTCACGGTTTACCATAACGGTAACGGTACCGTGTTTGAGGCCTGTTTTGATGACATTGAAGCGTTTGAACACCCCGAGCACCTGCTGCGGGGTGGCATTGGTACACACATCCCAATCTTTGGGAGCACGCCCCAACAGGCTATCACGCACGCAGCCACCTACCACATAGGCCTCGTAGCCGAAGTGTTCCAAACGCTCTACCACAGTGCGAGCGTAGTCCGGTATCAGGATGGATGTTGACAACATAGCGTAAACGGAAAAATTATGGTTTCGGCAACCCCAGGCGGGTCAGGTAACGCCACAGTGCCTCAAATGGCCCGTAGCGGTGGTTTTTGAGCCACTGCATGCAAAAAAGCACCTGCAACAGGTAAAGCACAACCGCCCAATTCATGATAGCAGTGGTACTCAGGTACGAATTCAGCCCCAAACCGAACCCGCACAACACAAATGCCATGATGATGTTCTGGGTAATGTAACAGGTGAGCGTACAACGCCCTATGGCAGTAAGCGGCGGCAGTAAGCGGCGGCAGGCAGGCATCTCCAATACGTAGGCAGCAAGCGGTATACCCATCAGCACAAAGCCGATGTCCTCCCACCACTGCATGTACATGGGCATGAATTGCTGCCCGATGAGGGACACCGCATAAAAGCAAGCCCCCATGGCAGCCAAGCGCAACAAACGCCGTGGCTCCTGCTCAAACACCCGTGCCCTGCCCGCCAGCATACCCAGCAAAAACATGCCTACCAACGCCCATATGCGGTACGAGGTCAGCACATACACCCAACTGTGCGCAATACCGTTGCTGAGATTCCAGCAGCCGGTTTCCCACAGGGATTCCTGCTTGGACGGCAGCAACCAACACAAGCCGAAGTAGTCCCGTAATTGCTCTGCCACATCTTGCATGGCAGCAGGGGTACCGCTCAGCTCATGGTACAAGGCCAGCGGTTGCAAAAAACACAGCGCACACAACACCCCCAATACGCGGCTCGGTACTTTCCACAGCACTACAGGTATGAAGCCCAGTACGGCAAATATCGTCAGTATATCGCCCTGGTAAAAAAAACTGTGGAACACCCCGAACCCGAATAACAACACCAAGCGCCAACAAAAACGCGGCCGAAAATCCACCCCCTTGGCCACGGCATGGTCCATTTGCAGGAAGAAACTCAGCCCGAACAAAAACGCAAACACCAGGAAGGACTTGCAGAGGAAGACCTGCTCATGCGCCCAATCATACACGGCATCCGTTATAAAAGGCGGGTAAAAATCCGTGTAATAATTAAAACGGCCGTGTGCATGAGCCAACAGAATGCCCAGCAACGCCAAGGCACGTACGGCATCTATGCTGTGTATGCGCTGTGTCATCTCGCAGAAAACACAGAGGGCACCGCTGCTGCTCAGGGTGCCCTCTGCCGGTCAAACGGTTACATGTTCACTTGGTAAAGCGGCTTGTTGTTATGTGCCGGGTCCAAGATGGCGAAGGCCTCACGGTGGATGGTCGGGTCCGAGCGGAAAATGAGGCGTCCCGCACACTGGCGTTCAAGCTCCATCAGCAGCTTAGAATCCTCATTCTTAAAGCGGGAGAGCACATCACTGTTCACCACAACCACCATATCTCCCACATTCTCGCGGTACTTGAGTATGGTGGCTTTCAGCTGGCGTTGAATCTCCACACTCATGGTCATCACGCTCTTAATGCGGCCGCGCCCGTGGCAATACGGGCAGTGGTCATTCACATAATCCAGCAGAGACTCATTGATGCGCTGGCGCGTCATCTCCATCAGGCCGATGGGGGTTATCTGCATCACCTGCGTCTTGGCTTTATCACGCTTGAGGGCATCCTTCATGGCCTTGTACACAGCCATCTGGTCCTTGCGGTGGCGCATGTCAATGAAGTCCACCACCACCAAACCGCCGATGTTGCGCAGGCGCAGCTGGCGGGCAATCTCGCGGGCGGATTCCAAGTTGGTCTCCAGAATCGTCTTGTCCAGGTCTTTGTTGCCTTTGTTGCGCCCGGTATTGATGTCGATAGCGATGAGTGCCTCCGTTTCATCAATCACCAAATAACCGCCACAGGGCAACAACACTTGGCGCTGGAATGCCTCATTGATTTGTTTTTCAATGCCCAACTCCTCAAAGATGGGTTGGCGGCAGGGATAATGCTGGATATGGCGCTTGGCGCGGCGGGATATCTTGCCGGCTATCTCCTGCATGCGCCGGGTGGTCTCCGGGTTGTCGCAGACGATGTTATCCACGTTATCCGTCAGGAAGTCACGAGCCGTGCGCTCAATGAGATCCGGCTCACGGTACACACACAGCGGCGCCGGGCGGGAGGAATACTTCTCCTCAACCTCCTTCCACTGCTCCAGCAGCATGGCCAAATCTCTCACAAAGTGGCGGAAGCGCTGCCCCTGTGCCACCGTGCGCATGATAATGCCCATTCCCTCCGGCACATTGAGCTTCTGCACTATCTGGCGCAGGCGCTGGCGCTCCTTCGGGTCATCTATCTTGCGGGATATACCGAACTGGTCCGTGTAGGGCATCAGCACGATGTAACGTCCTGCCAGTGAGATGTTGGTGGTAACGCGCGGGCCTTTGGAGCTGATGGGGCCTTTGGTCACCTGCACCATAATCTCGGAGCCGATGGGGTAGATGTCCGGTATGTCCTTGCTGGTTATCTTTTTCTGCTGCTTGCGGGGGCGCCCCTCTTTCTGGATTTCCTCCAATGAGGAATCCAGCGCCAGTGGCAGCGCGTCCCAGAAGTGCAGGAAGGCATTTTTCTCATAGCCGATGTCCACGAACATCGCTTTCAGGCCGGGTTCTATATTCTTGACCCTGCCCTTGAAAATGCCACCGACAATGTTATCCTCGCCCTCACGCTCAATGCTGTACTCCTCCAGCACGCCCTCTTCAAGCAGCGCCACGCGGCGTTCCAGCTTCTCGGAGTTGATGACGATGGTGGTGCCTTCCTTCGGGTTGCACTGTCCGAACCCGAAGAGGCGTTTCACGGTGTTAATCATTTTGGAAAGAAAAGACAAAGTTTCAGGTTATGTTTAGGGTTGGTACACATGCTGACTCACATGATAACAGAGCCCGCACACCTGCACGCGCACGTGTGAGCTTCCATCCGGCCTTTTCCTATCCCCCGCCACTGCGGGCTACAGGCAGTTAACGGTCTGACAATGGGCTTACTACGGGCGCGCGGCAGCTGCGCTCCTATTACTCTTCATCAAATACGTCGTCGTTCTCCTGCAGGAACTTACCTGTTCCCTCTGCCACGGCACTCAAGGGGTCATCCGCAATGGTGATGGGCAGGCTCGTTTGCTCATGCAACAGGTCTGCCAACCCTCGCAACAATGCGCCACCGCCTGCCACCGTTATGCCGCGGTCGTACAGGTCACTCGCCAACTCAGGCGGGCAGTGATCCAAACTCTGGCGTACAGCGTTGACGATGATGTCCAGCTTGTCCTTCAGGGCTTCTCGTATTTCCTCAGAGCGTACCGTCACCGTCTTGGGCAATCCCGTCCCGCGGTCTCTACCCTTCACCTCCATCTGCAATTCCTGCTGCAGGGGGTGGGCGGAACCCACGCGAATCTTGATGTCCTCTGCCGTACGCGGTCCCACCAACAAGTTGTGGGCGGCCAGCATATGGCGGGTGATGGTGTCATCCAATGCATCGCCGCCGCACTTCTCAGATTGGCTGTACACGATGCCGTTAAGGGAGATTATGGCTACCTCCGTCGTACCACCGCCGATGTCAACTATCATGCTGCCTAACGGTTCGCTGACGGGGAGTCCCACACCCATGGCTGCTGCCATAGGCTCTTCTATCAGGCGCACGGCTATTGCTCCGGAGTGCTGCGCTGACTCCTCAATCGCGCGGCGCTCCACCTCCGTAATGCCGGACGGGTGCGCGATGAGGATGCGCGGCCCGCGCAATCCGCGGCGCTGACATGCCTTCTCGATGAAATGCCTCAGCATTTCCTCTGCTACGTCAAAGTCGGCTATCACGCCTTCCTTGAGCGGGCGAATTGCTACCACGCTGCCGGGTGTACGCCCCACCATGCGCTTAGCCTCCTCACCCACGGCCTTCACCTTGTCGCCTTTCATGGCAACTACGGAAGGCTCGCGCAGCACAATACCCTGGTCCTTGATGTAGACCAGCGTGTTGGCTGTACCAAGATCTATCCCGATGTCATACGAGAACATCCTGGCTAATTTCTTGAAAAAACGAAACATTGTAAAAGTTTTGATGTGGATTATGGTTCTGTATGAGCACTCCTGCCACGTCCCGCCGGCGGGAACTCCTTTTCAGGGGATGTACCCATGGCGCCTTTGCTGTTCGCGGCTCTGTCCTACTCTCGTGCATGACTCTGCATGCCCATACGCGCGTAGTATATTTAATCCCACCGCGAACTGTCAAGCTTAAATCAGGTAATAGCTGCCCTTTTAACCGCTTTTTATTGTCTTAATAAAGAAAAGTTAAGCATTTATCTTCCTCGGTTTTTTACTATAATATGTTAGGTATCAGCCCATTTAACCATTTAATAGCGTAATTGTCGCTTATCTGCCGTCTTTATCACCAATCCATGCCAATACAAATGCAGCCAACACCGCGATTACTACGGCGTTGGCTGCACGGAAAGGTTTGGCTGTTATGCCGGACTGCACACTGCCTCAGTGGCGCTTCTTTTTCTTCTTAGGCTTGTCGTTCTCCGCAACGTAAACATTAAAATACGCCTTGAAACCTTCCCCTCTTTCCGGAATGGAGATTGAGCTGAGCTTTCCGTATGAATCTCTACGCAAAGCTGAAGTCAGTTCAGCCCCGCCGTCTTTCAAAGCGCGGAACACCGCCTCACTGCAATCCTCCCTTATCGCCAGAGCCAGCATACTATAATAATAGTAGCCGTCTAAGGTATGCATTACATCAGGACTTGCACCGGCGTTAATAGAGGCACTTACGGCAGCAGCATCGTTATCCTCAACCGCATCCACAAGCTCACGCTGCGTACCATGATTGATACCGAAGGTTACAACAAGACCCACCACGATTGAAAGCGCCAAGCCCACACCGAATACTCGTGATAACATATTCGTGAACGGCAAGAAGGGAGTACCCGTCGGGGCGGGTACGGGGCCAAAGCGGTTAGGCATCATTTTACCCCGCATAAAGGACAAAACATACACCGTAATGAGCCAAGGCCCGAATACGGCAAGTAGCCCCCATCCGAACACCTCCCAAAACTCATTATAATTACCCCAGCCTCTAATTAACCGCCATGAATTCATCCCATGGCAAGAAAGAAAACCTATGTATGAACCGAGCGAAACCAGCACCTGAACAATAATGACAGCGGAATGAACCCCGATATCCTGCAAGCGGCGGGCCAATGGAGGTAAGCAGATAATGAGACCCCACAATATCAACAGCAAAGAAACATACGGTAAAAACGTAGGCAAATAATCACACTTCATGCTATAATCTATATGAATAAAATCCCCATGCTCCAAGACAACTACCGGCATTCGATAAATCGGACCATATCCACAACTCACCACCCAGAGCAACATGCCGACCAGCTGGCACAGCACACCGAACAATACGGATTTGAGGAAAGCACCGCGCCCGATGCGTCCCTTAAAGGTCCAATATGACTTGGCAATGGCTGCCCAATTTTCATTTGGCATGGGTTCCGGCATAGCTGCACCGTAAGGCATGGGTGCACCGTAAGGTGGCGGGGCGCCGTAAGGCTGCGGTGGTGCACCGTATGGAGGCGGCGCGCCGTAGGGCTGCTGCGGAGCACCGTATGGAGGCGGGGCGCCGTAGGGCTGCTGCGGAGCACCGTATGGAGGCGGGGCGCCGTAGGGCTGCTGCGGAGCACCGTATGGAGGTGGCGCACCATAAGGCTGCTGCGGAGCACCGTATGGAGGTGGCGCACCATAAGGCTGCTGCGGAGCACTGTATGGAGGCGGCGCTGCTTGAACAGGCGGAGTGGCAACTTTCGGGGGTGCCGAACGCTTAGGGCGGAACACCTCTTCCACATTATGCCAGGTTTTCTCGCCCACCTCGCAAATCCGAGTCCCGGTAGGTAATTGCTTAGCTTTCAGCATAGCAATGACCTCATCTGTGCTATGCGGACCGGTAGTTTCCCCTTGTACGGTATAAATGTAATAAGATTTCATATGTATCAGCTCTTCCTCGCCTCCGAATCCTAAACTCGGCAGGCTTATAATTTGCAGTTGCAGCATTTACAGTCACTCGGCCCCACCATGATGCCGGAGAAAAGTGCATACAACTGCTACTTTAATATACCGTTTTCGTTAGTTTGTCAATCGTAAAACAAATGATGTCGCTATTTTCCTCATAACAAACCGCGCTGCTAAAGTTTTCAGTTGATTTCAAGATACCCGATAAATCGGAGGTTGAAAAGAGGATTGCGCGCCGGAGGCAAGCCTCATTTTGAACCCGCGCCGGCGGCTGATATATCTTAGCCCGAGGCGTAAGCCCCGGGAAATGGGTGAAAAAAATATCGGAGCCCCGTGGTGGGCGACAGAATGCGTGGCTCCATTGCACTGCCCCGTTCTGTCGCCCACTTGCGGGGCTTAGGTTTTGTTTTTGATGCAAACCGGGGGGTGCGCCCTCCCATGGTCGGGCTTCCCCCCGGCTATGAATCTATCGCCCCTGCGGGGCTTCAATAGAGACTCGCTACACTCGGGTAAATTGCACGGCAAAAGCGTAGCGGAATTCTAAGCCCCGTTAGGGGCTGCGGAATCGTAGCCGGGGGTAAGTGAGCCGTAGGCTCGCGCGGCCCCCGGGAAATGGGTGAAAAAATATCGGAGCCCCGTTAGTGGGCGACAGAATGCGTGCCTCCATTGCACTGCCACCGTTCTGTCGCCCACTTGCGGGGCTTAGGTTTTGTTTTTGATGCAAACCGGGGGGTGCGCCCTCCCATGGTCGGGCTTCCCCCCGGCTATGAATCTATCGCCCCTACGGGGCTTCAATAGAGACTCGCTACGCTCGGATAAATTGCACAGCAAAAGCGTAGCGGAATTCTAAGCCCCGTTAGGGGCTGCGGAATCGTAGCCGGGGGCAAGTGAGCCGTAGGCTCGCGCGGCCCCCGGGAAATGGGTGAAAAAATATCGGAGCCCCGTAGTGGGCGACAGAATGCGTGCCTCCATTGCACTGCCACCGTTCTGTCGCCCGCCAAGGGGCGTATTCACGATCTATCTCCGGAATGTTTACAGAGCCATTCCTCTACATCTCCACCGTGTTTTTTCAAAAATTGACAAAACTCATCTAGCGCGGAATGTGTACGGTGATGTTCAGCTTGGTTGACGATGTAGTTGATTACTGTATCTTTGTTTGATTCACTTACCGAAAAAGCGCCATATCCTTCCTGCCATGAAAATTTTTCATAACAGCAGTCTATGCTTTTTATCCATTTGCTTGTATTGGATTTGATGTCCCGAACAAAATCAGACAACCTTAAAGAAGCAGGTAGAGAGGCAAGAATATGAATATGATCCGGTTGGCCTCCGACTATATAAGCATACCCTGACATGGCTCGAATACTACCACCTATATATCGAAAGACCCGTGATAAATCTTCTTCTCTTATCAAACAGGCATTACTCTTTATGTGAAAAATAAGGTGCACATTGATATTGACAAAGGAACTTCCCATAACTATCCTGATGCTATCATCTTGATCCATGTATGACAAGTAAAATTATTAAAAACTTAACTGCTAAGCGGTCAAGCTCTGTAAATTCTTAGGAAGGAATCGTGGCTCCATTGCACTGCCACCGTTCTGTCGCCCGCTTGCGGGGCTTAGGTTTTGTTTTGATGCAAACCGGGGGGTGCGCCCTCCCATGGTCGGGCTTCCCCCCGGCTATGAATCTATCGCCCCTACGGGGCTTCAATAGAGACTCGCTACACTCGGGTAAATTGCACAGCAAAAGCGTAGCGGAATTCTAAGCCCCGCCAGGGGCTGCGGAATCGTAGCCGGGGGCAAGTGAGCCGTAGGCTCGCGCGGCCCCCGGGAAATGGGTGAAAAAAATATCGGAGCCCCCGTAGTGGGCGACAGAATGCGTGGCTCCATTGCACTGCCACCGTTCTGTCGCCCACTTGCGGGCGCTTAGGCAGCTCGGGTTCCCACCCACCTCGGCCATAATCAGAAAGCTCCGACGGCAAGGAACCGACGGAGCTCTCTGAAAAAATGGTGATATGGGTACAAACTCAGGTCATGGGCACGTTGCGCCCATCGGTATTGACAACGCACATCTCGATGATACACCAAATGAACACAATCGGAGCAGTGAAAACTAAAGTGGCGCCACAGGTGCACATGCCGATAATAAAGAGAACCAGCTGAGCAGCAGCGCAACCATAACGGGCTGCATAGAAGTTGTGAGCACCGATACCACCAAGGAACAAAGCCAGCAGGATGTAGGCAATGCGGCTCTTGGGGGGAGTAGCCACCTGCATACCCGGAGCACCGTTTACCACATTGATGTTAATGGGAGCGCCGGCAGGAGGCATCTGGCCGGGATACGGAGCCGGAGCTTGGCCGGGGTAAGGAGACGGTGCGGGATAAGGAGTAGGTGCGGGGGCAGAATACGGAGCAGGTGCTCCACAAGCCGGGCACTTAGCCATGTTCTGCGGAATTTCGTTGTTACAGTATTCGCATTTCATTGTTGTGAGAGACTGAATTTGGAATCAGATAGAGACTACATGTTTTTGCGCGGCAGGTCAAGCATATTTTGTGTTTTACCGGCCGCGCAATCATTATTTAACGCCGAGCCAAGCGCTCGCGGCGCGTAATCAGGTTTTCAAGCTTCATGAGCAGCAAGGGCAACTTTTCTGCCAAGGAATCCGCAGATGCGGCTTCCACAGCCCCCTCAACCTCCTTACGGAACCCGCGCAGCATGAGGTCCAGCTCAGCATCGGCATCTGCCTGAACGGAGCCGGGGGAGACCTTCAGCCGCTCCGCCAAGCACTCCACCTTATCAATGTGCTGAGCCAAGGCCGGCGCTTTGAGGTGGCGCAGCATGGTAAGGCACTCGGACAGCTCGGCAGCGCGGTCGGATGCCTCCGCGCGGTCCGCAGCGCGGGCGGTGGTATCCTCAGCACTGCGTTGGGCTATCCCTTTGAGGCCAAACACCAAAGCGCACAAGAGCAGTAAGACGAATGCGTGCGGGATAAACAAAGGTGCATAGGCCACAAACGGAATGGCTACAAACACCATCACCAAGCTGAACAGGCAGTAAAAGCCAAGCGCATACAGGGTGGTAACCTGCGTGGGCTGCCCCTCTTGACGGCGGTTGGTATTAACTGCCAGCATGGTAAAAAAGAGAACCTGAGCAATGGCCAACAAACCCACAGCCGTCCAGATAATGGGGAAGGCCATGACATCAGGCATGAATACCCAAGACAAATAATACGTGAATGCTAAGCAGAGCGCTGCTAACAAAAATATCGCTTTCATGGTATAAAATGGTTAATAATCAGTAAAATAGGTTAAATCAAGCCAATCCGTTACCGCAACCGCAGCAGAAGCGGGCTCCCGGCGCATTAGCCGTACCGCAGGAGGAGCAGAATTTTTGCTGCGGAGCTTGAGTCTCCAACCGCGTACCGCAATTACCGCAAAACCGAGCCCCCGGAGCCAACGGCGTACGGCAGGAGGGGCACTGCACAACCTGCGGATATGCCTGAGCCGTTACCTGCGCTGCTTGCGCGCCCATATTTTGACCGAATCCCATGCCGAGAGCCATCCCCATGCCGGCACCCATCATCGGGGCTTGCACACTGCCGCTACCCTCATTGGCTGCGGCGGTTTCCATCACATCATAGGAGCGCTTCTGCTGGTAATTGAAGCCGAGGATGTCCATTTCCGCACGCTCAGCAAGGGCGCGGCGCAGTCGAGCCACTGCGGGATCCGAATCGTCCGTTGAGATGGAATTGATGGCAAAGTTGCAAATGCTCACACCGTACTTGCTAAGCTTTTGTACCAGGATTTCCTCAATTGCATCAGAGATTTCCGATATGTAGGCAGACATTTGCAACAGGCAAATTTGCTTTTCCACAACATAGCGGGCTATGAGGTTCTTCACCTCGCGCACCAGCATGCCTTTAAAGAACTCGGAAACGGTTTTAGTCGTATATGCGGGCAGTGTACCCACCATTTTGGAGAGGAAGAGCGCGCTGTTAGTCACCTGTATGCCATAGCGCCCGAATGCGCGCACCGGCAACATGATGTGAAAACGGGGGTCCTCCAGCTGCATGGCATCCGATGTTCCCCACTTAATATCCAAGGTAAAAGCCTTCTGAATAAACCACACCTCAGCCGTATACGGAGTTTTACCGCCGGAAACCGCCAGCGTCATCAATGAGGTCAGTATCGGGTAATTTTCCGTGGAGAGTCTGTGGCGCCCCGGCCCGAACGGACCGACAAACTGCCCTTCTTTCAGGAGGTATGCCTCCTGCGACTCGGACACTATCAGCTGCGTCCAAGTAGTTAGAGAATCGGACGGATACTTCCATGCCAAAACATTCGGCGGGGTATCCCATTTCAAAACATCTACAAAAGCCATGGTGTTGTTATAGCAGGTTATGAGTTGTTATATTTCGCGTGTTTCTTTCTAGCAAATTCAACGTAAAATTTCAAGCATAAAACAGATACTGACAGGGCAAACGCATTGGGGATTGTGTCATACAAAATTTATCAAATGTATCTTATTTGCTGATTGTAAATTTCTTAAAACGCTGTATATAAACAAGGTATTTTAATGTAATATATTAGTATTGCGTGCAATGCTTATAT
>JAFQDN010000067.1 GCA_017415995.1 Akkermansia sp. | reverse complement strand
GGTGGCGTTAAATTGCCGCGTGTTTATTCTCCGGTAAATCGCTCTCCTCTATGGGAATATTGCTGTCCTTTACATGAAAAATAATGTGCAGGTAAATATTGGAATAGGTATCACGCATATATGTTTAGATTAGGTTCATCTCATCATTCTCAATTTATGTTGGCAAGCTAAAACTAATCTATTTATGCATAAAAAGAAGCTCAAAATAGGAGCCACGCTTTATGCCACCCCTCCGGGGTTCGCATTTGTTTTTTGTGACAGTTCCCGGGGTTCCGTGGCTTCGCCACTCCACCACCGGGCTATTGTATGGCGCCCCTCCGGGGCTCGTGAGTTAGGCGGGCGGGCGCCCGCGGGACCCGTCTTCGCTGCATGGGCTATCGCCCGTGCAGCTACGCCGTGGCAGGGTAGATAGCCGCCATCCGTCTCCGCGAGGGGCTACGCCCCTCTCTACGCCGAGACAGGGGAATAACGAAGCCCGCAGGGGCGAACGTTTACGAGAGTGCCGCAGACGAAGCCTAAATTTGAGCCCCGTCCGGGGCTCCGGAATCGTAGCTGGGGGTAAGCCCGCGCCAGCGGGCGCGACCCCCGGTTAAAACAGAAAAAGACATTAGAGCCCCGGTAGTGGGGACAGAGGCTACGGCAACAATACATCGCGATGCTTTCTGTCGTTCCGTTCGGGGCTCCAGCTTGGCGTGGAGATGTTAATCATGGGTGGCTGGCTGTTTATGAACCGGCTGCATGGCGGGGGCGTCATAGTGGATAAGCAAGGAGAAAAACACTTGCGGAGATGTTATGAAATACCGATTGATATCAATCATACTGATGGGGGCGTGCTCAGTGAGCATAGCTGTGGCAGCTGAGGCATCCGCTTTGGACAAGATACTTGAGGCCGGGCGGGATTACGGGGAACACCGTGCACGAGAAGAACGCCGAGAGCGACGAGAAGAGCGTGAGGATGAGGCTCGCGAAAGGCGCCCTCGCCGACAGCACGACTCCCGTGAACATAGGCGACACGATAAGGATAAGAAACGAGAGCGCAATAAACACCGCTCTTAAAGATGGCAGCGGCACCGGGGGCGGGATAAATGGGGGTGATGGCTATTTATCGCGCCCGAGCATGGTGCGGGTGTCCTCAATGGTACGGCGGTAGTAGTCGTCTTTGCCGATGATGCGAGGTTTGCCGTATTTATTGCGTCTGCCTTCGACGTAGTTATTGGAATCCGACGTAGAGACGGAGCTTCGAGAGGTGGTGTAGCGTGAATCTCTGGCGTTGTTGGTAGCGCCCTCGCCGCCGTAGCGGGAGTCGAAATGCGGGCCTTGGTAGGGGTTATCGGTACGGCTTATGCCACGTCCTTCATTCATGAAATCGGGGCGCATGTCACGGCTGAAAGCGGAGCTGCCATGGGTGCCGGAGTAACGTTTATCCTTAACATCGGAACGTCCTGCAGCGTAAGCCTTACCGGCGTAGCTGCTGGCGCCTCCGGGGTTGTAGGTATCTGTGGTGTAGGTTTTATCGTTACGGCGAGCGGCGTCAATATCCTTTTGGTAGCGACTGACCTTGGCGGAAGCCGCCTCAGGGACGCCGTCTTTGTTCTTTTTTTCCGAGAAGCGGGAATCGAACTCGTCGGTAAAGTAGTCATTGAGGCTGCGTTGCCGAGCCCCATCGGTTTCCGTAACGACCTTGCCGTTTTCATCGTAAACGGTGCGGACACTCTTACAGGAAGCGAGAGCGAGGAGCGTGACGGCGGAAAGTAAGACGAGCCTGAACATTGAAGATAAATGTTGTTACGGTGACAGTTTAGCGAAGAGGGGGCGGGGTGTCAAGTATTTTGTTTGTTACGTGTGGTAAACATTCGCGATGTAAGTGGCAACGCACGGAAATTATGCTTGCATACGGCGTAAAATACGTTAAAATAGGTGTGTTATGGCAGATCGCACACAGACAGACCCCGTACGTATGGAGAAGATAGTCAGCCTTTGTAAGCGCAAGGGCTTCATTTTTCAGGCTGCAGAGATTTATGGTGGCTTGAATGGTTGCTGGGACTACGGCCCACTGGGTGTGGAGCTGAAGCGTAACCTGAAAGATTATTGGTGGCGCGTGTATGTGCAGGAGCGTCCGGATGTGTTGGGTATGGATGGCTCTATTCTGACGCACAACTCCGTGTTGGTGGCATCCGGCCACGTGGGCGGATTCTCTGACCCGCTGTGCGATTGCTTGCTGAGCAAGGAGCGCTTGCGTGCAGACCAGATTCCTGCGCAGAGCGGAGTTGCCTACTGGTGGAAGGGCGCAGCAGCCAAGGATGGCTCATGGAGCACAAGCAAGGAATTCTCCATGCTGACCACGGAGGGCAGTGAGAAAGAGGCAAAGGCTGCACGCCGCAGTGCACAGCAGTACTACAGCCAAATCTCCGGCAAGAATATACCTTTGGGCGAGCTGGAGCTGGCAGAGGAGAGCACGGAAACGGTAACGGACAGCACGCGTTACAATCCGGCCAATGGTTCTTTGGTGACGGAGGCTCGTTCCTTCAACCTGATGTTCAAGACGACCATCGGTGCTACGTCCGATGAGAATGACCCGTCGTCCATCGGTTGGTTGAGGCCGGAGACGGCGCAGAGCATATTCTGCCAGTACAAGAACGTGTTGGATTCCTCCCGCGTGAAGATACCCTTTGGTATTGCGCAGATTGGAAAATCCTTCCGCAATGAGATTAACCCGCGCAACTTCACTTTCCGTTCCCGCGAGTTCGAGCAGATGGAGGTGGAATACTTCTGCCGTGCGGAGGATGGTTTTGCCCTCACGGATGAGTGGCTGGAGTTCTGCCTGAAGTTCTACGAAAACATCGGCATCGCGCGCGATAAGATTCATATTCTGGACGTACCGGAGGAGGAGCGCGCCTTCTACTCCAAGAAGACGTATGATTTGGAGTACGAGTTCCCCTTCGGTGTGCAGGAGCTGATGGGCATTGCCTACCGTACGGATTATGACTTGGGGCGCCACCAGGAGGGCTCCGGTAAGCCGATGGAGTACTTTGATGAGGTGACAAAGGAGCGTTTTATCCCGCATGTGGTGGAGCCGTCTGCCGGCTGTGACCGCTCCGTTTTGGCTGTTATCTGTGAGGCATACGACGAGGAAGAGTTGGGCAAGGACGGCAAGAGCGACATCCGCACGGTAATGCGCTTCCACCCGCGCATGGCTCCCATTAAGGCTGCCATCTTCCCGCTACTCAAGAAGAATGCCGAGCAGGTGCGCATTGCCCGCGAGATTGAGGCAGAGCTGCGCCCGTTCATGAACGTGTTCTACGACGAGACCGGGGCCGTGGGGCGTCGCTACCGCCGACAGGATGAGGTGGGTACTCCCTTCTGCATTACGGTGGACTTCGAGACTCTCGGTGAGGAGGGCGATCCTTCCCTCAAGGATACCGTTACCATCCGTCACCGTGATTCTATGGAGCAGGAGCGCATTGCCATCAAGGATATTCTTCCTTGGTTGCTCAAGCGCATCCGCTGAGTTTTTTCGTTTTTTTCAATCAAGCCCACAGGTGCCGAAAACCGCCTGTGGGCTTTTTTAGGTGAATGCGCATGAAAGCAAGTGATACGACCTTGGCCTGCAATGCCCGTGAGCGTGCGGAAGCAGAGCTGCGCTCCGGTGAGGAGCTGCAATGGGTGGGTACCTATGGCAAACTGCCACGGGGTGCAGTCAGCATGCTGTTTATCGTTGATTTAATTGCCGTTGTATTGGTTGTAGCCGTAGCAGTGTTGTTATGGCGAGAGGTGCAGAGTATTACCCTGACGCTAATATGCGGTGTATGCGGGATAGGTGTGCTGTACCTGAGTTATGTGAAAATCCGTGAGCGCCGGAAAACCGTTTACATGTTAACGAACCACCGCGTGGTGTGGTTGAACTCGAAAAACAGAGCCGTGCGCAGTATGCCACTGACGGAAAACATGGTGCGCCGCGTGGTCATGAAACCTCAGGGCTGCGGGGATATTGTTTTTGCCACAGCAGAGGATGATGAGAGCTGCGTGTTTTACAATGTTCCGCGTGTGCGAGTGGTGCTGAACCGCATCAATGAGCTGTCCGCCGGGCGCTGAGGGCTGTATTGTCCGGGAAAAAATCAGTTTTGAATGTTTTCTCCCGGGGGCGTGAGTAACTCACGGTTATTTTTGTTTGCCACTTGGTAGGGAGTACGCCCCTTGCTGTCCGTGCGGGATGCGTCGGCTCCGGCTTTGAGCAGCAATTCTACGCATTCGCGAGAGGAAAATTGAGCTGCTATGTGCAGGGGCGTTGCCCCGGTTGTCGGCGAAGCCGGATTGACATCCGCTCCGGCCGAAATCAATTCCTGTACCATTGCAGAATTGCGTAATTGAAGCGCGTACAACAGCGGCGTCATGCCATCAGAAGCAATAACATTGGGGGATGCTCCGGCTGCAAGGAGAAGCTTTACGCAGGAAGGATTATTCTTGGCGGTGGCGACGATCAAGGCTGTGTAGCCCATGGTGGGCGTTGCTGCCTTAAAGTCCGCTCCGGCTTCAAGGAGAAGGCGGACGCATTCCGCACTGTCGGAACGGCGTTTGATGGCGCACATAATCGGGTGTACTCCGGCGACAATGCCGTCGGGGTTTGCTCCGGCGGAAAGCAGGAGCGCTACAGCCTCTGCGTTGCACGCAGAAGCTGCCGCACAAAGCGGGCATGCGCCGAAGTTGTTCACTGCTTTTATATCAGCCCCGGCAGCTAAGAGCGCTTCCAAGCACGCTTTGTCGGAGTAGGCCGCGAGGTGCAGAGGCGTGTTGCCATCTGCGTCTTTGCCGTGGACGTTAAGGCCGGCCTCGAGCAGAAGTTTGACGTATTCTGCCTTATTTGCCAGGAGGGCGTAGCTGAGGGGCGTTTCACCGTCGGCATCCGGCGCGGAAACATCTGCCCCATACTTGAGCAGCAAGCTCACAATCTCCGGGGAAACGTCGTTTTTCAGCGCCGTGTGCAGTGCAGGGGCTGCACCTGGGGCAGCTGCGTTGGGATTGGCGCCGGCGGTAAGGAGGCGTTGCAAGATGTTTGCCTTTTGGCCCATAATTGCTACGGAGAGAGCGCGCGTTTTATCCGCCCCGGCAGCAAGGAGTATCTCCATACATTCGTGGTGCTCATGCTCAGTTGCCACGGAAAGTAAATCTTGTTCCGGTGTTGCCATGTGGTTGGGATTACCACCAATCTCCAAAAGTAATTTCGTGCATTCAGGGCGGTTGTTATAAACAGAAATAATCAGAGGTACATCCAAATGATAGTTGTGGCCATCTTCTTCCGTTGTGACAATGATAACTTGGCGCAGAAGCTCGATGTCACCGGTTTCAGCCGCCTCCTCGCGCGCCAGTGCATACGGGTAATCCTCCGTAATGCCACGAGCAGCGAGCTGCTCCGCCGCTGTGCGGCGTTGCTGCGGGGTCAGGTTGCGCAGCGTATCCGCAAAGGATGCTTCTCGGGCAGCGGTGCAAGAATGAGCTTGCTCCGGCGTGGTGGCGGAATGAGCAAAGCCCGCGCAAATATTTGCAATGATTGCCGTGAGTAAAATGGATGATGTTTTCATGCTTGTGAAATTGGAAAAATGTGTTAGCTTCATCTACGGGACTGCAGAAACTTGAAAATTGTTCACTTTAAGTGGAAAATTACCATACGGCGTGGGCACCCAAGCCTATGAGAAGCAAGCCTGCCAACGTCTCTGCCCAGCGAGTCGGTAAGTTGCGCAGGATGCGCGTGGAATGAAAAGCTCCCAGTGAGCAGCAGAATGTGATGGTTCCTATGATGCTCACTTCTGCCATGAGCAGGGGGGTATTCAGCCCAATGCCACCTATGTTGCCCAGTGCCATGCCGGTACCTACCGCTAAGGCATCGATAGCGGTGGCAACACCTACCAGCATGAGTGCTGCAAAACTGAGTGGTGTGGAGGAAGCCGGCTCGTCACCTTCTTCCCCCGTCCATGCGCTGTAGATGATGTATGCGCCGAGAATGCCGAACACGGTCAATACCAGCAGGGGGGCGTATGCTGCCACGTATTGCTTGAGCTCACACCCGAACAGGTAGCCGAATAGGGGCATAAGCGCTTGGTACAGCCCTACAGTAAGCGCTAACCATAATGCACTAAGTGTGCGTTGTTGTTTGAGTACTAATCCGTAAGAAAAAGAGTAGACGGTGGCGTCCACCGCCAGAGCCAAGCCGATGAGGATGATTTCTGCCACATTCATGCGCGGTCAGGAGAGCAACAGTAGGCGGACGGGATTGTATAGCATGGCGTGCAGATTGGCAGCTACGGCATTAGCCTGTTCTTCCGGGATGGAAGTGTGGATGTAGAAAGTGTAGGAGAGAATATAATCAGCCATGCCGGCAGCTCCTGCTCGCACGTTTTCCTTGGGGGTGTTACCGCGATCCACAAAGGCAAAAAGCGGGCGGCAGCCGGGGATGACGTGCTCAGCCACGCAAGCGCGTGAGGTGTGGGCATCGCACACGATGAACGTGGGAGCATATGCCTCCGGGATGGGCAAACGCTTTGCGGATTCGCGGGCTATTTTGAAGATAGTCTTTTTGGCTGCATCCGGGACAGCTGCTTGTTTGGAGCCACTGTCCTCAAAAATGAGCACATCCACCGGAGTCTGCAAATTCGCTAGAGCCGGGGCTGACATGCCGGCTTTAACTACCGCACGTACAATGTAGTCTATAACGGAGTAGCGGTTTTCTAACAGCTTTTCGCATTGCACGGCAATGGGCAGACTTATTGCGCCCAAGGCTGCCATATCTACCGCCCCATCGTATACGTAGTAGTCATCCTTTTGCGGACGGGTGGGCAGCAGGGCAAAGTTGGCAATGGTTGTGCCTCGGCGCTTCGGCTCCACCGGGGTATCCACTACATCCGCCGCCATGATACGGCCTCCCGGCCCCGTGCCTTGCAAGGTGGCGGGGGATATGCCTTTGGCTGCGCATAATTTTGCGGCAAGTGAGGAAATCTTCATGGCGGAGGTGTATAAGTATTGTAATAAGAAAGGGAAAGAAAAACTCCCGGCGGCGATTAACGCACGCCGGGAGCGGAGATAAAACGGAGCGTTGCTTACGCCTCGTAGCGAATCTCGCCGTCGATGATGGTCTTGAGTACATCGTACTCAGCATCAAGCAGAACGAGGTCGGCCGTGTAGCCGGGGGCAATCTTGCCGAGGTCGTAGAGGCCGAGGCTTTGAGCCTGGTTCCATGAGGTGGCCTTCACCAGCTCGGAAAGCGGGGCGCCGGTGAGTTCCTGCACATTCTTGAGTCCCTTTGCGTAGCGCAGAGTAGAGCCTGCGAGGTTGCCGGATTCCAAGCGAGCCACTCCCCCCTTCACAATGATGGGCAGACCGCCGAGGGAACCGGGACCATCGGGCATCCAGGAGCAAGCCAAGGAGTCCGTAATCATAATCATCTGGGAGATGTTCTTATTGGTGAAGGTGAGCTTGAGCATGTCCTCGCACAGGTGAATCTTATCGCAGATGATTTCAATCTTGACGTCCTTATCCAGCATGCCGGAGCCAACCAAACCGATTTCGCGGTGGTGTTGGGGGCTCATCTGGTTGCAGAAGTGAGTGAGGTGCTTGAGACCGGCAGCCTTAGCCTTCTTGAAGTCGGCGTAGGATGCGGCGGAGTGTCCGGCGGAGCATGTAATGCCGGCAGCGGAAGCCTTGGCGATGAAGTCAATGGCTCCGGGCATTTCCGGTGCCATGGAAATGAGCAGAACGGGGTAAATGTTGTTGAGCATTTCCACCTCCTCGTAGTCGGCGGGGCGCACGAAAGCGGGGTTTTGGGCGCCGCACTGCTTGGGGTTAATGTAGGGCCCTTCCAAGTGCACGCCGGGAGTCTTGGAGCCGTTGGGGGATGCTGCGTATTCTTTAACCACCTCGCATACATCCATCAGCGTCTTGGTGCCGAGGGTCAGCGTGGTGGGCAACCAAGTGGTGACACCCTCCTTCATCTTGCAGTCTGCAATGGTGCGAATGCTCTCCACCTTGCAATCGCAAGTGTCACAACCGCCCGCGCCGTGGGAGTGAATGTCAATGAAGCCGGGCATGAGCATGTTGCCGGCGGCATCCACAACCTTGTCGGCTTCGGCTGGCTCGCCGGGGGTGAGAACGGCGGCAATCTTATTGCCGTCAATCAGTACGGAACCTCCCACGATGTCGATACCCGGGGAGATGATGTGCGCATTGGTGATGAGCGTTTTCATGGTGTCTAAAAGCTGAGGGGAACAAAGCCCCGTTTCTACGCGCGTATTTTACCTGCTTGTAGCGTGTGAATCAATCAAAAAAGCGCGCTTCGGTGCTATTTTTTCATCCGCGTACACAAAAAGCGTGGCTCTGTCTGAGCCACGCTTTGCAAAAACGGGAAGAGATGCATGCTCAGCGCAGACGGTTGAGGCCACTGCGTACGGCTTTGCCTGTAGCTTTGCGAGCCTTGTCTTCAGCTGCTTTTTTAGCTTTGTTTACAGCTTTGTCCTTGGCTGCTTTGGCATCGGTTTTAGCGTTTTTTGCCTTATCGACGGCATCCTGAGCGTCCTGCTTGGCCTTTTTTGCCTTATCGACTGCATCTTGGGCATCTTTTTTTGCCTTGTTGGCTTTATCAGCCAAGTCCGTTGCCTTGCCGGCAACTCCTGATGTGCTGTCGCTTACGGCGTCCGTCACGGCATCGGTGACGGCTTTTTCCGCTTGGTTGCGGGCTTCATCCACAACAGCGTCGGTTACGGTTTCAACAACGCCGCCGGCCAAAAGAGTGGTAGCGGACAGCGCACAGCAAATAGCGAGTGTCAGTTTCATATGATTCAGATTGCGGGTTCCTGAGGTGTTGATTGTTTGGCAAGCTTTTCCATGATTTCGCGCAGTGCGTCACTGCCGAAGTAGTCATTACTCTTGATTTTATTAATTATTTCAGCGGAGCGTACGCCGTTATCGACTACGGCTTGGAGAATGTACGGGAGCATGGCTTGGCTCATCTCCGGATCGTTCGTAATGCGGTCCAGTTTTTGTTGAAGGTCGGCCGAGCCGGACAAGATGGTAAGGAGTTGTTCCGCCGCGGCATCAGCGCTGGTGCGGTCGGTAACGCTCTCGAAAGCTGCCAGCATATCGTTGAGGAACTGATTGAGCTCAGCCATGGTGGCCTCTGCCTCCTCTTTGGTGACGGATTGACCTACCGGGGTAACGGCGTCGGTTTGCTGCGCCATGGCAAGAGGTGCCGCCAGCGTAGCCAGTGCAAATAACATGGTGTTTTTCATGGTTTAATTGATTAAGGATTAGAGGGTGAAAAGAGACGGATAGCTTGCTGTAGGGAAGAGCTGCCGTAGAATCCGTTTTGGCGAATCGAATTTTGAGCGCGCTCTGCCCGCGGAGCTAAGTACAGACGCGCAGAGTGCAATTTTTGTTGCAAACGGAGCACTACGGAGTTATCCGGCGGTGTTAATTGTGATAAACGCGCGGTGGTAGCCGTTACTTTGTTATGCAGCGAGCGCAAGGAATCGGCCGCTGCATTAGCGGTGTCTGTATCGTGCACTCCTTCTAAAGCAACAATGTAGCTGTGCATGTGGTCAATGAGGGCATCCAGCTGCTCTTCCGCTTCCGAAATCGGGGCTGTGAGGGATACTCCGGCTGTTTGCTGAGCCGGGCATATCCCGCACAGTAAAAAGAGGAATCCGATTTTCAGAAGAGATGACATGCTGAGCCTCAGGGTGCAATCAGTTGTTGCGTTTGTTGCGCAGAATGGCCATCAGCAACATGGCTGCCCAAATGATGTCTATCCCGGCAAAGACGTAGAAGATGGTTCTCCAAGAGGAGGGCTCCATTTGCATGGCGTATACCAAAAAGAAGACCCCGAGCACCAAAAAGATGATGCTGCGTACGAGTAATCCGTTGCCGGGTTTGCTATTCATTGTGTTTGTTGCGTTGGTAAGAGTTTACTTGGTCAGGGAGATGAGCTCCATCTCGAAAATGAGCGTGGAGTTCGGGCCGATGCTGCCGGGACCTTGTGTGCCGTATGCCAAGTCTGACGGTATGGTAACGCGCCACTTGGAGCCTACGGGCATGAGCTTGAGGGCTTCTGTAAAGCCGGGGATTACCTGGCGAATGTTGAACTTAACGGGGGCTTTGGACTGGTCGAATACCGTGCCGTCCACCAATGTGCCCTTGTACATCACCTCGGCAGTGGGGGCTTCGCCGTGTACGGCTGCGTCATACTTCTCGCTTCCGCCGGGGGTAATCACCTCGTACTGCAGACCGCTTTCCGTCGTCACCACGCCCTCGCGCTTGCCGTTTTCCTCCATGTACTTGCGGCCGAGCTCGCGGTTGGCCTCACCCTTGGCGCGGCTGCGCTCCTGCAGGGCTGCAAAGAACACCTGCTGGTGCTTCTCCACATCACCGCTGACAATGTCCTCGTTCACGCCCTTGTCAGCCATGGCATCCGCCACGCCCTGAGCGAGCATTTCCGCGACAACATCCTCCGCGCTGATGCCGGGGAGCATCTGGGGGAGCATTTGGCTGCCGATACGGTACCCGATGAGGTACCCCATCACCTGTTTTGCTTTTTCCAAGTCGGTCATGGCGTCATTGTAGTGTTAAAATGCAGAAAATGCAAGAACAATGCGAGACATGCGGCTTCAGTTATCACTCATGAACTGCTTGAGTGCCTCACTGCCGTAAAAATCGTTCGCTTCTAAACGTTGCATGATGTCATCCATGCGTTGCCCGAGGGAGGAGAAGAGGGGCAGGAGTGTTTGCATAACGCGTTCTTTGGTGGCATCATCCATTTTTTCCATTCCCATGGTGGCGGCCTGAATGGCTTTTGCGCGTTCTTTGAGCGGGGCCAGTGCGGCTGCTGCTACATCGGCTGAGTTTTTATCCGTTACGGTGTCCAGCACATCGGCGGTGTGGGTCAGGATTTCCACCATCTCTTCGGCCATGCCGATGATGTCTTCCATGGCGGAGGTATCTGCCGGTAGAGAATCAGCCGCCGGGGATACCGGGAGTGCGGCTGTAGCCAATACAGTAATGAGACTGAGGTATTTCATGAATTGAGATGGGTTAATGGTTGAGTTGAGGGCGGTAGTGGCCGGTGATGGTAAACATGAAGAGGGCATCTTCCTCCTCCGTACCGGCGCCGATGTTGTGGATGACGAGGGGGATACCCTCAGCGCTTTTGCGGTCACTGACAATCATGATGTGGGGGAGGTTGCCCGGCAGCATGCAAGTGACGAGGTCGCCCGGGTGGTAGTCCTGTGGCTTATCCGTAATAGGTACACTCCACCCCTTGCGCTTAAAGAATGTTTGCAGGTTGGGCACACGGCGGTGGTCTATGTTTTTATCCGGGCGTTTGAGCCCCCAATTTTTACGGCTGGGGTACGCGGAAAAGTTTTTTTTCATGTCCTGGTGCACCTCTTTTTGGAGGTCGAACCCGAGGTGGCGGAGAGCGCGGATGACAACATCGGTACACACGCCCCTATCCGGCGGGACATCCCCACCCGGGTAGCTGAGGGAAACGTAGGCGGGGTCATATTCCACCGTCACGCCGATTTGTTGCCGAGCCAAGGCCGGCAGACGTTCATCTGCAACGAGGGGGGCGGCAGCATATGCGAGGAGAAAGAGTAGTGAAAGTTTGTTCATGACTTGAGTGGAGCGGGTTCAGGCGTGTTGCGTTTTGGCTTGTTTTCTTCAACTTGCGGAGTGACTCCATAGACGGGGCGGTAATGGCCGATGATGGGAAATGCAAACAGCGCGTCATTTTCCTGTGTGCCTTTCCCGCTGTTGTGAATCACTTTTGGTACTCCCGTTTGCGGATTTTTTCGGTTGCTGACAATCATGATGTGGGGGCGCCCGTGGTTTTCATCGTAGCATGTTACAATGTCTCCCGCCAAGTAGTCATTGGGATTATCCGTGGGCTCATCCGTAACTTGCCAGCCTATTCTGGTAAAAAATACCTCCAAGTTGGGCACACGGCGGTGGTCTATGCTGGCATCCGTTGTGCGCTGGCGCCACAGTTTGCGACTGGGGTACTTGCGGTAGTTTTTTTTCATGTCCTCGTGCACAAGCTGCTGGAGGTCAATGCCCTTATGTCGTAGCGCGCGGATGACGACATCGGTGCACACTCCGCTTTTTCGGTCTACATCGCCTCCGGGATACTCCAGTACTACATAGTCGGCTGAGTACTCAGTCGTTATACCGATTTGTTGCCGAGCCAAGGCGGGCAGGGTGCCCGGGGCTTCCTCCTCTGCCGGGGGCGGAGGAGTGGGGGACCACCACAGCCACGCCGTCACGCCGCCGCCTGCCATCAGCAGGGCTGCTGAGCCGATTAAGAGCCGTATTTTTCTTTTTTTCGTCATGTGGTGGGCGGTGGTGATTGGTTGGATTTGCGGCGGTCTGCGTGGTTGCCACTCATGCCGGCCTCTCGCTCTTGGGCGCGTTGTTTCCAGAGCGGAACGGAGGACTTTGGGGCTTTGTTTTTGCGTTTGCGAGCCTGTTTTTCCGCATGGCGTGCGCGTTCCTGTGCCAATTTTGCTTCTTTTTCATGAGCCTGTCGAGCTTCTTCTATGCGGCGCTGAATGCGTGCAGAATGCTCGTTCCCGGCGGGGGTGATTGTCCACGGTGCCATGCTGCCGGATTCCGTGATGGGAAGGCACAACATCTCCGGGTCAATAAAGCGTATTTGCCGGTAAAGCAGGTCTTTGATGGTAGCCAGCAAGCTCTTGGGGGGAAGTAATCCTGTTCGCGCCAGTTCTATGGTAAATGCTATGCGTATGCGTTTGGCATTCAAACTCATGCGTGCTATGTCGCGCAGGGATGTTCCTTCCGCCGGCTCTTCCTCCGGAGCGCACAGGGCTGCCGTGCGCAGTAAAAAGAGGCAATCCCTCACTTTGCGACAAAGTTTTTCCACCAAATCCCGTACTTTAGGACGGGCATTGAAGCGGTAGTCCTTCACCTCCACCAGCCAAAGCTCCTTTTTGCCGGGGTGGTAAAGCACAAAATCCATTTCCTTGCAGCTGTTGCAGAAGTTTTGTGCATGGTGGGAGTAAAAGGGCGAGCACTCAAAACGGCACACGTAGTACCCGGCTTCAAAATTGAAGCGGTACATGCCTTCTACACAACTGGTACCTGCTTGGAACACTTGTTTACTCCGGTTCTCCGGGTTGAAGGTTCATATTCAGGTAGCGGTCTGCCTGTTCCATTTCTGCATCCAAGCTGTCAATGTGGTCAATCTCGTCCGGGGTGCTACCGACGGAGGTGCGGACTCCGCTGGTGGCACTAAGTGCCGGTTGCATACCGAAAAAGCGGCGGTTGAGGCTCTTGTTTCGTTTTTCCGCCAGTTGGATAACGAGTTCCCTCAGTAGGAATAAGCTGTGTGTGGTAAGCATAACCTGCACTCCGGCGTGGCACAAGCCCATCAGTATGCGCACCAATAACGGCAAGTGAATGGTGTTGAGGTTCATCTCCGGCTCATCCCAGAAGAGAGCCGTGCCTGCCTTGATGGTGCCGTTGCCGATGAGCAATCCCAGCGTGCCGATGCGCTTGAAACCCTCTGCCACCAAGTTAAGCTCCAGTGGCTCCTGTCCGCCGCGGTGTAGGTAAAAACGCCCGTTCAACCGTTGCAAACGCCCGGAAAGCAGAGTCTCAATTTGCCGGATAACGTAGTTCAGTTCACCCGGGATGGGCTCGCTGCCCGGTTCATCCTCCAATGCGCGGCATAGCTCCCAACTGGCGGAATCCAGCAGCTCCGGGTAGCGCTTGCCCGCCTGCATGTAACAGGGGTAAATGGAAAGTACCTCGCGCGGGGATATGAATACGGCGTTTTCATGCAAAAAGCGTTGCGGCAATTTGTTGATGTGCAGTCCTTCCTCTTCCTTTCCCGCCGTAAAGCCGAACTCCAACTCTGCCGTGCCCGGCGGTACTTTATTTCCCTCCAGTGAGGCTCGGATGGATGCCCGGCCGTTGCCTCGGTTGCGTGCCGTCAGTCCTGTGAGGTTTTGCGTGCCGAACACGCGCAGTAAATCACGCCTGAGTCGCTTTTCTTCTGCCCATACTTCCGGCAGCTCTCGCCGTGCCCCGCCACAGCCCCATTTGGTGATGGCGTAGCAGAGCTTCATCAGGTGGCTTTTGCCGGAATCATTCCCGCCCACGATAATGTTGAGCCCGGGCACAAAGGAAAAGCTCTCCTGTTTCGGGAATACCGTTACTCCCTCCACTACCAGTTTTCGTATCATGCCCTCATCATACAATATGTTGCCTCTCTCCGCAAGAAAAAAGAATACACATTGTACCCGCCCTCAAAATCGTTAATCGTAAATTTGAAATGACAGGTTATTTGGATTGATGAGGTTAGGGTTAGGCGCGCGCTTTTGTTGTATTTGCGTTATTTTGTTTCCGGGCTTGCGTTGTGGGGGCAGAACATGTATAATACGCGCACGCGTATGGAGAATGTGAGTGCAGCAATGAGGAAGTGCAGGGTAGTAGGCTCTGTGCCGGACTGGGAAACTTGGTGCCGTGTAGCGGCGGCTCCGGCGCTCCCCTGTGATTGGGTTGAGCTGCGGGCGGATGCCTTCCCGGAGGACGTGAGCGTGCAACAGGTGCTTACTGCGCGCCCGTCTGTCCCTGTGCTGCTGACTCCGCGCCATCAATCGGAGGGCGGACTGCGTGCCTGGAGGAGTGAATCGGAGCGTCGGCGCGTTGCCACTGCTTTGCTGCCCATGGCTACCGCATTGGATTGGGAGGCCGCTCTGTTGCCACAGGCTGGGGAGCTTGTTGCCGCTGCCAAAGCTGCCGGAGTGCTGGTTATTGCCTCCAATCATGATTTTGAGAAAACGCCGCTTTTAGAGGAGCTGCTGGAGCGCGAGGCCGCCGCCCGAGCTGCCGGGGCAGATGTCGTCAAGTTTGCGTTCCTATTGCAAACGGCGGCGGATTTGGCCGTGGGCGTGCAGTTGTTGCGCCGTGCTACCGGGCCACTGGCAGTCATGGGGATGGGGGCACTGGGGCCTGTAAGCCGTTTGTTGTACGCACAGTATGGCTCATGCTTGGTGTATGGATATTTGGGCGGGAAACCCACCGCGCCGGGACAATGGAGTGCCGAGCTGTTCCGTCGAACTTTGGATAACCTGGTAATGTTCCGTTATGATTGATGTAGTGCTCAACTCCTTTTTGGCAACTATTCCGGTATTTGTGTTTTTTGCCATCGGTTTTTGGTTGCGCCGCAAAAACGCCATCGAGCCGCATCATGATGGCGTCATCATGCAACTTGCCATGGATGTGGGTTACCCGTGCCTTATCTTTTACAACATTATGAAGTACATGGTTGTGGAGGCCACACCGGCCAGTCCCATTACCACGCTTTCTTTTTCCTTGCAGGCCTTGTCCTGCGGTTTTGCGGAGCTGTTGTTGGGGGTGGTGGCTGCTTGGGCGGTGGCCAAGGTGCTGCGCTTGCGCATCGGTACGGGCTTGCGTACGTTCACTCTTACGGCAGGCGTGCAAAATTACGCTTTCTTTGTTATCCCCATTATCCAGATGCTTTTCAGCGCTCCGGGCGATCCTACCATGGGCGTGTTGTTTGTGCACAACATGGGGGCGGAAATTTTTGTGTGGAGTCTTGGCGTCATCCTCATGTGCGGGGGAGGCTGTAATTTGCGCTTGGGCTTATTTTTGCGAGGACCGTTGCTGGCGGTAATTGTTTCCCTGATGTTGGCGTGGAGTGGTGTGGGGCATTATGTGGCGCAGCCGCCGGTCATGAAAGCCGCGGAGATGATAGGTGCCGTTGCCACCCCCATATGCCTGATTCTGTTCGGTTGCTCCATGTATGACCTCACTCGCAATTTCCGTTGGCAGCCCCGCATGTTGGTTTCCGGCATTGTCGCGCGCTTGGTGATTGCACCGGCACTTATTCTGCTGCTGGCGTGGGCATTGCCGGTGGATCCTTACATCAAGCGCATCATGGTCATTCAAAGCGCCATCCCCAGTGCCGTCATTCCGGTGATTCTTGCCAAACGCTTCGGCGGTATTCCGGAGGTTGGCACGCAAATCCTGCTGGCCACCACCCTTTGTTCTTTCCTCACTCTGCCTATTTGGTTGGCAATCGGCAGTAAGTTCGTGATTCAACTGATGTAAACCGTATGGCTGATATAAAACCGGAAATCCTGGCTCCTGCCGGTAATTGGGACTGCGTGCGTGCTGCCGTGGCTAACGGCGCGGATGCCGTCTACTTCGGGCTGGATCGCTTCAATGCCCGCATGCGAGCGGACAACTTCACACGTGATGACCTCGTCTCGCTTGTCCCCTTCCTGCATGAGTGTGGCGTACGGGCGTACGTGACAATGAACGTACTCATTTTCCCGGCTGAGATGCAGGAAGCCCTGGAATATGTGGATGCTCTGGATGCCGCCGGGGTGGATGGCGTGATTGTGCAGGATTTGGGACTGGCAGACTTTATTTCACGCTACCGCCGTGAGGGGCGTTGGCGTATAGAGTTACACATTTCCACACAGATGACGCTCACCTGCCCGGAGGCCGTGCAGTTGGTGGATGCTCTTTTTGACCCGCAGCAAATCGTGCTTGCGCGCGAGCTCTCCCTCAAGGAGATAGCTGCATGTGCTGCTGCCACCACCAAACCCATCGAGGTGTTCTGCCACGGTGCCCTCTGTGTGGCATACTCCGGTCAATGCCTTACCAGCGAGTCCCTGGGACAGCGCAGTGCTAACCGTGGAGAGTGTGCCCAAGCTTGCCGCATGCCCTACAAGCTGGAGGTTGATGGCCGTGTACGTGACCTCGGGGAACGCCGTTATGTCTTCTCCCCGCAAGACCTTTGCGCTTTGGAGCGTATCCCTCAAATGCTGGAAGCCGGGGTGCGTAGCTTCAAAATTGAGGGGCGCCTCAAAAGCCCGGAATACGTAGCTGCCACCACGCGGGCATACCGCCGAGCGTTGGATGCCGCGCTTGCCGGCGCCTCTGTTCCGGCCTCTGCTCAGGCGGATTCGCTCTACTCCATGCAAATGGCGTTTTCTCGTGGCTTTTCATTCGGCTGGCTGGATGGCACGGACCACCCTCTTCTTACACATGGGCGTTTCGGTAAAAAACGCGGAGCCTTGGCCGGGCGCATTGTCCGCTATGGTGAGGGATGGGTAGAGCTGGAGGGCATCCCCTCCATTCCCATTGCCCCGGGCGATGGCTTTGTGGTGGATGCCGGGCAAGACCGCAACGAGGAGCAGGGCGGCCGCATCTGGAAGGTGCAGGGAGCCCGCCTCTTCTTCCATGGCAAAGGCAGCCGTATTGATTGGCGTTCCATACGCCGTGGTGATTTGCTCTGGAAAACAGCCGACCCCGCGCTGGAAAAACGCCTGCATGCCACTTGGTGCAACTTTGCCCGCAAGGTGGAAGCTCCTTCCGCTCAGCTGTCCATCCACTTCCATGGCCGCCTTGGAGCTCAACTTTCAGCCACCTGTTGCGGTGTTACCGTCGGGAGTGGGCAGCCCTTGGAACCGGCGGAAAACCGCCCGCTTACGCCCGAGGTAATCGCTGCGCAATTCTCCCGATTGGGTGGTACGCCTTATTCGCTCGGTGCATGCACGTATGATTTGCAGGAGGGGCTTATGCTGCCTCTCAGCATCCTCAACCGCATGCGCCGTGAGCTGGTGGAAAAACTCCCCGCTCCCACCACCACCGCTCCCGTCCGCGAGCCCTTGCCTTGGGCTGCTTGGGCAGGCGACTTCTCCCCGATTACGGAGGCTAAAAAATACAAGCTTTCCGTCCTTTGCCGAGAGCCGGAGCAAGCTCTGGCTGCTGCTGCTGCGGGCATCAAACGCGTGTACCTGGACTTCTCGGACCTCAAGCAACTTGCCCCCATAACGGCTCAGCTGCGCGAGCAGTACCCCGCCACCGCCGTCTGGATTGCCACCCTGCGCATCATGAAACCCAAGGAATCCGGCTATTTCCGCTTCATTAAAGACGCCTCCCCGGATGGTGTGCTGGTACGCAACCTCGGTGCTGCCCTTTATTTCCGTGAGTCGGGCATTCCCATGGTGGCGGATTTCTCGCTGAATGCCGCCAATCCTCAGTCTGTGCTCTTACTGCGCCGCTTCGGTATGCGTGCCGTTACCGTCTCGTATGACTTGAATGCTCTCCAACTGGTGGACCTCTTGCGCAGTGGCTGCGGTCCGGAGCTGGAGCTCACTCTCCACCAGCATATCCCCATGTTCCATACGGAGCACTGTGTGTTCTGCACCTTCCTCTCCAATGGCCACAATTTCAAGGACTGCGGACGCCCCTGCGAGCACCACCGCGTTCGCGTCATGGACCGCACCTATGCCATGCACTTCCTCCGCTCCGATGAGGGCTGCCGCAACACGCTCTTCAACGGTAAAGCTCAGTCCGCCGCTCGCTACGTCTCAGGCATGCGCCGCGCCGGCCTCTCCCGTTTCCGCATCGAGCTCCTTGAGGAATCCCCTCAGCAAACCGCCGACCTCATTGAGGCCTACCGCTCCCTCATGTGTGGCTCCCTCGCACCTGCCGACCTCATGCGCCGCCTCGACCTCCTCGACCGCATCGGCGTCACGGAAACTAAATGACGCCAATACAATAAAATCACGCGCCCACCACGGCTCGGAGCGTAGCCCTCTCCCTCGGAGGGTCTCGCCCGAAATTTAACCTCGCAAAGCGAGCTCCCTTTCATCGAAATAGACCCCGTATTCGGACAAAAATATGCTTGACTTACGCATTACGAATACGTAGACTTGCAGTCGAGTCATATAACAACTTTTTTCTCATCATGAAACTGCATCTTCCCGTCCGTCTTTTCCGCACAGTAATGGCGCTTATGCTCACCGCAACTCTCACCGTGCCTCACGCGTTTGCTGAAAGTGAAACCTTGCATGAAGAAATCAATGGAAACGTCCCATCGGTGAAATCCGTTAGTGAG
>JAFQDN010000028.1 GCA_017415995.1 Akkermansia sp. | reverse complement strand
TCATCCTGTCTGTGTTTCGCCTCCGGCTTCCTTCCCACCCCACATTACTGTGGCGCAGTTGCCTTTGGCTATTTGATTCCGCCCTGTCAGCGGCTCATTGGGGACTTCCACCCCAGTTGCGCGTCATGCCTGACGTACACCGGAAAAGCCGTTCTTCTCTCAGAAGAACGGCTTTTCCGTAATAGGAACAAAACGTAAGTTGCTTTATTGCTTGTTCAACTTTTCTCGCAAGCCTTGCAAATCCTCTTGCAATTCCTTTTTACTCATTTTAAGGCGCTTTGTAATATCCCGGAGTTTATTTTCAATCTCGTCGGGAGTATCATCGTCAATCTCAGGGATTTCCGGTTTTGCACCGTACAAGAGCAAAAGGTCTAAAGCGACGAGTCGCGTTGTACTGTGATTGTTGTCCTCGGAGTAGAGAATAATCTCGCAGAGCATTTCCGCAGCACTGGCAAAAGCATCCAATTCTTGATTCGGAGCATCTTCCTCTTCATAGTCATCTTGATTGTACTCCGCTGAGTCATCGCCCTCCTCTTCGTCAACAACAATGAGTTCGGGATCCGCACCGGATTCTAATAAGACCTGCAACGTTTCTAAGTTGACGGATTTGCTCCCTAATTCCCATTGGCAAATGTGCTGCAAGGGTAAATAATCGCCAAGGGGTTCATTTACCTTTAATATTCCGTTCTCAATCAAGCGTTTTACGATGTGAGAGCCCCCGGTTGCCTGCAAAACAGACTCTAAGAAAGTGACTTCCGTCTCGGATCCATCACCTTGTAACGGCAATTCTCTCAAGCACCACTCTATCAGCGGCGATATGTCTTGGCTTTCCACTCGGCATGATATACCGAGGGCAAACATGATGACCTCGGCGTGTTCAGCCGGTTTAAATCCTTTGGAACGCAACCATTCCAGCTTTTCCACACGCTGAGCAGCCGTGTGAGTAATAGGAGTGTTAAGCCCGAGGTTTTTGCTCCATATTACTTCCGCTGCTAAATCACAAAGGCTTTCGTCGTTCATCTTTACCGCCGGAGTATTGGCATCCTCACCGCGTTCGATAAATAGGCACATAGCCTCAAAGTCATCATACATTGCAGCTATGCGAGCCAATAAATCGCCGTTCGATAAGTGCTTTTCACAGCGACCGGTTGTGATGACTTGGTGAAATCCGTTTTTGTAAACTTCAGGCAATGGGAACTCCTTTATATAGTCGGCAAAACGTTTCAAAACAGCTCGTTCATCGTCGGTCCAACTTTCATGGAAGTCCGGTAATGCCGCAAGCTCTGCTTCGGGTTTGCTTGATGTCTGAGAACCAACGGCAGGTGCGGATTCCGGCACATCTGCCCTGCCATGGCTCATCAAACAGCCACAGCTTGCCGCAATAATCAATGGTATTTTCATATAGTTCGTTGTGATGATGGGAAATTAATCTTCATGTTCCAACGCCGCCTTCAGTTTTTCAGACCCGAAACAGGGCGGAGTCAGTTCATCCGTAAGGTAGTGCATAATGCGGTCACAAATGTGGGATTGCACTTCAAAACGGGGAGACACGTTGAAGAGGTCCCGCTCATGCACGCGGGAAAGTGAAGCGGCGCGCATGACATCAACCATCTGCGAGTGTATGCGCACAATGTGCGGAGCAGCAGCATCTGCAGAATCCCTGTCACGCACCAAACTGATGACGGCAATCCATTGATTAAGCAGAGGAATCAGCTTGCGTGCGGTAGTGGCAAGAGCCGGCATCACATCAGGATCCGCAGCCATGTCCATATTCTCCAAAACGTCGCACACATTCTGCAATTCCTCCACCAAACGGCGGGAATTATAGTACTCGGCATCGCGCAGCGCCAGCTCGCCCCAAGCGTTAAGCAATTTGCCGATACGGGGGCGTGTCTCTATCAAATACACCATGCGCAGGCGTTTCCGAGAAGCCTCGCTCTCCGGCTCCGGTACCTGTGCCACTGCTTGAGACCATGTATACATGAAAGGTTTGAAACTCTCCAAGATGTTGGCAGCAATCTCCGCTTGTTCCGGGCTGTTTACCATTTCCAACGACAAGGTAATTTGATCGAACATTGCCCACATTTCATGCAATAATGACATGTGTTGCGCAATCTCCGGCATATCACCCGCCGGCACTTCCGCTATAAGGGGAGCCATAACTTTGCTCAACTCGATTGAACCGAAACACCCCGTAGCCTCAAGCAAGCTCCTGTCAAACTCATCCACGAAGATTTTATCGGCCGGAGTCGCTGCCAAGATGCGGGCTATGCGCGGAGCTGCGGCATCTGCGCTTTGTCGATCCGCCACATACATCAATACGGGGGTCAAGGATACCTCATCTGCTTGTCCTTCCGCTGCTGCGGCGACAAACGGAGTCGGCACGGTTAATGCCAGAATGCTCAATAATCTCTTCATGGTAACTCTCCGCCTCTTGCGGTCGACTTACATTATGCCTTAATAGTCCGTTTTGTCAAGTACAGGATGCATTCTTACTCTAATTATTGATTTTTTACACTACTTTTAACGTCCTACTTTGCATTTAGCCTTGAAATGTGTTAAAAAGAACGCTAAAATAGCCTCGCCTGAGTTTAATTTCCCGGGTATAAAGATTTTCCAATCATCAACATAAATCAAACATTATGGCTAAACTGACTGTACGCGACCTCGATGTTGCCGGTAAGGAAGTCCTCATGCGAGTGGACTTCAACGTTCCCATGAAGGACGGCGTAATCACCAACGATGCTCGTATCGTTGCTGCCCTGCCCACCATCAAGTACCTGCTTGAGAATGGCGCTCGCCTTGTCCTTTGCTCCCACCTCGGCCGTCCTGAGGGGACCGGCTACCAGCCTGAGTTCTCCCTGAAGGCTGCTGCAGAGTGCCTTTCCGGCCACCTCGGCAAGACGGTTGCATTCGTTCCCGAGACCATCGGTGAAGCTGCTACAGCCGCTCGTGCAGCCCTGAACAACGGTGATGTATTGCTGCTGGACAACGTACGCTTTGACAAGAAGGAGAAGAAGAATGATCCCGAGTTTGCCAAGGCTCTGCTCGGCAATGCTACTCTGTACGTCAACGACGCTTTCGGTTCTGCTCACCGCGCACACGCTTCCACGGAGGGTGTTACCCACTATGCAGAGAAGAGCGCCATGGGCTTCCTCATCGAGCACGAGCTTGAGTACCTTGAGGGTAAGCTTGACTCCCCTGCCCAGCCTTTCGTTGTTATCATGGGTGGTGCTAAGGTGTCCGACAAGATTCAGGTGCTCTCCAAGCTGATGGAGAAGAGCCAGACCTTCATCATCGGCGGCGCTATGGCCAACACCTTCTTGGCTGCTCAGGGCAAGAACGTCGGCAACTCCAAGATTGAGGCTGACAAGCTTGATCTGGCTAACCAGATTTTGGCCGATGCAGCTTCCAAGGGTGTCAAGTTTGTGCTTCCGGCAGATACGCGTTACTCTTACAAGTTTGAGGAAGGTGCTGAGACCTTCTGCACGGCTCCGTGGGCTGAGGGCGCAGAAATTCCCGAGGGTGGCATGGGTATCGACATCGGCGACAAAGCCATCGAAGAGTTTTGCAGCATCATCCGTGGTGCTAAGACCGTTCTCTGGAATGGTCCGTTGGGCGTGTTCGAGCTCGACTCCTTCGCCAAGGGCACCAAGGCCATTGCTGAGTGCCTTGCGGAGTCTGATTGCATCTCCATCGTTGGCGGTGGTGACTCCGTGACCGCTGCTAAGAAGTTCAAGGTAGCTGACAAGCTTTCCTTCTGCTCCACCGGTGGTGGTGCTTCTCTTGAGCTTCTTGAGGGCAAGGTTCTGCCCGGCATCGGCTCTCTGAGCGAGAAGTAATCTCATTCACAATTTTACATATTCAAAGCGGAGTCTTTACGACTCCGCTTTTTTGATAATGATGAAAAGCGCGCGCGTCACGCTCACTCCGTAACCGGCTTATTGCGTTGGTAATGCAACAAGGCCGAGAACGGGCAAAACTTGCGCTGCAATTCAGCCACTTTGCGCAACACCTTTTCCTCCGGGCTGAATTCCCGGAAGGAGCGGTAATCCGGCGGATACGGCAGTGCTCCGTACGAGAGCAACAGCATGGCCAGAGCGGTATCCCGAAGTTCTAACGCCAGCATCAGGGGAGTAAAAGCCTTGCCCTTGTATTCCGTAACGTTAATCTCTTCGGGATTAAATAAGATACGCTCAGCAATTTTCTCACGCAGTACTTCCCTGCGTTCTCCGGTGCGCGGGTGCGTTGCGAGGTGAAGATTATGGCACATAAGCAAGTTGTCAAAATCTCGCAAAAGCGGACACGCAAAGGCGTTTTCTGAATCCTTGTAGCAATGGGAAATAGGTGCAGCGTTGCCGATTTTGCGACCGTGGTATTCCACCAAGGCTGTAAACGTAGGATAACGGCGCTGTGCTTCATCCAAAATCTGCAAACTCTGCTTTTTCTCCGGGGTTAGCAACGCGCTTCCCTCCGTATACCAGGGAGCCTGTTTCCAAACGGAATCCCCAGGCGGAGGATAAGGCAAAGCTCCCAGTTTTAACAAAGCAATCATCAATTCATGGTCATCAGCCATGAAGGCAATCGACAACGCTGTTACGGATTGTCCGCCGATGGTATGAACCGTATTAATTTGCTCCGGGTGACGGCATACGAATTGCAGGATTTCGTTGCTCAAAGAATCATTGGACGGCATGCGATGGCTCCATTCTGTAAGCTTTTGTTGGTAATCCTCCGCATCCTCCGGTGACGTGGAGATTGCCATAGTCGGAGAACATAGCCACGCCGCCAATACCATACACATGCTGAACCGAATGTTTTTCATGTCGAACTTTCTTCCCTTCACAAGGATTCTAACGCCACCACCCTGTTATTGCAAGTGATTTGGCTGATTTTTATGGAAGAATCGCAAAAAAAAACTTGAAAAACGGCGTTTATCGAGTAAAGTATAGTTTAATGAGCCGCGCGAGTGACATGAGCAATAATACCGGCAAAACCGTGCCCGGGGTCTTTAACTGGAAGATGGTCAGAAAGGCCCTACGCGCAGCGGAGGAAGGCGTTTACTGTTGGGATATAGAAACCGGACAGATATTCTACACCGAGCAGTGTCTGCGGATGATGGGATTACCTTTCCACGAGATTGCACCCAACATCTTCACGGAATATGATACTACCATTCATGAAGATGATCGGCAGTTTTTCATCAATGAGGTCCAAAAATACTTGCGGCGTCCCACATCGGCGCCTCTGCGTATTGAAATACGATTGCTCAATTTACGTTCTCGTGGCTGGCGCTGGATTCGCGTCAACGGCTTGTTGGAGCGCGATAAGAACAAGAAAAATCTGCAACTCGTAGGCGTTTGGGTGGACATTACCCGCCGCAAGATGGCGGATATGCACGCCATGGAGGACCGCGATTTGTTCCGCAATCTCATCAACTATCTGCCTGATAACATATACTACAAAAACAGAGAGTCCCGTTTTGTCATGGCTAATGAAGCCACCGCTCGCAAAATGGGAGTTCCGACCCCTTCAGACCTCATCGGCTGTAAGGACACGCACTTCTTTGCGGATGAAACCACAGAGGTTGCACGCCAAGAGGAATTGCAGATTATGAACACCGGCATCCCCATTACCAACCGCATTCACCGCGAAAGCTGGAAGGGTGGAAACAGTTCTTGGTGTAAGCTCTCTAAGTTCCCGTGGTATGACGCCGTCGGTAACGTAAAAGGCATTGTCGGCATTTCTTCCGATGTCACGGAATTGGTGGAAACGCAACAACGCTACAGACGCATGGCGGAGCAGCTCGATGAGCGCAACCGCGCACTGGAAAAAGAAATCAGCCTTGCGCGCGAAATTCAACACGCGCTCCAGCCCCTGCGGATTCCCCCACGCCATTGGACAGCCCCGGAAAGTGGCAACGTGCGTTCAGCCTGCTTTCATCACGTATATATGCCATGCACCGGCGTAGCGGGTGATTGCTTTGCCGTCTTTCCCGTCGGCGAATCCGGGGTCGGTATGTTGATATGTGATGTCATGGGGCACGGCGTACGGGCAGCTCTCATTGCCTCCATGTTGCGAGGTCTCATGGAACAAGTCTCGACGTTGGCGGACACTCCCGGCTTGCTCTTATCCTCTCTAAACCGTCAGCTTTTCCGCATTTTCAGCCAAGCAAACATCACCATGTTTGCATCTGCCTGCTACGTCTATTTGGATTTGGACAAGCGCCGCCTCACTTTATCCGGAGCCGGTCATCCGGCTCCCATTATTTTATCGGCGGACAACGTGGCATTCCAGCCACCTATCCCGCGCTCCCCTGCACTGGGATTGCTGGATAACGCCATGTACCGTGAAAGCGAAATCCCGCTGGAATCCGGGATGAAACTGATGCTTTTCACGGACGGTCTTCCGGAAACCCTTAATCCCCAAGGCGAAGAGATGGGCGTACACCGCGTGATGCACTTCCTGCACCAGAGATGCCCGCAAAACATCAAAGAAATGATTGATATCTCATTGGCCGGTATGCACCAGTTCTCCGAATCTACGCGCCAGGATGACGATATTTGCTTACTCGGAGTCGAATTTACTGAAAAATCCCCACAGTAACGCCGTTTTTTACGCAAAAAATCAAAAAAAGAGACTGTTTTCCGTGCCTCTCGGCAAAAAAAGATTGCAATCTCATGGTTTTCGCGCTAGTCTAAAGACAGTTCAAAAATTATTATTACCATTAACTCTATATGGAAGACAGCAACCAGGGGGGCAACATGCCCTTTGACCTTTCCGAGCTGACCGGTTTCCAGTTTGGTCCTGCATGGGCCAAGCCGGGAGCTGATACTGCACCGTCCTTATCTAAGATGCACCCGATAGAACGCGGAGAACGCCGCAGTGGACCCAGACGTCCGTCTGCCGACCGCGACCGCCGAGCGCCTCGCGCAGAGGGAGCACAAGATTCCCGCCGACCCCGCAAAGGAGCACCGCGACATGATCGCGATAACCGAGAGGAGCGCCCCCGCAGGGAGCTTCCTCAACCGGCTGAAGGCTTCCGTGTAGAGCTGCGTCCCACGAATGGTATTTTAGAGATTTTCAGCAAAGAAATTCAAAAGCAGAAGCGTGCGCTTTCCCTGTTGGACTTGGCACGCATCGTCATGGCCGGCAAAGACCGCTATGATTTAGTGTTCATGAAGCTGGAGAACGGCAGCATGCTGATTCACTCCAAAAAGGGAGACGGCGCATGCTGGCTGAGCGAAGCTGAGGCCATCAGCTACATTTGGAGTGCTCCGTGGTTCAGTGAACTCTACACCGCAGAAGAGGCAGAAGTGGAAGCTCCGAAGGGTAATTTTACCGCCGTTGCTGTTTGCCCGTTGGGCGGTGAGGTTATCGGCCCCGTCAACTGGCACGGATACCAAGCTGCGCTCATGAATCTGTACCGCTCCAAATACGCCAACATGGCGCTGGATGTGTTTAAGAACCGCATCACTATCAATAAGGATGAAGAGGTCGTGCAGGCTTGGCTTGCGGCAGCTTGCAAAAAAACAGTTTGGAAACCTACCCGCGAGGGTGCCGAGGACTGCGTTTTGGAGGATGCGAAAGCCGTAGAGTCTGACTTTGCTGCAAATCACCTTAACGATACCTATGAAATTGTCGACAAGGTATTTGTTAATGGAGCCACGCCTCGCAAATTGCTTTCTCCGGGGCTTTCCGCCCACGTGGCAACAATGTCGGATCGCACGCGCCGTTCCCCGCAAATGCTTATCCCGAATCTGTGTCACGGCTTGGCTCGTCACCATATGCCCATCTACAAGTGGCAGGGCAATCACTACACCGGACCGAGCCGCGTGCGAGCCATTCCTGAGGACACCGTACTTGCGGACCGCATGATGGCCATCGTCAACTGGAGCAAGGAGCATTCCGGCGAGAAGGTAGAGGCCATGTTTGCCGCCCTTTCCGGAGTACCTGCGGGCACAGATGAAGAAAGCAAGAAAGCGGCATCGGATGCTTATGCCCCCTTTGCAGCGGATATGATTTGGCTACTTGAGCAAGGTTTTGTTGTCGTAACAAGCGACAACTCCATCTGGTACCCGAAGGGTAGCGTAGCCCCTGCCCCGGCTAAAACAGAACCCCGGCGTCGTCCCAAGAAGAAAGGGAACAACAAACCACGTTCTGCCGATAAGCCTCAGAATAACGAATAAATTCATATAATTTACCACAGGCCTCCGACTGTATCAAACGGTCGGAGGTCTTTTTTATCGGCAATTTGAAGCGCGACACTTGCCCGAATGCAAACGGCATGGTATAATGTCCGCATGGGAAAAATCAGCAAAAACCGGGCAATACAAGAGCTGGTAGCTCTGATGCGGGAACATGGCATTACACGTTTTGTAGCATGTCCGGGCAGCAGAAATGCCCCCATTGTTGCCACTGTATGTGCAAGCGAGGGATTTGAGTGCCGCAGCATTACGGATGAACGCAGTGCCGGATTCATCGCTCTCGGCTGGGCCGCACAAGCCAACGCGCCTGTGGCTGTTTGCGTTACATCCGGCTCTGCGCTTTCGAATTTGCACCCCGCTTTTTCCGAAGCTGCATACCGCAATATACCGCTGCTTGTCATCTCTGCGGACAGACCCACAGCATGGATTGGACAACAAGACGGACAAACCATGCCACAGCCAGGGTTGTTTCGCAACCTGAGCCGCAAAAATGTCAATCTTCCGGAAAATGATGAGGACGGGTGGCACACCAATCGTCTTATCAATGAGGCATTGCTGGAATTAACCCACCGAGAGGGAGGCCCCGTCCACATCAACGTTCCGCTCAGCGAGCCACTGTTCGAGACCACGGATACTCCACTTCCGTCACCTCGCGTTGTGTTGCGCACAGAGCTGGCAAGCATGAACGCCGATGAAGAGCAAGAGCTGCTCGAAATTGTTGCAGCCTTGCCCAAAAGAATGATTTTGCTCGGTCAAATGCAGCAAGCGGTATATTTCCCTCCGGAAATTTCTGAGGACCATGCCTTTGCGATTGTAGGAGAACACCTGTGCAACACCCCCGGGCTGCACTGCACCCGCCCCGATACGCTGATTGGCGGGGATGCGGACTTCCCATTGTTGCCCTCCCCGGATTTGCTCATCACCATGGGTGGCTGTATTGTTTCCAAACGGCTTAAACAAATGTTGCGCAAAAACCCGCCTGCTCAGCATTGGCATTTAAGCCGTAATGGGGAAGTATGTGATACCTTCTGCTGCTTGACCCGCGTGATAGAGGGCGATCCGCAAGAGCTACTGGAACTCTTAGCTGCCTTTGCGGAAGATGGAGATGAGGCATACAGCAACCTATGGCGCACCGCCCCGGCCGAGTTCCGAGCTCCGCATTGTGGCATGAGAATGGTGGGTGAGCTCATGGCCACCATGCCCGATTCCTCCGTATTGCATCTGGCCAATAGCTCTGCCGTGCGCTATGCCCAATTATTTCCCCTCAAGGAAAACGTTTCCGTACAATGCAATCGCGGCATCAACGGCATTGAGGGTTCATTATCCACTGCAATAGGCTACGCCGCAGCAGATGCTCGCCTCCAATACCTCGTAATCGGAGATTTAAGCTTCTTTTACGACATGAATGTGCTGGCCACACAAAACATCGGTAAAAATGTGCGCATTCTCTTGCTGAACAACAGTTGCGGTGGTATATTCAAACTCCTGCCCACCCCCGATATTGCGGCGGTGGAAGCCCCACACAATACAACGGCTGAGGCTTGGGCCCGTGCCTGTGGCTTCTGCTACAAAGCCGTCCTTCATGAGCACGATTGGCCGGAGGCTCTCCGTCTCCTTAGTTGCAGCCATTCGGATGCTCCTGTGCTGGTCGAGGCCTTCACTGATAGCAATGAGGATGCCCGCATTCTGCGCAATTTTTACAAAGAACACTGATTATGAAAAGAGAGTGGAAAACCATCAAACAATACGAGGAAATCCTCTTTGAGCAATTCGGAGGCATAGCCCGCATTACCATCAACCGTGAGCGTTACCGCAATGCCTTCACACCGCTGACAACGGCTGAAATGAGTGATGCCCTGACCCTTTGCCGAGAGATGCAAGACGTAGCCGTTGTCGTGCTTACGGGAGCCGGCAATGTTGCATTCTGTGCCGGAGGCGACATGAATGTCAAAGGCCATGGCGGTTACGTGGATAAGCAAGGCATCCCCCGCCTTTCCGTTCTGGATGTGCAAAAACAAATCCGTTCATTGCCCAAGCCCGTGATAGCGGCAGTCAACGGTTTTGCCATCGGTGGCGGGCATGTACTGCACGTTGTGTGTGACCTCAGCATTGCCTCCGAGAACGCCATCTTCGGCCAAACAGGGCCCAGAGTAGGCAGCTTTGATGCCGGATTCGGCTCCTCTTATATGGCACGTTGTATCGGGCAAAAAAAGACGCGCGAGATTTGGTTCCTTTGCCGTAAATATAATGCCCAAGAAGCGCTGGAAATGGGCTTAGTCAACAAGGTTGTACCCTTGGAACAACTTGAGGATGAATATGTACAATGGGCAGAAGAAATGATGCAGCACTCCCCCATTGCTTTGCGCATGATTAAAGCAGGGCTGAACGCCGAGCTGGACGGCCAAGCCGGTATTCAGGAGTTGGCCGGAGACGCGACCATGCTCTTTTACATGTGTGAGGAGGCTCATGAGGGCTCGCGCGCGTTCTTGGAAAAGAGAAAGCCGGATTTTTCCAAGTACCCGAAAATGCCATGATATCCGCTTTCCGTCCGGAGCAACTGCGCTCATTTTCAGAGCACTTGCAGATGCGCTGTTTTGAGCGCGTCCTGCATTTTCGCAGCCCTGCGAAAACCTCGCGGGGCGCTCTGACGGAACGCCGTATCATCATCATTGCAGCCGACACCCCGGCCGGGACAGGGTACGGTGAGTGCTGCGCCATGCCCGGTTTAATGCCGGAACCGACACTGCCGGAGGTTCAACATTGGTGCAACAAAGCGGAGCTCGCACATGGACTGCCGCATGAACTTGCGCCCTCCCCCATTCAATTCGGTTTAGAGTGTGCTCTCACCGCAGCCTTGCGGCCCGGTTCTCCGCGGTGGGATTCTGCATTTTCCTCCGGCATGCAGGGAATTCCCATTCATCATCTGATATGGATGGCAAATACCGAAACAATGCTGCAAAAAATGCGCGAGGGTATTCATGCCGGTTTCCGATGCCTTAAACTAAAAATAGGAGCGCTCCCATTTGCGCAAGAGTTGTCTATGTTGCAACAAGCACACGCTGCGTTTCCCGAGGCAGAGATAAGAGTGGACGCCAATGGCGCATTTTCACCTCACGAGGCACGGGCAATTTTACCACAACTTGCAGACGCCGGAGTACACTCCATTGAGCAACCCATAGCCACCGGGCAATGGGCTGAGCTTGCGAGCCTTTGCAAGGACTCACCCTTGCCCATAGCACTCGATGAGGAACTCATTTTCAACGCGTCATCTACAACAGCCCGAGCGCGCATGCTTGACGCTGTTTGTCCGCACGCACTTGTTATTAAACCATCCCTGCACGGTGGACTGGCAGCAGCGCAAGACTGGGCTCAGCTTGCGCAGGAACGTAACATCCACTGGTGGATTAACTCCGCGCTGGAAAGCAACATCGGGCGCACGGCACTTGCAGAATGGTGTGGCTCTGTAGCCCCCGGCAAGCTACAAGCGCTCGGCACCGGTGCGCTGTTTACAGATGACCCTCCCGGCAATCTCCGTTTGGAGGGTAATTCCCTCTTTTACCGGGTCTCATCTTAACCACGTTTCCGGTGCATACAACAATATCCCGAGCAACGCGGGAACTGCCATAAGCCCCCAACAAAAAGAGAACCACACCGCTTCATTCACACGCTGTCGCATCTTGCTCATAACATGCAGGAATGCAGTTGCTATGCAAAGGGTGCCGTAAAAATGGTGTTCATAGGAGGAATTATCCGTTGTCAGCACCATGTAAAAACAGGCAACAAAAAACACAATCATCCCGCCGGGCAACCAAGTGGAAGCTATCCTGCCTTCTTGCCCATGGGTCGGTCTGCTCCGCTCCACCATGAAGAGTAGAAATAACACGATTAAACACCACAAATGCGTGTTAAAAAACATGTGCAACGGTGAGTACAGGTAACTGTAAAAATACGTCGGCACGGCGCAGGAGAATACAAACGCTGCACCCGTTCCCAGCTCTCGCGCAAACGGAACTTTTTTCAAAATCGGCACATGCGTGAGCAGTACTACCAAAAAAGGCACTGCAAAAAACGCAATCAAATACTTACCTACACTGAAAAATAACAGCCATTGGCTCGCAAAAAACGCACAAAGTGCCACCAACAACATCAAAAAAGCATGCCCTCGGTAATAATCCTCATATGGTACCGGTTCGCCTGCCAGGGCGCGCACCACGCGCGTAAACAGGACGTACACCCACACCATCGAAATCAATAATAAAAGAGGCCCGAACGTAAGTAACGGAATCCCGAACAACGCGGCTATGAGTACCCCCCAAGACAATGCAACTAAAGGAACGTCAATCCCCCACAGTGCAATCAGCATCCACCATGGTTTAATTGTTTTCCGAGGTTCCTCATTCATTGCAATCAGTATGCCCTCAGTTCCCGTTTTTTACAAGCGCGCATGCTGTCATTACCCAAAATGACATAATAACACCGTAAAGTCACGATTTATTCTTGCACTGTGTCCTACAGATTCATATAATCGGCACATGGAATGGAACAATAGCTTTATGACGTTGTTCAGGAATGCGGTTGAGCGCTTTCATGAACGCCCTCAAACCGCAGCGGATCGCTTTTTTTTGCCCGAGGAGTGTAGTTTTCTGGCAGACATTGGCTATACCCCGGAAGAAATGCATGCCTACATCGCAGATTATGCCACCAAAGGCGACCCCTCCCCCAGTACCATTTTGCTGATTGCAGCCGCTCGCCGTTCCTTCTTCATTACCTCGCAACGTGGAATTTTCGGCAACGCAAAACCGGTAAAAGAGTCGGATTTGCCGGCGGAAACGGATGATTTTCAGGGTATTCCCTACTTACCCCGCATCATTCGCAAGGCCGAGGCAAAATTACATGGCACCTTGGATGCGGAACTCATGTATTATTGCGAAAAAGACCGCGCCTTCTTGCGCAGCCATGGCAATATCCACCCGGCGGATTTCCTGCACCTCACTTGGGCAGCTCATGGCGATAAGCAAAAGATGGTATCCTCCGTCCTCAATGCCATCCGTGATGCGCAGCCCTCACAACAGCCGGAATCTCCGCAAAAAAGCCCCGGTCGCGAGCCTGCATCCGACACCTCCGGTACCGCGATCCAAAGTGAGCTCAAACTCGACTGATTACCCCCATGCCGGACGCCTCTGACAAAAATGCCGCGCAAGCGAACAGTGTTTCCACGGAACCTCAGCGCTTGGCATTAGAGTCCATGTCGCGAGACTTGGTCCAAAAGCTCAACGATATGGTGGCGGAGCAAGAGAAGAGAGCTCATGAATTCGCTGCTCGGCAGCATTCCCTCTCGTCATTGCCGGCGGATACACACCCGCAATTACCGAAACCGCCTACTCCCGCAGCCCCGGTTCTTCCTCAAATACCGACTTACTCGCAAGCACCTACCTATACTCAACCTTCGCCACATCTCCCGCCTGTCCCGAGGAGCAATCCCCCCCCACGTCAGGGCAAAAACCAACCTCCGTATTACGCACCCAATAAGCAAAACAAAAAGGAAGAAGGCGTCGGTGTCGGTACAGTGTTGACGATTGTTCTCATTTTCTTCTTTATTGTCCTCAAAGGATGCTGAACTGATTTACAACTGACAAACATGACTAAACAAACACTTATAACCATTGCAATTGGTTCGTGCGCAGCAACGCTGCCGCTGACGTCTTGCTCGGACTCCGAGCAGAACGACGTCGCCACAACAGCCACTCCGGCCATTAAGGTGTTCAAAATTCGCAAGGCAAATGTCACTGACATCGGCGAATGGATGGGCTACCTGAGAGGCGTACAGGATACGGATTTATACCCCCGTGTCAGCGGATTCATTACTTCATACAAAGAGGGTGAAGCCGTTAAGGCGGGCGATGTTATTTTCCAAATAGACCCCAAACCTTTTGAGGCTGAACTGGCAAAAGCTCAGGCCAACCTTCAGGCAGCAAAGGCTGCACTGGAACAAACCATCGCCACCCGCGACCAGCTGAAACTCGACTTGGAACGCTACACCGAAATGGAAAAAACCGGTGCAGCCTCCAGCAAACAACTCAGTGATGCCACCCATGCTTACGATGCCATCCTAGCTAAAGTGAAAGCCTGCGAGGCCGACATCCAGCAACAGGAGGCAGCGGTACGCGCTGCCGACATCAACCTGAAATACACCTCAATCAAAGCGCCCTACGATGGCTTTGTCGGCACTTCCCTTATCTCCACCGGAGCACTGGTGAATCCCGGTACCAAATTGGGGAACATCACCTCCGCCGGTTCACTGAGAGTGGACTTTTCCATCAACAGCGATGCCTTGTTACATTCGTTCAAAAAATACGGCCAAGTTAAGTCGGATACCCAGAATCCCGAGCTCGCCAAACAATCACCTCCCTTCGAGATTCTTTTGGAAGATGGTACCGTATATGAACACAAGGGCGAGCTGATTTCCATGAACAGCAAGGTGGACTCCACCGGCCTTATTGATATTGTGGGCGTTGTACCGAACCCTGACAGCAAGTTGCGCGGCGGTATGAAAATCAACATCCGAATTCCGCTTAACACCAAGGAAGCAATACTCGTTCCCAAGGAGGCCATCCGCACCGTGATGCGCAATAACTTCATCCTTGTTGTGGATAAAAAGAATGTACCGCATTCCGTACCGGTGGTTATTGACGGTTATTACAAGATTGAGGTAAAGGAAGATAGCGGTTACGTTTCAACACAGGAAATGGTGGCCGTTACGGACTACAACAAGCCCTTGGCTGATTATTTCCGTTCATTCGGCTATGATAACGTTGAGGACGTCCCCGTTGTGGCAGACCCGGACAACGGCATGATTGCCATGCAGGTATCTTCCTCCAATTCCCACCTGGTTGAGCAAAAGAAAGCAGCAGCCAAAGCCTATCATGAACAGCAGGAGAGTGTTATGAGCAACATCCTGATGACCTTGGGATTGGAAGCCCCCCTGCCTTCTCCGGATTCTATACTCCCCGGCACCATCACCACAACGGCATTCACCTATAACCCCGTTGCGGCACTGACCAAGCAGAAAGAATCCATGCAAGCACTGCTTCAGGATAATCCCCAAGCCAAGGCATCCCTCCCCCCTGTTCGTGTTAAAACAACCAAACTGCTCTGCCGAGATATTTCCGTTCCCGTAGATTGGTACGGTTCTGTTCGCGGTAAGGAGGAAACCGACATTCGTCCGCAAGTCAGCGGATTCATCCTCGAGCAACACTTCCGCAACGGAACGCTCGTCAATGAGGGGGATGTGCTCTACACCATTGATCCCGCCCCTTACGAGGCTGCACTCGCCAGTGCCCGCGCTAACTTGGAATCCGCTCAAGCTCAAGCTACGGTTGCAGAAGTCGAGCTGAAAAAAGCCAAGGATGACTTGGATCGCTACACTAAGCTCAACAACCAAACTCCCGGTGCTGTTTCCGCTAAAACCGTAACGGATGCGCAAAGCGAGGTGCTGGCTAAACAAGCCGCAGTCAACAGAGCAGAAGCTACCGTCGGGCAAATGCAGGCGGCGGTCAAGCTTGCGGAAATCAACCTCGGTTACACCACCATTCGTGCTCCCTTCTCCGGGCGTGCCGGTATCGGCAATCCCTCAATCGGAGCCTTAGTAGCGCCTAATGATGCTACTCCGCTCGTTACGCTTTCCTCCGTTAATCCCATTCGTATCGACTTCAGCGTCAGTGGCCGCGATGCTCTCCAAATTACGGACAAAGTAGGTAAAAACAACCCTAACGGAGGCATGGAGTTCGATATCATCCTGGAGGATGGTTCTGTCTATCCCTCAAAGGGTAAGATTGTATCCCCGGATAACGTTGTCAAGAAGACGACGGGCACCTTCGGCATTGTGGCAGAAGTGGAGAACTCTGACAGCGGTCTGCGCAGCGGCATGCCGGTCATTGTCCGTGCCTCTCTTAATGAGAAAAAGGGAGCGTACTTAGTACCGGCACGCGCTCCGCTCACCAGCGGGGTTACGGATATCGTTATGTTCGTCGGCAAAAAGAATGAGCCCTTGCCTCTTCCCATCACAAAGAAAGAACTGGTGACGATGGAGGTAGACGGCGTCATGCAGCCCATGCAGGTCATTGAGTTTGACCCGCAGATGCTCAGCATGTTCGGCATTGAACGCCCGGAAGACTTGGACATCATTGTGGAGGGCTCCGTCATGGCAGGCATGGCATTGCAAGCAAACATTGCAGCCAAGGGTAAGGCCAACAAAGTAATGCCGGAACCGTTCATCTACACCAAGCCCCGCACCGTAGAGCCATCCGTCACGGCGGATCAGGCTCCCACTCCCAATCTCAACAAATTCTGATATACTGAATCGCTATGTCCCCGTTTTTCATTAAGCATCCGATTATAGCAGGTGTCATTTCCATTGTGACCACCATGCTGGGCATCATCTGCATGCTCGGGTTACCGATTTCTCTGTACCCGGACATCTCGCCCGTTACTATTCAGTTGAGTGCATCGTACCCAGGTGCCAATGCACAGGAGGTGGCGGACTCGGTGGCAACCCCCATCGAGCTGCAACTCTCCGGCCTGCAAGGCATGGATTACATGAGCTCTACCTCTTCCAACAACGGCAGTTGCTCCATCAACGTTATCTTTGAGCCGGGTACGGATGCCAATACCAATCAGCAGCTTACCTACATGAAGTACAGCCAGGCAACGTCTCAGTTGCCCAGCACGGTATCTCAGATGGGTATTACCATCAAGCAGTCCTCCGGCTTGCCCATGGTGCTGTATGCCATCGACTCGCCGCCGGATTTCTTCAAACCCATCGACCTCACCAACTACGCATACCTGAACTTGGTGGATCCCGTCAAGCGAGTGGAAGGCGTGGGCGATGTCTTGGTGTTCGGTGGCCGTTATGCCGTGCGTATTTGGCTGGATTCCGAGAAGATGGCACAAAAGAACATCTCCGTCAATCAGGTGTACAATGCCGTCAATCAGCAAAACGCCATCAACCCCGGCGGTGCTGTCGGTGCTGAGCCTATGCCCGACGGACAGGAATTCACCTACACCATCCGCAATAAGGGGCGTATGGAAAGCATTGATGAGTTCAGGAACATCATTGTTCACCAAGACGGCACGCAGTCCGTTCGCCTCAAGGATATCGCCAAAATTGAGCTCGGTTCTCAATCTTATTCTCTTGCAGGGCGCGTAGGTCAGCAAGAAATCGGCAACAGCCGTCCTGCTACGGTTTTGGCTATCTACCAAGCGGCTGATGCCAACGCTCTGGAAACCGTTGCCCGCTTGGAAAAACTCTTCAAGCAAAAAGAGGCCAATATGCCGGAGGGTATGCGCGGCTTCATCGCCTTGGACACCACGACCACCGTGCAGGATTCCATCAATGAGATTATACACACCCTTTTCGAGGCACTTGTGCTTGTTGCCTTGGTGGTATTCCTCTTCCTCCAAGGCTGGCGAGCCACGCTCATTCCGCTGATTGCCGTGCCGGTTTCCTTGGTCACAACCTTCTGTTTCTTCCCCATCCTCGGGTTCTCCCTGAACACCATCTGCTTGCTCGGCATGGTGCTGGCCATCGGCTTGGTGGTGGACGATGCCATCGTGGTGGTGGAGGCTGTGGAGTCTCACATGGAAAATGGCATGAATGCCCGCGAGGCCACCTTTGCTGCCATGAAAGAGGTGAGTGGCCCCGTCATAGCCATTGCCTTGGTACTGGCAGCAGTATTCTTGCCCTCGGTGCTGTTACCGGGTATCACAGGTACCCTGTTCCAACAGTTTGCCGTAACCATTGCTGTTTCCATGCTCATATCGGCATTCAATGCACTTACGCTTTCGCCGGCATTGTCGGCACTGATGCTTAAACCCAAGAAGAGTCACAAATCTCTGCTCACGCCGTTCTACAATGGGTTTAACTTCGTGTATGATAAGATAGCAGCCGTCTTTGCGTCATGCTGTGGGTTCCTTTGCCGCAATCTGGCCATATCCATGACTGCGTTGGTAGCGCTCACGGTGCTCATTATCCCCACCGCCAAGAATGTACCGGGCGGGTTCCTCCCTGCTGAGGACCAAGGCTATTTGCTGGCGGGTGTTATCATGAAACCCGGTGTTTCCCTCCAGCGTTTGGTGGAGCAAACTCCCAAGGTGGAGCAAGTTCTCCTCAAGGATGACGCTGTGGATAACGTTGTGTCCGTCATGGGTATGAACATGATGATTGGCGTGCAAACCACCAATGCCATGACCTACTTCGTCAAGCTCAAGGACTTCGCGGAACGTACCCCCTTGGAGGACGGCGAGAAACCCACGGCGGATGTAATTCAGAAACGCCTCACCGCTAAGCTCATGAACTGTGGGGTGGACGGCATCACCTTCGTGGCTTGTCCGCCCGCAATCCCCGGTGTAGGTACGGGTAATGATATTACCTTTGTGCTGGAAGACTTAGAGGGGCAAGGCGTTGCCGCGCTTTACACCCAGGTGAAGAAACTGGAGGAAGCGCTGATGCAGCACCCGGCCATCGGCAAAGCCTCGGACATGATGCTGCCTGCCGTTCCGCAAAAGAGCATCGTCATCGATAAGGAAAAATGCTTGGCTCAGGGCGTGGATTACTCCGCAGCCAACTCTCTGCTGCAATGCTTCAACGGCTCACGCTTCGTTAATTACTACACCCAATTCGGCCAGCAGTGGCAGGTGTATTTGCAGGCAGACGGTGCACACCGTGTCAATACGGACAAAATCGCCAACTTCTACGTCAACAATGATAAGGGTGAAAAAGTCCCCTTGGATGCCTTGGTGACTATCTCGGACATTGCGGATACGGAGTTCGTTCTCCATAACAACAACTACAACTCCGGCCGTATTTCCATCGTTCCGGCGGAGGGCTATTCTTCCGCTCAGGCTATGGCTGCGGTGGAGGAGGTCTTTGCCAAGACCATGGATACCACCAAGTTCTCCTTTGAGTACGTGGATATGAGCTTCCAGGAAAAGAAGGTGCAGGACGGCCTCGGGCTGGGGGCTATCTTCACGCTCTCCGGTGTGTTCGCCTTCCTTATCATGGCGGCTCTGTATGAGAAATGGACCCTCCCCATTGCCATCTTCCTTTCCGTTCCCATTGCGGTATTGGGCGCATTTGCCGGATTGTGGATGTACGGCCTGACGCTGGATTTGTACGCCCAAATCGGCTTGGTGATGCTGGTGGGTCTTGCTGCCAAGAATGCCATCCTCATTGTGGAGTTTGCGGTATTGCAAATGGAGCGTGGTCAATCGCTTATTGATGCCGCCGTTACTGCAGCCCGCATGCGTTTGCGTCCTATTCTGATGACTTCCTTTGCCTTCATCTTGGGTTGCGTTCCCTTGCTGACGGCTGAAGGCGCGGGTGCTCTTTCCCGCAATGCCATCGGCGTGGTGGTTGTTATCGGTATGAGTGTGGCTTCTCTCATCGGCGTGTTCTTCATCCCCTGCTCCTTCGTATTCGTGATGAAGCTCTTCCGCAGCAAGATTGAGAAAGCTCACCACGGTGCGGACCCGGATGAGGAAAGCGCCTACGCCAAGTTGGCCGCTGAGGACGATAAGTAATCATTATTCTGAGCCCCGCTAGGGGCGGCGGAGAGCATAGCGACGTATCGTAGCTGTGGTCTCTGTTGCCCACTAACGGGGCTCATATTTTGCTTGCCAAACGGCGCATAATTGTGTTTAATACGCGCGTGCAAGCGGGAGCAACCCCGCAAGCATGGTTCCCGGAGGCGGCTTGATAGCCGCAGGAAATAGGGGGGAAGGCAGTGAGAATCTGCCGCTGTGCCGCAACCGTGTTGCTGCCGTTATTCGGTGGCTCAGTCGGAATGCCTGCCGTGGAACCGGTCTCAATCATTCGGCGTCACACCGAAACCGGACTCAATATAACACCATGCAACACATATCAAAAGCCCTGCATCTCGGGGCATGCTCGATGGTGCCTGCGCTCATCCACGCAGGCTATGTTACGGCGCAGGAAGTTCAGAACACGGAGCTCCCGCCCATCACGGTATCCGCCCACGGAGGCTTAGCCATTCCCTATGATTCCACGGGCGTTTCCGTGGAGGTGGTGGATATTGCGCAAATGAAACGCGAAGGCATCTATACGGCAGCGGAAGCCTTAACCACCCTGCCTGGTGTTTACATTACCCCGGGCGGCGGCACAAATCAAAAGGGAAACGTAGCACCGGTGGTCATCCGTGGCATGAGCTCGGATTCCTACACCTCCACCATGATAGACGGCATGCGACTGGCCTCCAACGGGGGGGATACGGTCATTACTTCCAATGTGCTCGGGCGCACGGATCTCTTCACGCTGTCCAATCTGGAGCTTCTCAAAGGCAGTCAGGGGGCTGTTTACGGGGGTGGTGCCATGGGCGGCGTCATTTTCATGGAAACCCCGGAGGGTAAGGGAGAGCCGAGTCTGACTCTCTTCCAGGATGTCGGCAGTCATGATTCCTATACGGGTAATATCGTTACGCAAGGGCGTTCGCAGAACCTGGCCTGGTTCCTCGCTGCCTCCTATACCCGCACGGATAATGACGTACAGCAGGCCAACGGCAACACCTCCGCCCACCGCAATGCGTTCGAGTCCGAGAGCCGCTCGGAGGTCCTTCGCCTGGATTATTTTCCCAATGAGGACAATCAACTGACCATCACCTACCGCCGCGAGGATTCCGAATTCGGCTACGATAGCATGGATCCCTTTTGGCCCGCTTACAATCATTACCGTTTCCGTAGCTCGCTCTTCACGCTCAAGTGGCAGACCAAGCCTACCAAGGAGCTTACCTCAAGCATGATGGCGGGGTATTATTGTTTTGATGCGGATTATGGCGGCGGTTACTTGCAGGACATGCGCAATTTCCAGCTGGAGTGGCGCAATGAGTACCGCCTGAATGATGCCCATACCACCACCGCTTCCCTCGCCTGGAACCGCAATGACTTCGATTGCCTCTCCGGTGGCACAACGGATAATCAGTACAAAAATCTGGAAAACATCATCGGTTTTTCTGTCGAGCACCGCTATACCCCGACTCAGAACTGGAATATCTCGCTGGCGGGGCGTTTGGACCACAGCAATGTGCATGATGCGCTTTTCAGCACTCGCGCCGCTGCTTCCTACAGTTTCAATAATGCACAAACTCGCGTTTTTTCCTCAGTCGGTACGGGCTACCGTGCTCCGTCTTCCTTCCAGCGCAGCACGGCCGTTTTCCGCTCGCCCTTCGGGGCCTACATCGGCAACCCGGATTTGTCTTGCGAGCAAAGCGTGAGTGTGGATGCCGGTATCGAGCATCATCTGACGGAAAATCACCGCCTTTCGCTCACCTTTTTCCATGAGCAACGTACAGATGCCATTAAACCCGTGTGGGATCATGAGCTGATGGCAAGCCGCTATGTCAATACCCCCGGTCACTGGACCTGCGTCGGTGCCGAAGTCGCGTTGCAGGGCTCCTTTGCTTCCGCTATGGATGCCGGCTACAAGCTTTCCTGGACCTACACGCAGCCCAAAACCTCGGATGATACGCAAATCCCCTCGTCCGTGCGCCAAACGTGGGTGGCGGATGTGCATTGCTCGCCCTTTGCGGACTTGACAACGGGGTTCGGTTTTGTGGCAGCCGTCGGGCGCAGTCACTATGCGGAGCAGCCTTACTCCAAGCTCGATAACTACTACAGCCTGCGCTGGTACGCTCAATACAAGCTCAATGAACACGTTACGCTGCACATGGCAGTGGAGAATCTCACCAACCAGAAGTATGTGACGGAGGGGCACTACATGGACCCCGCCTATTCCTTCATCTCTGCCGGCACCACCATTCACGCCGGGTGTACGGTTACATTCTGATGAAAAAGCTCATCCTCACCGCGTGTTTGCTTCTCTGCATCGGGGGGCTGCTGTACTTGTTGGCGTTGCGTTCCGCGCAACCGCATGCCGATTCGTATCAGTTTTCTCTCTCGGAGCAAATCCTGCCCCCTGCTCCATATCCGCAGGACTTTGCCTTGCAGCTGGGGCAAATGCAAGGGGTTGAGATTGAGCTCCGCGCGGCTGCCTCTCTGCCACGCGGCATCTGCTGGCAACAAGCACACGGTTTCCCGGAAATCGGCTCGCCGCAGGCTCGCAAAGGCGGCACCATGCGCTTGTGCAATGTAGGCCCCTTCCCGGCAAACTTCTTAGCATTCGGCAGTCCGTCTCCGCAGTTTTTTCACTACAATATGTTTGATTGTGTGGAGGTGCCGTTAGTGCGCGCGCACCCCGATTCCGGCGAGCTTATTCCCGGCTTGGCGGAAGCGTGGGCGCTGCATGAGGGTATGCTGTGGTTCCGTCTCCACCCGCAGGCGCGTTACTCCAACGGGCGCCCCGTGCGCGCGGCGGATTTTGCCTTGGGTGCGCTATTGCGGTCGCGGTCGGGACAACGGGCATTGGCGGATTTTGCCTCGTGTCTGCACGTCTACGGCGATTCCGTTCTGGCGGTCAAGCCGCGCGTTCTCGGGGTGCTTCCGCACCTCTCGGCAGCAGCTGTCCTGCACCCGGCGGAGCCCGGTTTTTATGCCGAGTTCGGCTCCGATTACACCACACGCTATGCGCACCGGGTTCCGCCCACAACCGGGGCGTACAGTGTGTGTGCCGTGCAACGGGGGCGCTTCATTGCGCTGCAACGCAACAAAAACTGGTGGGCTGCGCAGTTGCCGGGGTTCCGCTACACTCACAATGCGGATGTGATTGAACATCACTTCCTCACGGATGAAGCACAAGCCTGGGAGTTCTTCCTCAAAGGCAAGCTGGACCTCATGCAAACGCGCAATATTGCAGCTTGGCAGCAGTATCTTTCCACACCACCGCAAGGGGTGCGCTGCCACCGTTTCGAGCTCACCTATCCTATGCCGCCTTACGGCATCGCGCTCAATGCCCGCACCATCCCCGATGTGAATATTCGCCGTGGCCTGTTGTTTTCCTTGGATATGCAGGCTGCCATGCAGCTCATTTTCCGGGGGGAAGCGCAGCGTCTCCCTCAGTTTGCCGTCGGCTACCGCCACCTGCCGACCACCGCCCCCGTTTATGAGTATAATCCGCAGGCTGCTCGTGCAGCTTTTGCTGCTGCGGGTTTCTCGCTCGTCGGGGCTGATGGTTTTCTGCGCAATCAACAAGGTCACAAGCTAAGCGTGCGCCTTACTTTTTCCCCGTCTCTCAAAGTCAACACGCTGGTGCAGACTCTTGCCCGCCGTGCCGCTGCCTGTGGGGTGGAAATCGTTGCGGAGCCGCTTCCATGGCAAAGCTGCGCCCGACAAGTCCGGGAACAAAGCCATGACATGCTGTTCTGGGCAACGGTGGCGGGGCATCCGCTCCCTGATTACCGCAGCTGTTTCCATTCGGACTCCCGTGGCGATGATGCGCCTTTTTGCCTCAACAGCAAGGAGGTGGATGCTGCCATCGTTGACGTGGAGGAGGCTGCCTCCCTGCCAGAGCTTGCAGCTGCTTCCGCCCGCTTGGAGCAGCTTATTTATGAGCAAGCCGTTTGGTTGCCCGCATGGATGGAAAACCGCGTCAACGTGGCCGTGCACTCCCGTGTGCACCTCCCTCAGCAGGGCTATGGCACCTATGATGTGGCGGATTCTCATACGTATTGGCTTTCAGATTGAGTTGTTACCCATGTCGCTGCACGTCCGTCACCGCGTTTTTGCTTCGCCTCACCGCATGCTGGCGTGCTGTGTGCTTGCGGAGCTTATCGTGGTGGCGGCGGTTGTCGCCTGGTTATCTCAGCACTGTCGCACACAGGCGCTCAGCAGCAATCCCGCACCCGCTCCGCTGCGCATGCAGCCTTGCACGCAGGAGGTGCAGCCCCCGCCACATCAGGAGCACAGGGTGGACTTGGTTCAGGCTTCGCATGTTTCTCCCCCGGAGCCGATTTTCATGGAACCACCGTCCATCGAGCCGGCTTTCGTCTCGTTCACCACTCCGGAATTCGATTCGCTGTCGGAGGAGCCTGTTGCGCTGCCGCTTTCCGCGCTCTCTCCTGCCGAGCTTGCAGCGGAATCGCCCCCACGCCCCTCGCAACCGCGCACGGAGCGCCATTCCGTTGCCTCCTCCCCTGCCTCTGATTACACGCCTCCGCAATACAAAAGCACCCCGGAGCCACCTTACCCTCCCGAGCTTCGCTCCCGCAGGCTCAGCGGATCGGTGCGTGTGCGTATCTTGGTCAGTGCCCAAGGTATCCCTACCTCCGTTATCATCCTCCAATCCCCTCACCCTGCCTTCTCCGCCGCCGCCAAACGCCAAATCCTAGCCTCTTGGCGCTTTTTCCCCGCCCGCTCCCATTCCTCTCCCGTCCCCTCCTCCGTCACTACCTCCATTCACTTCAAAATTTGATTTTTTTTGCGTCCCTCCGCTGCAACATAGGGTAGCCCTGCGATGGGCGGGCTTGCCACGCCGGAGCTTTAGCGGAGGCCTACAAATCCACACACCTCACCGCATCCCTAGGGGCGGGCTTGCCACGCCGGAGCTTTAGCGGAGGCGGGTCAATCGTAACCCGTAACTTGTCATTTCCAGAACCCCGCTGCACGCTTCACTCCGCGCATATCCACATAGCGCGTGCGCAACAAGCTGCTGTCGCGGTGCCCTGTTTCATATTGCAGCTCGCTGTAATTGCGGAAATAGCACAGGTGGTAACTTGCAAAGGTGTGGCG
>JAFQDN010000027.1 GCA_017415995.1 Akkermansia sp. | reverse complement strand
TGGCCTTGTATTCGGTTCTTGTTCATCCTGTCTGTGTTTCGCCTCCGGCTTCCTTCCCACCCCACATTACTGTGGCGCAGTTGCCTTTGGCTATTTGATTCCGCCCTGTCAGCGGCTCATTGGGGACTTCCACCCCAGTTGCGCGTCATGCCTGACGTACATAAAAAAGCCCCGCTTGCGCGGGGCTTTTTTAACGACGCCTGAGTCTTCCTCCTTCCACATCGTCTGCGCAAAGGGTAATCGAATGCCCCCCTCCACAATGGTGGGCGCGTACTGTCGCGGGACGCAGGCGTTGCCCTGCACGAGGCCGGGCTCATTCCAAGCGTCGGTATAAGTCTGCCCCGACTCCTCAAAATCCACCCCCGGCGGAAGGTAGTAGGCCATGCCGGGCAGTGCAGCACCTCGCGTCTGGTCCGTATTTTTTGGCGAAGATGTTTTTCTGCACCTCCGCCTCGGAGATACCGTCGCGCTTTGCCCAGATGGCGCGCACGTTGAGCCCACGGGAGGCGAGCTGGTTGACGGATTCCGTCTCGAAGCCCACGCTGCCGACCTTGCCGCAGATGCTCGCCAGCTCCGTCACAGAGGCACCGGTAACGGCGGCCATGTCACCCAGCTGCTTGAGGACGGCGACGGATTTCTCCGCCGAGGTGCCGAAGGACAGCAGGGTGGAGGCGGCGTCCGCGAGCTCCGACAGCTCGAAAGGGGTGCTGTTGGCGTAGTCCGTGAGCTGCTGCATGTAGGCTGCTGCCTGCGCTGCTGAGCCGAGCACGGTCTCGAAGCGCACCATGTATTGCTCCATTTCCGCAGCGGGGGCAATCACGGCTTCAAACAAGCCACGAGCCGCCCCCATGGCAAAATCCGCCCATGACAAGCCGGACATCTCCTCCTTTAAGCCGTCAATCTGCCCCGTGACACCGGCAAGCGCCGAGTGCACGCCGGTGGCATCCGCATTAAATTTAATCGCAATGCTCATTTTTTTGCTTGTTAATTATTAAAATTTAATTTACCATGACGCCATGGGACGACAACTCCGCAGCAACATGCGCCGACTGGCAAAAGGTCTCGAAGAGAGCGAACAATGGGAGAAGGGGCTTGACGCCTGCTCCACCTTCGAGCTGTGGATGCTTGTCATTCTCAACATTGTCATTTTTGTCGGCGGGTTCATTTTTTTTATACTCTAACGCCCCAGCAAGTGGCGCTTGGCGAGGATTTCCACGCGGGCGGAGCAGTCCTCCGGGATGAGAGCCCAGCGGGGTCGGAGAGCCCGGCATCATTGTGCCAGGCCGCTTGAACTTGCGGGAGGGTGATTTCCCCTCGCACTTCCTCTTCCTCGGTTCGTTACCTCCCCGCAGTTGCTTCGTGCCCGCCCCACGGGCACTCACCCTTGCAGGGCAAACACTCTGTGTTTGGCTAATCAGCCTTACAGCCGTCGGCTGCTTTGTTCTTCAGGTCTGAGATTCCGCATCATTGCGGCTCCGCGCGGACTTTTACCGCAGTGCGCATATCGCGTCGGTCGTACACAAAAAAGCCCCGCATGCGCGGGGCTTTTTTAACGGATGGGGTGAGATTCGAACTCACGGAAGGTATTAGCCTTCGGCGGTTTTCAAGACCGCTGCATTAAACCGCTCTGCCACCCATCCTCAGAGTGCAGCACAGTTGTGGTGCATGGGGGTATAGTATCGAAGAATTTATTTTCCTGCAAGCTTTTTCTGCGTATTAGGGGATTTAATAAAGAAAAATAAGTTTTATAAAGAAAATTATTAAAATAATTGAACAAAACAAAAACATGTGGTGTCAATATAGGCAAAGGGACACGAAGTCCCCGAAACAACACAAAAATAAATACAATGAAACAGTACATGATGAGATTGGCAGCCGTGGCAGTGCTGGGGCTGGGAGTAATGGCCGGACAATCCGAAGCAGCTGCGGTAGCGGTAAATGTAGGGCATGGCAAGGTCAGCGTGGTAGTAAAGGATAAAGATGCGAAGCGCGCTTACGGAGGCAAAAAACAGGTGAATAACCGGAAAAAGGACTGTCACCAATGCCGACATGAGGATTTCCGTCGACATGACAGAAAGGATTTCCGTAAGAGGCATGACCATAAGCGACGCGATCGCAGAGGCCGACGTTAAGAGAACAACATACACCGTAACAACCAACAGATACTAAAGATATGAAGAAGTACATGATGCGAATGGCAGCCGTAGCCATGCTGGGGCTGGGAGTAATGGCCGCACAGGCGGAAGCAGCAAGCGTGGCCCTCGCCGTATCACACGGCAAAGTGAGCGTTGTTGTAAAAGACAAGGAGCGAGGTAAGTGCGATTGCCGCAAAGCTCAGCAAGATATGCGCAAAAAGGCGGACAAACATCAGAAAAAAGACCGCAGATTCGCCAAAAAGAAGCAGGGCAAGAAAAGAAATGAGCGTGTAGCAATTCGAGGTAAAAGAAAGCACTGAGCAAGCCTATGGACGAAGATACTCCACGAACAGATAAGCTGATAGCGACACCGCCGCTGCGATAGTTACCCGAAGAACGGGACTAAGCAGCGACGGATTTTGTTTATGGAAAGACGATAATCAGCTTTTGGAGTAAAAGGCAGAGATAAAGCCCTCGAAATGCTCAAGCTCGGAGCGGATAGGAAACTGAGAGCGGAACTCCGGGAACCAAGTGTCCGCTTGCCACTCACCGGCAACCTCGGATACGTAGATTCCTTGCATGTGGGGCAGCATGAGTTCATAAATCTGAGCACCGCCAATAACCATGACCTCCTGATGTTGAAGTTCCATGTTGCGGAGCTCTTCGAGGTCATGGATGACTGTGGCTCCCGGAGCTACGTAATCAGCAGAGCGGGTGAGGACGATATTTTGTCTGCCGGGCAGGGGACGCCCAAGAGATTCCCACGTTTTGCGCCCCATCAGGATGGGGTGGCCAAGGGTAAGACGCTTGAAGAGCTTGAGGTCTTCCGAAAGCTTCCACGGCATGGTGTTATTGAGTCCGATTGCGCGGTCTGCAGCCATGGCAACTACACCTGTGAATGTAGGCATCATACGGAAATGGGGGCTTTAATGTGAGGGTGCGGATCGTAATTTTCCAAGACAAAGTCCTCGAACGAGAAACCATCGATGGTGGAAATCTCGGGGTTGATACGCATGGTCGGCAGCGGACGCGGCTCACGTGAAAGCTGCAACTTTGCCTGCTCGATGTGATTTTTGTACAGGTGTAAATCCCCGAAAGTGTGGGTGAACTCTCTGGGCTCGTATCCGCAAACCTGAGCCGTCATCATCAACAACAGAGCATAGCTGGCAATGTTGAACGGGACACCGAGGAAAAGGTCACAACTGCGCTGGTAAAGTTGCAGGCTCAGGCCGTGTTTTTCTCCCTCTGCCTGAGCCGGGATAACGCAAAACTGGAATAGACAATGACAGGGAGGTAATGCCATGTTATCCACCTCTGCCACATTCCAGGCGGATACGATGTGGCGGCGACTCCAAGGATTGTTTTTGAGCCCATCAATCAATTTGGCTATTTGGTCAATCGTACCGCCGTTGCCATCCGGCCATTTACGCCACTGGCTACCGTACACCGGCCCTAAATCGCCGTTCTCGTCAGCCCATTCATCCCAGATGCTTACGCCGTTTTCTTGCAGGTAACGGACGTTTGTACTGCCTTTCAGGAACCACAGTAGCTCATAAATAATGGAACGGAGGTGCAGTTTTTTGGTGGTAAGACAGGGGAAGCCTTGGCGGAGATCGAAACGGGTTTGACGCCCGAAAACACCGATAGTACCGGTGCCGGTGCGGTCATCTCGCCCCACGCCGTTAGTCAGCACGTCATCCAGAAGCTCCAAGTACTGTTTCATCCTTTATCAGAGGGAAAGAGCCTCACGAATTTGCAGAGCATATTTTTCGGCACGCTGAGCAAGGGTCAGGTCAAGATCGCGGTACAGAATGCCACGAGACACGTTGATGACGGGCGGAGCTATACGGGAGCCACCGGTAAGAGCACTGAGGTCACCACCCTGCGCACCGAGACCCGGAATAAGGAGTGGGGCATCCGGTAGCTCATTAAGCAGCTCATTGCTGGCGTTGGTGAGGCCGACAACCATGCCGACCTCAGTAGTAGCGCCCTCCTCACGAGCACGCTCCACCATATCTCCTACCAGCTGATAAACCTTGCGGCCATTAGCAAGAGTCTGTCGCTCAATATCGGCGGAACCTGCATTGGATGTGACGGCTAACAAGTAAACGGCTTTACCTTCATGTCCGAGGAAGGGTTCCAAAATATCGTAGCCCATAAAGGGATTGAGCGTGACGGCATCTACGTGCATGCGCTCAAAATATGCTTGGGCATAGTATTTTTGGGTTTCTCCGATGTCTCCGCGCTTGGCATCCAAGATAACGGGTATATCCTTGGGCATTTCAACCAACAACTCTTCCAGCAATTTGAGCCCGGGAAGTCCCATTGCTTCAAAGTAGGCGATATTGGGCTTGTATGCTGCGGTGTATGGTGCGGTTTCCGTGACAACTTGGCGCAGCCAATCCGCCAGCTGCGTCATGTTTTCTGATTGCGGACGGGGGTCCAAGCCCACGCACAATGCGGAGCGTGTGGCGTTGATTCTGTTTCGGAGTTTTTGAGAGAATGTCATGGTTGGTATGAATTAATTTGAAGATGTGAGCAATCAGCACCCGAGCTTGGTGCGGAAGTAGGCGATTGTTTTATCCAAACCTTCAGAGAGCGGTATAGTGGGAGCCCAGTTGAGCATTTTCCCTGCGAGGGTAATATCCGGTTTGCGCTGGGTGGGGTCATCTGCGGGCAGGGGTCGCTGAACGAGCTTGCTGCCGGTCGGTATTTTTTGCAACACGAGCTCAGCCAGTTGTCTGATGGTGAATTCCCCGGGATTGCCGATGTTGACGGGACCGATAAAGCCGGCAGTATTTTCCATCATGCGCAGCATTCCCTCGATGAGGTCATCAACATATTGGAAGGAACGCGTTTGTTGCCCCTCGCCGTAGATGGTGATGTCCTCTCCTCGGAGAGCCTGGCAGATAAAATTGGAGACAACGCGACCATCTTCCGGATTCATGAGCGGGCCGTAGGTGTTAAAGATGCGGATAACGCGGATATCTACACCCTCATGGCGGTGGTAATCGAACATGAGGCTTTCTGCGCAACGTTTGCCTTCATCGTAACAGGCGCGTATGCCGATAGGATTCACGTTGCCGCGATAATGTTCCGGCTGGGGATGAACCAAAGGCTCTCCGTATACCTCCGATGTAGATGTTTGCAGAATACGTGCTCCGTGCTGTTTTGCAAGATCCAGCATGTTCAGAATGCCAAGCACGCAGGTTTTGGTGGTAAAGATAGAGCGATTGCCTTGATAAAAAGGAGGAGATGCCGGGCATGCCAAGTTGTAAATCCGGTCCAGTGGGAGCTCGCAACTCCATGGTTTTATAACATCATGCTCAACGAATGAAAAGTTGGGGTTACTCAACAAATCTTCCACATTTTCCAATGAACCGGTATAATTATTATCGAGGCAAATGACCCTGTGTCCGTCAGCTATGAGCCTATGACAAAGATTTGCTCCCACGAAGCCGGTGCCGCCAGTAACGAGAATGTTCATGCTACGAGAGAGTCTATCCTGAAATGCCGAATATTGCAAGCAAAAAGGTTGACAATTCGGTACAAGTAAGGCAAGATGTACACATATCTATGGTAGATGAGGAAACCAGTGATGAGCAAATGCGTGGCGTGTTACGCATGTTCGGGAAAAAGGAATTGAGAGCAGGGCAGCGAGAAATCATATCCGCTGCGCTTGCCGGCAGAAACGTGTTGGGTGTATTGCCTACAGGCCATGGGAAAAGCCTTTGTTATCAGGCATCAGCCGTGTTGTTGGGTGGAACCTCGGTTGTGGTTTCCCCGCTTATTGCACTCATGCGGGATCAAGTCCAAAGCCTGCAACGAATCGGAATAGCCGCAGAACGCTTTGATTCTACACTTACTCCGGAGCAACGCGTAGCATTGATGCAACAACTTTCACAAGGGCGAATCTGCTTGTTGTTTGTAGCGCCGGAGTCCTTGGAAAACGAAGAGTTACAGGGGGTGTTGAAAGGACTACCGCGGACTCTTTTTGTCGTGGATGAATCCCACTGCGTATCAGAATGGGGGCACAGCTTTCGACCGGATTATCTGAAATTGCCGGATTTGTTCCGCAAGATGCGCTTCCGCAGCCTGATGGCTTTGACCGCAACGGCTACACGACATGTTCAGCAGGATTTGTGTACTCTCTTTAATATAGCAGCCACCGATGTGTATAGCTTATCCCCCTATCGGGCAAATATCCGGCGCGATGTATGCTCAGTGCCCGACCGCTTGCAATACATGGCCGAGGTCCTCCGCAATGGGCAACATCGTCCGGCCATTGTGTACACCCGAACCCGCAAAGGAACGGAAGAAGTTGCAGCAGCCTTACAACAAATGGGGTTTGCTGCGGTGGGATACCATGCCGGAATGCCTGCTGAAACCCGAGAAAACCTGCAAGATGACTTTTTCCATAATCGCAAAGATGTGCTGGTTGCAACCATAGCGTTTGGTATGGGAATTGATAAGCCGGATATACGTTCCGTCATCCATTATGATGAGCCCACATCCCCGGAGGCGTATTTGCAGGAATCCGGCAGGGGTGGCCGAGATGGCAACAATACGTTAAGTCTTGTTTTTGTATCAGAATCAGGGCAAATTGATGCGCGTAACCGCATATATGCGGCAGAACCGGACTATGAGGGCGTGCAACGTGCCGTAAGATGGCTTATGCCGAAAGGCGCGCGCGCAGTTTCATTATGGGAACTATGCACTACATGTGATGTCCCGGAGGATGTTGCGATGCGAGCCCTCATTATGTTGGAACGTGCGGAGTCCGTAAAAATTGAAGCCCGCGGATACAAATATTACAAAGTAAAACCGCTATTTACGCTGGGAACCATTATAGATGGCAGATGTGAAGAGGAATCGGAACGGCTCCGCTGGCTCCACGATAACCGTGAAGGAGAGGTGGAAGATGCAGCAGCCGCCTGGAATTGCTCCTACAATGCCGCCATGGAGCAACTAAGGGAATGCGAGGTCTCCGGTGAATGGAAACTTACGTTCCGCCAGCAAGCTCTCTATGTACGCACGGTCGGCACGGCAGATGCAGCCGCTGTAGCTGCGGAATTGTCGGAGTCTTACAAACGGCGCAGGGAAAATGATTTGCAGCGCTATGCAACTCTGCGCAATATGTTATGCAAAGAATCCTGTATCAATGCCGCGCTTGAGTCCTATTTCTGCGGGAAAAGAATGATGCCATGCGGGCATTGCTCGGCATGCAGCGGGAAGCATCCCGCACTTTTGCCTGCCGAGTATACGTATGAGCCGCTGTCGGAACATGAATTGCCGGAGTTTTTCCGCGACTCACAGAGAAAACGTTTTTTGTTGGGTCTGGCCTCACCCGGATTGAACGCCCGACGATTGTGGGCGCACTCCCTGTACGGAAGTGCAGCAGGTACGCCGTGGCATGAACTGTAACTAGCTCAAAATTGCTCCGTCGGTAATTGAATGCCCCCAATGTATGATTTAACCGCACGGGTAATATCCTCGGAGATGTTGGCTTTGGGTTGCGCGAATCCCGGGACAAACCAAGGGAAAGCGCCGACCAAATCGTGGAATACGGCAACCTCGCCATCGCAGGTGCCATGCCCGGCGCCTATGCCGATGGTGATAATGGGGCAAGCTTTCGTAATTTCGGCTGCGACAGCGTGGCGCGTGCATTCAATGACAACGGAGAACGCACCGGCGCGCACAACGGCTTCCATGTCACGCATAATGGCAGCAGCTTCTTCGTCCGTCTTACCGCGCATACGGTAGCCTCCCTCTTCCAATACCTTTTGAGGAAGCAGCCCGATGTGCCCCTGAACAGGTATGCCGGCACTTACGATGGTGCGAATATGCTCTTCTTTTGCAGCACCTCCTTCCAATTTTACAGCATCAGCCCCAACGGACATGAGAGCTTTTGCCGTCTGTAGGGCTTGCTCCGGTGTTTCGTAGGTATTAATGGGCATATCGGCAATAACAACAGCAGTCTTTACAGCCCGAGCAACAGCTTCTGTGTGGTGCAGCATGTGATTAAGTGTTACATGCGTGGTATCCGGATACCCCAGCATCATCATCCCCAGGGAATCACCTACGAGAATCATATCAACCCCCGCTTCGTCCACTAATCTGGCGGTCGGATAATCATATGCCGTGATTTCCGAAACGGGGGACTGTCCTTTTCGGGCAAGAATAGACTGTATTTTGTTGTTCATTGTAATCATTACAAATCAAAAGGATGTACAGATGGTCGCTCTTGCGGGAGCTGTGCCAGTAATTCTTCTACCGTGCGGGTTTGCCCCGGGAGGCGGAGAGATGCATCCAAATCACAAAGGGGACGCAGTACAAACTCGCGCTGGTGCGCACGCGGGTGGGGAAGCGTCAACTTCTCCGTTTGCAAGCGGAGTTCATCATAGATGATGATATCAACATCACAGGTGCGAGGCGCTCCATACTCCCCGGTGCGTATGCGTCCCAGTTCCTGTTCAATCTCGGCACATATGGCAAGCACCGTTTCCGGGGATTTTGTTGTATATGCTTCCACACAGGCATTTAGATACAAAGGTGAGCCGGCAGGACAGCCTACCGGCTCAGTTTCATATAACTGAGAAAGCCGAAGATTGCCGAAAGCCTCGGCTAAGAAATCACACGCCTTTTCGAGCAGCGCCAGACGGTCTCCCACGTTAGAGCCTAGGGAGAAAATGACGCGGTGCACGCTTGTATCGGTTGGGCACATGGGCTCAATCCGTAAAGCCGAGGACATCCTGCATGGAATAGAGTCCCGCCGGTTTGTCCGCTGCCCAGAGTGCGGCGCGAACAGCACCGGAGGAGAATGTCATACGACTGGATGCTTTGTGTGTAAGTTCTACGCGCTCGCCATCCGTGGCATAGATGACAGTGTGGTCGCCCACAACATCACCTCCGCGCATGGAATGCATGCCGATTTGTGCTTGCGGACGAGCCCCCACAAGGCCATTGCGACCATGCATTACATCTTTATCATAATCGAGCCCGGTTTCCTCACAGGCAATTTCCGCAAGAGTTCTTGCTGTGCCACTGGGAGCATCCAACTTGTGATGATGGTGCATCTCAATGATTTCAATATCATAATCTTTGAGAATGCGGGTGGCTTTACGCGTCAACCAGAAAAGAGTATTAACGCCTATGGAATAGTTTGAGGCATATACGATGGGGATTTGCTTAGCAGCCTCAGCGATGGCCGCTTTTTCCTCAGCTGTGTGGCCTGTGGTGCCGATAACGAGCGGCTTGCCCTGTTGTACTGCGGTAGCCAAAAGTTCCGGCGTGAACCCGTGGAAAGAGAAATCAATGGCGATATCCGCTAGCTGGAAGGCAGCGGCAATATCTTGCCCGACATCATGAGTGGAAGCAAGCTCGGTGTCAGGATGTTGCTCTACCGCCTGCTTGACGGCTTGCCCCATGCGTCCGGATATTCCGGTTACGAGAATTTTCATGGTAATATTACAGTAAGTTATAGTTGCGGAGCAGGGTGGCAAGCTTGTCATGTTTATCCTGAGCAAGCGGAACCAGCGGAAGTCTGATTTCCCATGTCATATTGCCACGCAGCGCCATAGCTGCCTTGATGGGAACCGGGTTGCCGTCCAAACTCATCAGCCCCTTCATGAGGGGATAATACTTCTTCTGTAATTCAAGGGCTTTGAGTCCGTCTCCGCTCAGCGCTGCATCAACAAGAGCTTTCATTTCTGCCGGTGCTACGTTGGAGGTTACGGAAACTAGTCCTACGGCACCGCATGATATAAAGGGAACAGTAAGGCCATCATCGCCACTTAATACGGCGAACTCCTCGGGGAGAGCCTGCACAAGCTGATTGACGCGCTCCACGCTGCCACCTGCTTCTTTAATGGCTACAATGTTGGGGCAATCAGCTGCAAGTCGTGCAACCGTATCAATAGCAATCTCAATGCCACTGCGCCCCGGAATGCTGTACAGGAGAATGGGCAGGGCGGTATTATCTGCAATGGCCTTAAAGTGCCTGTATACACCCTCCTGAGACGGCTTGTTGTAATAGGGGCATACTTGCAGCGTGCCGTCGGCTCCCATGGCTTCAGCCTCACGGGTCATGGCAATGGCCTCATCGGTGCTGTTGGAGCCTGTGCCTGCGATAACTTGGCAACGTCCGGCTGCGTATTCAATGGCCAGACGAATCACCTCCATGTGCTCACTGTGGCTGAGGGTAGGAGACTCACCGGTAGTGCCGACCGGGACGATGCCGTCCACGCCACCGGCAATCTGAGCCTCAACCAAAGCCTTGAGAGCAACGGTGTCAATTTTGTTGTCTTTGAAAGGTGTGACTATTGCTGTGTAAAGTCCTCTGTATTTCATAATCTCGGAGATATTGTAGCAGAATTGCGGAAAAAGTCACGCATTTTTGGTTCTGTCAAGGCTTTTTCCATGATGAAGGTTAAAATTCCGGCATTTCACGCAGAGCAGGAGCCTCATTGTTAGCGGGAGGCGTGGCCGGCGCGGGTTTAGGATTTGAGCCCGGCTGAATGACGGGGGCAGGATGTTCAGAAGCACCATCGTCAATCGTAACCTTTGCCGCCGGGGTTTTATCTTTAGGGGCAAAGCAATTATTCAGCGCAGCCTGGAGCTGTTGATTGGGGAAGCCGATGAACAGAATGCGACAACGTTCATTAACCAACACCGCAAAGGGAAGCTGGGAAATGCGATAGGCTTGCCCGGCACTGTTCTTCTCATTGTCCATGTAGGCTTGAGGTATACCCAATTCTGTAAGCATGCTTTGCCACTGTTCAGCATCCTGATGGACGGATATGGGACAAAAACGCAGGTTCGGGAATTGCTTGGTGAGTAATTCCTGACGTTGTACGATATCCAGACCGATGCTTTCATTCGGGGTCCAGAAGAAGAGCAGAGTAGGCTGACCGGGAGTGGGAAGCAATACTTTGTTGCCATCCTTATCAATAACTTCAACCTGCGGAGGTACGGCATCCATGCTGAGATTCTCCAGCGCATATGCCATTTCTGTTGCCATTTCATTGAGTGTTACGCTGCCGTACATGGCGTCATCCGGGGCTTGCAGAACCGCTTGTCGCAGGAAATAATACTGTTTGCTACGAGCTATGGCAGGGCTGCTTTCTGCACTGGCAATAGAAGGATTGCTGAGCAGAATGCTCATGGCCATGGCTGCATTAGCCCTGGCAGCAGGGTTTTGATTGCGAGTGTAAATCTTCTCCAAGATTTCATAAATACGGACGCTGGGGCTTTCCGCAAGCTTGGCGCATGCCTCTGCAATGTGCGGGCTTGCATAGTGAATGCGCTCCACACTTTCAATCAATGCATTGGCAAAATAGCTGACTTGGCGGGGCTTGTTATCGAAAACGGAGGCGAATGCCTGCGGGTGATTGAGGAACCAAACTACTGCCGGGGTTGCCCAGTACTCGTCAAACTCGTAGGTAGAAACTTTTTTTACGGAATCGGTTGCGCCGTTCATGCGTTCCTCATCTGAGGGGCGAACCAGTTTGTCGCGAGTACCCGTTTTTTTGTTAACGCTTTTCCAAAGAGCTTGAGCAATATCCTTACCATCGGGGGTGCGTAAAGCCGCGCGCTGGTCATCAGTTTGAGCAACCTTGAGGGCTGCTTGGTATTCACGGAGCTGTTGTTCCCATTGGAGCAGGGCGATAGACATGGCCGCCTGATCAGCAGAAACAGAGGCTGCAGCCCCGATGAGAGCCGCGGGTATGGCAAAAGCACAGAACCTATTCATGACGCCGATTCTAGCATTATTCCGACGATTTCGCAAGAGTAAAGTATGCAATAGTGCGGCTATCCGCTCAGTTAGAACGGCAAATTTTACGCAAACGCCATGCGGCTACCAAAATCGGGCAGAGGCCCATGAGGAATAGATAGACAGAATTTCGGTATATTGTTGATACAGACCCCTCTTCCGTATGTTGGTCCATGCCACCGAAGGGGATGGGCTGCCGTGGCGACAGGAAGAAGCCTCTGTTTTCAGAAATTCTGTTATCTTTGCGAGCCAGATTGACCCCCTCACCGAGTTCTGCCAATTTTTTGTTGGAGAAGTAGAACTCCACAGGGTAATCTGCCTCATTTTCTCCGTTTTCGAGTCTTTTGTTGAGAGCCTCCATGAGCTCTTCATTGAAAGTCAGAGCCACTTTTCTGGAGAGGCGCAAAATATCTTTGGCATCACGCGCATCAGCAGCCCCGGAATTGGTGAGCAGCAACGCATTATTGACCAGCTTCAGTTTGTCATTAGTTTGGCTGATGCGCTCAGCCAAATCTTTGTGGATGGCGTCATTTTGCGTGTCTTTCGGTATATTGGCTTGTTGCTGTTTGAGCAGGGTAAGCTCGCCGCGGAGATTTTCACGCTGTTTTTCCATGCGTTTAAGCTCAACTTCCCACAGATTGTGGTTTACCTGCGTCACAAACATGATTTCAAAAGCATACCGGAGCGGGCAGAATTCCGCAATGAGCGGAACCGGTTTGGAGGAAATGGCATGTGTGGCGGCATCTTGGTACGCAACTCGATGCCGCAAGGTTGATAAGGGGTGGCTGAGACAGTCCGGAACGAACTCCGGCATGTCCGGGCAAAACTCATTCATTTCTTCGAATCGAATCAACGCTCCGGCGAGGAGAATTTGCGGAACTAACAAAAGAGGTACGATGTTGAGTGCCGTACGTTCCGCTCTTACCAAAGACGATACCATCAGCGAAAGTGCAATACCGACAAATGACGTCAGCAACATAATCCCGAAGTGAGGCCAGAACATCAGCTCAATTTCCAGAATGGAGTTACTGACCCACAAATACAAGGCACACTGAATGGCCGCAATGCCGGTGAGTACAAGTGTCTTTGCAAGTAAATACCCGGTAATAAAGAGTTTGTAGTTGCTTTCACGGCGGATAAGAGCGCGATCCCGTATTACCTCACACGCCGCATTTGTCAGCCCGAAGAACATGGCTAACACCAGCGATAAAAACAGATACTCGCTGATGTGTAGGGACTCATAGTATATGTATGAGTCTGTGCCGGATGCCCTTAGCGTGCCGGCTATGAGTAGGGCAAGTACCGGAGCCTCCAATAAGAGGGCGTACAGGCTCATGCGGCTTCGTATTCTGCTGAGGAAAGTGCGTGTGACCCACAGCATAAATAAACGCCATAATTCCACGACGGAACGCCGTGAAAACGAAAAATAAGGATGGGGAGCAACAGCGGGAGCTTCCGGTTCCGGTGCTTGTTTTTTGCTGTACTGGTGTTTTTCAAAATACTCTTGCCACATGTCAGCATTAGGTACTTTATAATTACCTAACCTACTGAATGGTGCGGACATAACCTCAAAGGCATATTCCGCACCACCCGCAGCAATTGCTTCGCGCGAGACGTAGAGCCCCATCTCTCGGGCTGCATTTTCAAAGTACTCTACCATGGCTCGGGGAGTTCCCCAAAAAGCCATTTGTCCGTGTGAGTTCAGCACCATAACTTTGCTGAATCTGTTGAGGATGCTTTGCGAAGGTCGGTGCAGGGTGCAGAGCAGCAAGCGCCCGGATGCCATTTTTTCCAGCGTCTGAATAACTTTTTCTGCATCTGCGGAAGATAAGCCACTGATGGGTTCATCAATCAGGAAAACCTCCGCCGTGCCGGTGAGGTCCAGCGCTAAGTTCAGGCGCGTGCGCTCACCGTCTGACAATGCTCGCTCACCACGGCGACCGACTTGTCTGCCGGCCATAGCCCCCATGCCAACAAAGTTGAGCACGGCATTAACACGGCGGATGCGGTCAGCGCGGGTTAATCTGGGACGGCGGGAAACGGATGCATGGTAAACGTGCTCACCTACGGTCATGGCCTCATCCAAAATATCCTCACGCGGGATAAAGGCAATGTGGCGTCTTAAATTCTGCGCATGAGGAGACAATCGTTCATTGTTGTAGTGAATGGACCCGAAAGAAGGCTCCAAATGGCCGGCAAGCATGTTGAGAATCGTGCTTTTCCCGGAACCGCTGGGCCCTAAAATGCAGGCCATTTCGCCACGTTTTAAGAAGAAATCAATATTGTCAACCACACGGCCTGCGCCAACAAAGTCACGGGTAAGCCCCCGTACCCGCAAGTGTTGAATGAGGGAAGTCTCTTCATCCAGAACCCCGGCGGAGAATCGGCAGCGCAGGTACTGAACGGGGCTTAACATGATGAGCGCACCATCGTAAATGGGGGTATCATCGCGCAGGAATGCGCCATCTAAGGTAAGAGCGTGGCGTGAGCCTTCTATCAGGCGTATGTTGCCCGTTGCTCCTGTACGCGTGTAACTGACTTCAAAAATCAGTCCCGGTGCAAGACCGGGAGACAGCATGACCACGCCGGGCTTATTCACATACGGCAGATTAGTAACCAACACCTTGCGGTTTTCCGGGGCGAGTTGAAAGCTTTTCCCCGGAGACTCGATATTGTGCAGTTCTGCCAATGTGTAAGGTCCTAATCCTTCTACGGTAAAAGGAGTGTAGTAGGTTGTGCACAGTTGGCAGCCATCCGCAAGCGGAATACCATCCAATATGATATTCGCATTTTTTTGAAGCAGTTCAAACTCAACGTGAACACCGAACCTCAATTTTGCCAAACTGTGTTTTTGGCGGTAGCGGGTAACACTGACCTCGCCGTCTTTGCATACCAAATAGGCAACGAGCTTTGCTCCGGTGTAGCGGCTTTGTAATAAAGCTCGGATGGTGGAGTAACTCAAAATCCCGCTATTGAGCCGGATATTCTGACCGGAGTAAAGAATTTGCATATCCCCTTTGTGCAGAATGCGTCCGCGCATGAGAAGGGGCTTGAGTCCATCATTTACAACCAGAAGAATATTGACACAACTGAGTACTCGGAAGCGAACATCGGCATCATCCGTGCCGAGTGTAACAATGCCTTCCCCAACATTTTGGGAGAACTCCAGACTTTCTATCGGCAAATCCGCCTGAGCTCCCGGGGTGCTGACAAGCCGCTCCAATACGGATGAATACCCGGGAAGATTGAGCCCGTTTGTAACCTGATCCAGCAGGGAGGGATTTGTCAAATCCCCGCCCACACGGTACAGCATGGTTAATATTTGCAGAGAAAGAGCAACGCGTTCCGGCTCCGTTCTGCCGGCACAAGCAATAGCTAACGCTTCTGCCAAAGGATGTTTTGCGGTATAGACTTCTTGGAAACGCTCTGCAAGCCAGCTATGCTCAACGTTCGGAAAGTCGTAGCGCAGCATGTCCATGGTGGTGTCCATGTCTTCCATGCCTACGCCTTCAACCTCAGACATAATGGCAGCAAATAAATCCACCACGATGGACGCATTGGCACGGCGGGTCTCATCCATCGCAGCCAAACGCTCAGGACGGCGTGAAAATGCGCCGATAAATCTGCCACGGATGTTGTGCCATTTGCGACGAATGTTACGCCAAACTGAGGCGCACAATTTTGACAGTCCCGTTGTCATTATGCCTCACAGGAAGTTTTGCCTGCTCCGGGACAGCGTTTTTCCCAACCGGGGAAGTTCCATTTATACGGGAAATCAATGCATTGTTGAGGCTTCACCGCTTGAATTTTACATCCTGCATCCGTAAGCATAATGCAAGCACCATCCGGAGCATCAATCAGGGAAAGACCTCGCCGACTGGTTTGCAAACGGCAATATTCATTGATGAAATCTTCCTCATTCATTTGCAAAAATGCAGCAATAGCCGTAATGTCTGCATCTGTCAGGCAAACATCGCCCTCCCATCGGCAACAGGCTCCGCAACGTTGGCATGTATGAATTATTGGCTCAGTCATATGGCGCAAGATAAAATCAGACCTCCCAGGGTTTACGCTTCGCTTCCGTTATGTGGGGCGGGCGAACATAAATGGGTTCTGCCGGTTTGCTTTCAAGATTTGCCCGTTCCTCATCGGTAAGATTTTGCCATGCTTGGACCAGCCCGGATGCAGTAGGACACAGATTATATTGCAACGCGGAGATGCCGGCTTTGCTCAGCGCCACCTCGTTTTCGACGGTGCAAATACGTAGACCATTTGTAATGGATTGTTGCAGTTCTTCGGTGGAAAGAACCTGAATATCAGTATCCCCGCGGTAAACGGTCCAGCCGCCGCGACGGGCATCGGAAATAATAGCAACGTCCTCCGCTGCAAGCCCATGCCATGAACACAAAGCCACCACTTTGGCAGCACGAACCGTCGCAATACCAACCGCCGCGGCAAGGGCAACGCGTACGCCCCCGTAACTACCCGGACCGGCGCCTACAATAACGTAGTCCAATGTGTTATTTCCCAATATCTCCAAAGCGTTCTTGAGCGCAGGAAAGAGGAAAGAATCGTGATTGCGAATAGCATTCCAAGAGGTGGAAAATACTACAGCACCATCTTTGGAAAGGCACAGAGAAGCTTGAGGTAGCGAGGTTTCTATGGCAATAATGTTCATGTGTTTGTGAGTTTTGCCGTTGTCCATTTGCCTCGTGAAACAACCTTCAGGACTTTAAGCCCGGCTGCTTGTGCAGCCTGAAGCGTTTCCGGTGCTTGTGTATTGAGAATGCCGGAAATAATCAGGATGCCTCCGTTGGGTTTCATAGCTGCTTTCAGGCGAGGAAAGGCTTTCATCAGCACGGCGGAAAAAAGATTGGCCAAAACAATATCAGCCTCCTCTCCGGGGGCCGGTTCCCATTCAAACACGTCCGCTTGGAAAAGACGCAGATTTTCTGCGCCACCGTTACGCTCGATGTTTCGCGCGGCAACATCGACGGCGATGGGGTCAAAATCGAAACTGATGGCATGCTTTGCCCCGAGGCGTAGACCGGCCAAAGCCAATACTCCGGTACCGCACCCGATGTCGGTAAGCGTCCAAGGGGATTTTCTGCCTTTCACCTCGTCGCACAGCATGCGCAAGCATGTGGAAGTCGTGGCATGGTTGCCGGTTCCGAATGCTCGCTCGGCAGGAAAGGTCAGGATGATTCTGTTCGGGTATTTGTTTTTGAGCTCGGTAAGAGCAGGGGCATCTGCGCATGCAGAGATTACCAGCTTGTCACGAATAATAAGCGGGGGGGTATTTTCCGGGGCTGTTGCAGCTACCCAGTCAATGGTCTGCACTGCTTCAATTTTGCCTCCGTAACAGGCTTGCAGCACGAGTGCTTCTTCTTCAGATTCCGTGTAAACGTCGATGTTTATGCGCTCTGCATGAAAACCTTCGGAGAATACCGCACCGGGAATGGCAGCAAGACGCTGTTGCCACAGTTCTTCATTCAATTTAGATGCCGTTTTTTTCCAGACCCACATAATTAATTTCAGGGAACGATTTGTACATTGTCTTCCAAGGGAGAAGAGCCGATGCTCTGAGCATCCTCATACTTCATGAGGAAAAGTTGCCCCGTTTCGCGGATACGTCCGTAGAAAAGCGGGCGGTCTTCCTCATTGTTTGCCGGGGTGATTTCAACGGTGTAGCTCTTGGTTACAGTCGGACGTTCATTCAAAGCAAGGTTACGGAATTGTTCATCAATTTCAGAGCCTTCCTGTAGAGCTGCATCAGCTCCGTCTGCTCGGTATTCGCCACCCTCTTCTGCCATACGGTCATGCCCGAGTTCCTCCGTATCGACAATCAGAGCATCCACGGCGGAATGATTCACAATTTCCAAATCTACGCGCACACTGAATACCGGTGTCCGCAATTTTTCAATTGCGTCCGGGTCATGAGGTTCAAGCCATTCTCTCACTTTCAGCTTGCGCAGTCGATCCACGCAATTAAGTGCGCGGTGAGGATTGATGTTTGCCGTTACATCCACCCCACCGAGCTTGCCACTCCAGCTCTCAGCCATCGGGTCATAATCCAGCACGAGCTCGGCGTCTCGGTATCCAAGCACAAAGCGTTGAAGCTCCGAGATGTGGAATCCCAGCAGATTACGGGATTTCCAAGCGTTCTGTTGCAGTGCCAATGTTCGGGTAAGTTTCGGGCTGACTCGGAAGATTGTATGGCTGCCTTCCTCCATGGCCAAGCGCCAAATCTCACCGGATTCCGGGTCTTGATAGTGTGAGATTGCAAAAATCTTGACATCTCGATCTTTGACGAGCGGGAGGTCTACTCCGAAAAGGTTGCTGCGGTATCCACAGGAACGTGGGGTGATGAAAATGCGGTAATCCGGACGATAAAGCCCGTATTTTTTCATAATTGCAGCGCGTGCAGCTTTATCCTCCGCAGTATCCTCAAAGGGAAGGTCTGCAATAATGCCTTCAACCGGGATATTGCGGAAGTTGCGCAGGAAAGAACGAACGATGTCCGTCTCTGCTTCAACAATTTCAAGTCCTTGAGCTTCAACTGTCCAAGCGTCTTGTACATTACTCTCACGCACACCCGGAATCAGGCAAAGTCTTACCGGATATTGACTGTGGCGAGAGCGAATGAGTACGCTCTCAACATCTCGTTCATCAAATGTAGCCAATTTGCGGGAGCGTAAATCCTCCAATTTCAGCGGCATGTCGGCCGTATAAATGTCATTGAGCCCTCGGCATTCCGCCATCTGGTCCGCAGGAAGTACCGGTAAGCTGTATACTCCGTTTACAATGGCGGCAAAGCCTCCCTTGCGGCGGATTTTGGGTTCTGCTTGGAGTGTGAACACAACATTGCGGTCGTTAACCGTGGCATAACAATGTGTTCTGGATGTTGTTACCGCGTTTTCTGGGGGGAATGGAGCGTAAAGTTTGAGAATGCGCGGGGATTTTTCTCCCTTGAGTTGTAATTCAATGGTATACTGCGGTTTGTCCGGTAGTTTGACTTCTGATGCATTCTGAACTCTGATTGCGGAGAGCTGGCACAGCATCAGCATCAGCTTGGCTGCGTTTTCCTGTTCCGCAACTGTGGAGTTATTAACAGTATTCAATATCCATTGGCTTTTTTCATCTTCGCGGTGGAGAGTAAGAGGATGGCTTCCTTCGCCTTTGATGTGAATTCGGCAAAGTTTATTGGGATCGAAGCGCAGAGGCATGGGGTCACGAAGCTGCTTCAATCCGTTTGCAAAGAGTGAGGTAATGTTTCCGGTTACAACGTGTACTCGGTCATCATCACCGTAAAAATCCGTGCGTAAATAGGTAGTTTGGCCTACCGTTTTACCATCGCCTTTGTCTGCAAGCCACGGTGCTTTTTTCCCGAGTGTAAAACGAGCTACTGTTGTCATGTCGCGTTCACTGACAGGGACTTTCAGCGTAATGGTGCAGGGGTCTGATTCCACCCCGAAATCGCGCATACTCTTGCGAGTATTTTCATTTATCGGGAGAGTATCTACGATATGGGCGTTCGCGGTGAATGACAGGATATACTCGGCCGCAGTCGGGTTTAACTTATCGCGGAAGGGTTTGGTAATCCACCACGTTCCGTTGTTATCTTTAGCACATTCCACCACATCGTGGAGATCCGAGATACGCATCCAAGTTACTTGTGGAAGCTGAGAGCTGTGCTCTTGCGTAAAGAGAGGCATTCCCGGCGTGACTCGGTACCATCCTGTCAGTTTTGCGAGATTTCCATCGATGGTAAGGAATACAGACGCCGTAATCATCAGCGCTGCAATCAATGCCAGTATGACGGTGGTGACTATTCTCATAATGAATTGGATTTCCGGAGAGAGGGGGAAGGAGGTCAGTGACGGCGAGTATTCCAGATGATGAACGCAAGCAACAGTGAGCACAGAGGCATGATAATGAGCGTCAGATGCTCAACTGCACTTCGTGAGTGGCGGTTCAGGTCTATCTTAACGGTAAGGTCGTAATTGGTGCTCTTACCGGCGTATTCCGGTTTTTCAATCATCCAAGCCCAAATAGAACGCAAGTAATCACGCACTTCCTTGCGTGCTCCTTCCTCTGCCAGCATGTCCAAATTACCGACTACCATGAGGGTATTGAGGCGGTTCGGGTCATCTACGCTGCCACGTGTAGCGGCTGCTGCAACACAAAGTGGCCCGGCGATGTCATCCCCATCCAATTTGGCTCCTCGGTTGGGGTTGGTCTCTCCGTAATAGTCAGCCGAGGTCATAATGAGGGGGTAAAAATTGAGGCGCTGAGCAGAAGCCACGCTGTCATCTCCGTGCCCAAGCGAGAATGAACGGCAACGGCCTTCCAGCTGGGTGGTATTGTTCCAGAATGATTTGGTGCATTCCAAGCTTTCCGGGAAGAATACAGAGATATTGTTGATGAATCGCTGACTATCGCGCAGGAGAATGCGGTCATCCCCGTTGGGGTTGATACCGTTTTCACGCAGGAATTGGTACAGATTGCTCAAACGCGGGCCACGAACAACCTTTGTGGTTTCCGGTTGGTCGTCCGTGCCTTCCTGTCGAACATGGCGTGTGTCAAAATACGGCAGTTCGGGATCCAACGCGATGAAGATGGATTTGCGTTCATTGCGTTCCCAGAACTTGCGCAGAGTTGCTATTTGGCAAGGTTCAAAATCAAACTGGGGAGCAATGATAATCAGGCCCTCCGCATCAGCGGGGATATCTTGTTCCGAGTCCTCGCTGAGGACGATAGGCTCCAATTTAAGATTGAGGGAACCGGTGATGGTGCGGATGAGTGAAATCGTATCATATTCAAGTTGCCCGTTCTGATTAAGTTTGATACCGCCTTTATTGGCAACTACATACATTTTGCGCTGTTGCCCCTCAGAGGCGCGGATAATTTCAGAGCAAAGAACCTCATCCATCATCAGTGCAACAACATTGCGCTTACCGTCCGGCTGAACAACGTATTTTGAGAATGCGGTGCCCGGAATACGGCTGTAAAGATTGGCCTTGCCGGGGTCTGCGTCGTAGTGGTCAATGGGGGCGTCCTTGTTGTCGCGGGCGTCCACGATGCAGATTTCCTGGTTAAACTTGACTTTGTAAATATTTTCGATTTCTCGCGCGCGCCCGGGCTGACGGAGAGGGTCAAAGCATTCTACTTCAATTTTACCGTCGGCATGGCGCTTGTATTCCTCCAGCAACATGTACATGCGGTGATAACCGGGAGAAGATGTTTGAAAGGCGAAAATGATTCGAATCGGAGTTTCTCGGTTTTGGATAGCCTCACTTTTCAGCACGTTAATTGTGCGTTGAGAAATGGAGTAACTCTCATACTCGGAAAGATCAACACGTGCGTATTCATTGCAACCTATGTAATTGCAACAAATGACAATGATAGCTAATAAAGCAAGGTTAATCCACGCGAGCGGATTTGCTTTGGAGCGGCGGGCATCCGGATGCCCGGTAAATTCTTGTTTGCTCATAAAGTTTCAGTTAAGGGAAGGGGGGTGAGTAATCAGCGGGTCCAACGGCGATAGTCGACCAATCGTTTGGTCAGGGCGAGTGTGCAGATTGTCATCGTCAGGTACAATACCAAAGGCCGTGTATCCAAAGCACCACTTGTGAATGCTTTGAATTGCTCAGACCATGATATATAATGGAAGATGGGCGCTGCGGGGAATTCTCCCCACAATTCTGTTACGCGTCCCATGAAGTAGTACATAATCATGAGGCAGGTACAGAAAATTGCCGCAATAATTTGGCTGCGGGTTACAGAAGAACACAAGATGCCCAGTGCAACAAAGAAAGCACCCGTGAGTGCGAGAATGGAGTATGCACCTATCCAGTCGGCCAACATGTAGGTGATGGTCGTTTCACAATGCTCTCCGTAACGGGTGTATGTGTAAAGATTGCCAATTTCGCTCATCCAAGGATAAAGCAGCATGGGCAGCCAAATAATGAGATAGAATGAATATGCTGCAAAGTATTTACCCAAAAGGATTTGAGTTGTTGTTACGGGGGCTGTGAGCAAGCCTTCGAGCGTGCCGAGTCTTTCCTCTTCCGCAAAGGTTCTCATGGTAATGAGCGGGAAGATGAAGATAAAGAGTAATAGGAAGAATAGGCTGTCCATCATGTGGAACATGACGCCGTTGCCGGTTGCTTGGGTCATGGTTTCCAATACTGCCTGCAACATAAGGCCTTGTATTCCCATGGTGCAGGTCAGAATCACCCATCCGAATGGCACGCAAAGATAGCCACGCAACTCTTTGAGGTAAATTACCCAAAGTGTTGATAAATAATTGACAAGATTGCGCTTTACTTTGTTAAGAGTGGTGTCGTTTTTCATTGCTTTGCAATTGGATATAATATAATCAGTCGCGGCGTGTCATTTCAACAAACACGTCTTCCAAACTGGGAATATGGCGGTATATGTGGCGTGTGGCAAAACCGTGTGCGGCTGTAATCGCGGCAGCCTTTTCTCTTGTATCGGTTCCGGGTTCTGCTCGAACCAGTAATCTGTGCCATCCTCCGGGCAAAGTCTCTTCGACGATGACTTTTTTGACCGGTGCAAAGGCTTCTAATTCCTTTACCACAACATCCAAATCTCCCTTAAATTCGATGGAAACTCGCCCGGCTGCTCTTAATCCGCGGGTGAGATTCAGCGGGGTATCAGCAGCCTTAATCTCGCCTTGGTCTATGATAATGACTTTGTTACATATCATTTCCACTTCACTCAGAATGTGTGTGGACAATATTACCGTGTGGTCTTCTGCTAATGAGCGTATCAGTTCGCGTATTTGACGTATCTGGTTGGGATCCAGTCCGTTAGTCGGTTCATCCAGTATCAGCAAATCAGGCTTGCCGAGCAGGGCGTCTGCTAGTCCTACGCGTTGTCGGTAGCCTTTCGATAAGGTGCTGATTAGGTTCTTGCGCTTTGGTTCCAGTCCGCATTTGTCAATCACATAACCGACTTGTGTGCGTACGTCGCCACCGCGCAATCCTTTGAGCTGAGCACGGTATATCAGATAATCCGTTACGCGCATGTCGTCATACAACGGTACGTTTTCAGGCATGTAGCCTAAGTGTCGTCGCGATTCTACCGGTTCGTCCAATATGTCATGACCGGCTATGCTTGCTGTCCCGGCGGTCGGTGGCAGGTATCCGGTGAGCATTTTCATTGTGGTCGTTTTCCCGGCGCCGTTCGGCCCGAGAAATCCAACAATTTCTCCTTTTTCTATTCGGAAACTTGCATCCTTGACGGCGGTGAATCGTCCGAAGGTCTTGTGTAAGTGTTCTGCTACTACCATGCTCATACGCGTCCTTTATTCTAGCAACTTCATTCCGCTTTTCAAGCGGAAAGTTCGACTGCATATCCGATAGTGCTTTTTTCAGTAAAATAATTTTGCATTACATATATTATGCGAAGTTGTAAGTTATATTAACATACATACACTGCACCGGATAAAGAGCCACGAGAATTGAAAATTTACAACCGGCGCGGGCAAGACATCGGAAAATCAGCGTGAGGCGGAAATAGCGGCAGCAAGAGCTGAAAGACAATCGATATGAAACTGAGCACGGGACAAATCGGAATAAACCGTGAGTCTATTCGGTATAGCTACGCAAGGAATACCTGCATTCCGGGCTGCTATGGTGCCATTTTCCGAGTCCTCGACAATAAGACAATGTTCAGGTTGAACACAGAGGCACTCGCGAGCAGCAAGAAACAAGGCGGGATTGGGTTTAACCGGGAAACCATCCGTACGGGTAAAAACACCTTTGAAGCGTTGCATGATACCCAAGCGAGTCAACCAGCCGTGCACCCAGCGAGAAGAAGACGACGAAGCAACGGCCATAGGGATATGTAACGAATCGCACAAATCCAGCAACTCGATGGCTCCTGGCATTAAGCCCGTAAGTGCTAAATCTGCCTCAAGCTTAGCTTGCCTTGCCGGAGTTTCCACCTCCCAGTCGTATTTCTTACCGGTAAGAGATTCCAAATGCTCTGCCGGATTCCAATGAGAATAACCTGCTCCCAGACAAGGAGAATATGTTTCAATGGAGATGTGTTGCCCCTCACGCTCAAATAGGCGCACCCACGATTGATAGATAGCCCATTCGGTATCTACCAAAACGCCATCGAAATCAAATATAACAGCCTGAACGTTCTTCATGCCTCGCCTTTAAGCCGCGCTCTCATCCATTCCTTGAAAGAACGATGCGCTAAATTAGTGCGGAATAAGTATATGGCAATAGCCGTATATATAACATTCGGAATCCATGCGCTTATCCATGCTTGGATAATGCCGGCTTCGCCGAGAGATGGGAATACACGGTACAAGAACAGCATGAGCGCTGCCAGAACAACGGCAATGCCGATTCCTTTCATGGTGCCGCGGCGTTGGAACGTCACGGAACTCGGAATAGCAAGCAAAATCAAAACTATACAGCTGAAAATACGTGCAATACGTACGTGCCACTCGGTGCGTTTCTTGTATCTGTCTTCACGTGAGCCTGCACCGGATTTAATGTATTCATAAAGCACAGAGGTGCCCATGGCATCAATGCGCCCCCCTGCTCCGGGACTGATTATCTGGTATGGCTTTTCTCCGAAATCGCATACGAGGCTATCGTATTTCTTGCCATCACAGGGTCTGACATTAGGTGGCGCAATATCATGAACGTACACATCGTATAAGGTCCATGTGGCATCCGCCTTGTTCCAAACTGCCTTCTTGGCATGGTACTGCCGCAGTTGTAACCCCGGATTCTTTTTATCAAACTGCTTGATGACCAAATCTTGCATAGGCCTACCCGGGTCGTCAATCGTTGAAGGCTTGCGGATATTCCAGTGCCGTGCATAGGTTTCGCTTCGGTAAATAATGGCCTGGGCTGAACCGTCAGCATTTTTTTCCTGTTTAAGCTGTAATTGGCGGTATAACATACCATTGGGAGCCCAGTGGAAACCGAAAATGCCGTAGGCAACGGAAACGAGGCTGCCGAAGAGAAAGATGGGCATGCAAAGTCTCAACAAGGATCGACCGGACTGCATCATGCCTGTAATCTCACATGTTCCGGACAACTTGCTGAGGCACCACATGGTGCCCATCATCAGTGTATAAGGTAAAATTTGGTACAAGAACATGGGCATTTGCGACCCATAGAACTTGAGAGCCTGAACAACGGGGTCATCAAACTTGGAGCGGAATCGCTCCATATTGTCGGTAAAATCTGCCAGTATATAGATGAGCAGCAAAATCAGCGTGCACATCAGGAAATAGGAGATGAAATTGCGCGACATGTAGCGGTCCATTGTCCCCATGAAGGAATATAAAATGGCACCGATAAATGGCAAAAAGCATAACAACAGCAGGAATATCGGACGGCAGAGCTGTTCTATCGGGTAACTTTCCGGCATGCCGGGAACTTCCCACTTCATTTGCTCCAATTCAGCCGGAACCAAGTACAATGAAAGTAACGCGCCGATAGCAAAAAATACCAGCACGGGCAAAAAACTTTTAATAATGTTACTCACAACCAGACTCTCCGGAATACATGTTTACTTAGCAACCTCGTTCCAATCTTTCCGCCAGATATGACGGCAATCCGGCTTCCAAAATAGCGGCTTGCGCTCCCGCTATATCGTACTCAACACGCTTCATAATCACCAAGTTTGCATCTGTATCATATATGGCATAGCATGCTCGGGGGTCATTATCGCGGGGTTGCCCAACGGAACCTACGTTGATGAAAAACTTATATCCCGGCGTGGGCTGCAGCTCCGTATAGCCGTTCATAACCAAACGGTGCTTTACTTCGTAATCCTCTGCTGCGTGTCGGCCGTCCCACGCATACACTTTGGGCACGTGCGTATGCCCATGAAAGCAAAGTTGCGAAAATTGACGCGAAAAGTTACCGGCTGCATCATTGGCGTTGATGATGTAATTCCAAGCTTTCGGTTGATCCAGCGTAGAATGCACAATGGTAAAAGACCCCGTAGCGACACCGGAAGGACGCACAATTCTCTGATACTGAAGTCTTGCAAGCCATTGCAGCTGTTCCTCACTCAGTTGTTGTACCGTCCATTCCATGGCCTCGCGAGCCATAGTGTTCATCTTTTCGTAGACAGGATTGACAACTTCAGCATCATGGTTGCCTTTTACAACCGGACAGTTCAGCTCCCTGATGTAGTCAACACACGTGCCGGGGTACGCATTATACCCGACAATATCTCCGAGGCAAGCGACATCCGTACACCGTTCCTGCTCAAAAGCATCCGTCATCACGGCGTAGAGAGCGTGATAATTAGAATGAATATCGCTTATAATAGCTGTTCGTGACATAAAAAATACTTTGCTCTGCTATATATAGCACGGCAAAAGGAAGATGGCAAGGTATTTTCGCTTGCCATCCTCCTTTTTGATAAAAAAATCAGCGGGTCAGACCGTCTTGTTTAGCCTGATTCCAGTACGCGTATTCAGAACGGTTGAAGTCCACATACTCCGGAGAGAGGTCGGTAGTATAAACGGTATATTCATGTTCTCCCATATTCAGATTGATGCGCACCTCGAATTCGCGAGCCTGCACCCGCTCACGCAAATCATCACTGGGAGTATCCGTTTGCTCGCCACCACGGCAGGCGGGCAACCCGGCAATGTCAATATCCACAAGTTCTTCTTTTACGCGCTTGCCGCTGTAACCTACCGCATGAATAATGCGTCCCCAGTTGGGGTCTCCGCCGTTCCATGAGCTCTTAACAAGCGAGGACTTAGCCACGCCTTCCGCCACGCGCTTTGCTTCTGCCCCGGAGGGCGCACCTTCTACGCGCACGGTAACATACTTGGTGACACGCTCACCGTCCTGCACGATATGTTTGGCTTGTTCCATCAGGACGTAGCGCAATGCTGCGCAGAAATCATCCCAACCGGGAGCACCGGGTGAAAGCTCCACTCCGGAGGCACCGTTTGCCATGACTAAGCAAGTGTCATTTGTGCTCATATCGCCATCAATCGTGATGCGGTTGAACGTCTCCGAAACTCCGGATTTAACAATGCTGTCCAAATCTGCGCGATTGACGGCGGCATCCGTACAGACCAAACAAATCATTGTTGCCATGCAGGGCGCAATCATACCGGCTCCCTTACAGCAAGAACCGATTCTGACAATTTTACCTCCGATTTCCAACTCTACGGCAACTTCCTTTTCTCTCGTGTCGCTGGTAATAATGGCGGATGCAACATCATGTCCCTTCTCTGCGCTCAAATCTTTACACAGCTCAGGCAAACGTGGTTCGATTCGCACCATGGGCATCGGCAATCCGATAACACCGGTAGAACAAACGGCTACTTCTGAAGGAGAAAGTCCGAGTTCTTTGGCCACAATGGAACACTCCCTGCGAGCAACGGCTACACCGGCTGCTCCGGTGCAGGCATTGGCATTACCGCTGTTTGCCACAATGGCACGTATGTTACCTCTCCTTAAATGGTTTTGACTAACGCGCACACATGCAGCGCGCACTCTGTTTGTAGTAAAAGTTCCGGAAGAAGTTGTCGGCAATGTGGAATAGACAAGTGCCAAATCCAAACGCGTGGCAGTCGGTTTTTTAATGCCGCATGCCAATGCATTTGCAACGAACCCCTTTGCGGCTGTTACACCGCCCTGAATTTCTTTGAATGAGCCAGCAGACATAATAAATAAGCAGAGCCCCTGCTCTGTGTGTGCTGATTCTGCCACAGCAAAGCTCATTCTGCAAGCAAAAAACTCGCTTTACTGACATGACAAGGGCAATATGCGCAAGTTTTTGCCTTGCTAATTACACTTTGAACCGTTATAATGTGCGCACTGGAGGCCTGGAAGCTCCCACCGAATCAGTATGCAAAAGACCTCAAATGCACAAAGCAGTTGTAAACGCAACGTGACGCCGGCGTTCATGATGCGTTGTTCTCGTTTACGAATGACACGGCAACGACGCATCGTGATAGATGTACTCATCGATTCCGATGACCACCCGACCGCCGCTCAAATATTCGACAGGGCAAAACAACTTATGCCCGGAATATCGCTTGCAACAATTTACAATAGCTTGGAAGCATTGGTAAGCGCAAAGTTGGTGAATCACCTTCACCCGGACAATGGGCCGAGCCGCTATTGTCCTAATGTTGTACCGCACATTCACCTGATGGATGACCGCACCCAGCGCGTTATAGATGTCAGCTTAAAACACGGGCTGACCCCTGCGGATGTATTTGATTTGCCGGAGGGGGTAACGGTGGATACCATGGAGGCATACCTGCATGGCATGATTCCCGATAAATATTTCCACGAACATAAACATGAGTCTGATAATTAAAGATCTGCACGCACGCGTCAAAGACGGTGCAACTATTCTCAACGGTATCAATTTGGAAATTCCCAAGGGGGAGGTACATGCCATTATGGGACCGAATGGTTCCGGCAAAAGCACGCTTTCCAAAGTGCTTTGCGGGCATCCGGATTACGAGGTTATCTCCGGCAGTGCCGAATTGGACGGCCAAGACCTCTTTGCCATGAGCGTGGATGAAAGAAGCCGAGCAGGTCTCTTCCTGGCATTCCAATACCCTGTAGAAGTGCCCGGCGTGACGAACGCGAACTTTATGAGGGCTGCACTTCAAGCACGTATGCCTAAGGGAGAAGAACTTGATGCTGTTTCCTTTTACAAAGAAATGCGCTCCAAGATGAAATCCTTGGATATGGATCCGCGATTTACGGCACGCGCCGTCAATGAAGGCTTTTCCGGTGGCGAAAAGAAGCGCAACGATATATTGCAGATGATGATGCTGAACCCCAGCTACGCCATTTTGGATGAGACGGATAGTGGCTTGGATGTGGATGCACTCAAAATAGTATCAGAGGGCGTGAATGCTATGCGGGCGCCGTTCCGCAGCTTTGTCATTATCACTCACTACAAGCGTTTGCTGGATTACATCAAACCGGATGTTGTCCACGTGCTCTACAAAGGCAAAATAGTCCGCACTGCCGGATATGAGTTGGTTGCGCAAATTGAGCAGCAAGGCTTTGACTTTATCAAATCTGAAGAGTAATGGATGAATCAACCTTCCAGATTGATACCAGGGGTGAGTTCTCATTCCCGGAAAATCACAAGTTCGATGCAGGCTTCGGATTGACGGAAGCTACCATTGATTACATTTGCGACGCTAAGGGAGAGCCGGATTGGCTTCGGGAATTCCGCAAAGATGCCTTACGCAAATTCAACGCCATGCCCATGCCTACGCACTGGGCACCGGAGGGCATTAAGGATTTGGATTTCGAAAAAATACGCTACTACTTAGCGCATGGAACGGCACCCTATAAAGACTGGGAAGAGGTTCCCGATGATGTAAAGCGGACGTTTGAACGACTTGGTGTACCGGAACAGGAGCGCGCGTTTTTAGCCGGCGTTGATGCCCAGTATGACTCCGAAACTGCATACAACAACATGCAGGAGGAGCTCCGAAAAAAAGGCGTTATTTTTGTAAACTCCACGGAGGGACTTAAAGAATACGAGCATATTTTCCGTCCATGGTTCGGCAAGGTTATTCCGGTGACGGATAATAAGTTTTCAGCGCTGAACCACGCCGCTTTCTCCGGTGGGTCATTCATTTATGTACCCAAGGGCGTCAAATTGGAACAACCCCTGCAAGCATATTTCCGAATCAACTCCGAGAGCATGGGACAGTTTGAGAGAACGCTCATTATAGCAGATGAAGGCGCTGAGCTCATGTACATGGAGGGGTGTACGGCTCCCAAGTATGACTCCGCCACCCTGCACTCCGGCGTGGTTGAGCTCGTTGCTCTCAAAGGTGCTAAAATCCAGTACGTAACAGTACAAAATTGGGCTACCAACGTGTACAATCTGGTTATCCAACGCGGTTTGGCGATGGAAGATGCGGAAATCCGTTGGATTGATTGCAATATCGGCTCCGGATTAACCATGAAGTACCCCGCCGTTGTGCTGAAAGGCCGGCGCGCGCGCGGCGAGGTGGTCAGCATTTCACTTGCTCATGACGGTCAGCTGCAAGACACCGGGGCACGCATGATTCACGCAGCTCCGGAGACGAGTTCCAACATTGTAGCCAAATCCATTTCCATCGGCAAAGGTCGCGCCAGCTACCGCGGTGAGGTTAATGTACTCAAAGGAATGAACGGATGCCGCAACAACACGGAGTGTGATGCCCTGCTCATCTCAGCGGAAAGCCGCACCGACACCTATCCGGCCATCAGCGTCAACGGTAATGCCTCGGCGGTTCAGCATGAAGCTTCCGTATCTCAAGTAGATGAGGAAATGCTCTTTTATCTGCAACAGCGAGGACTCACTCGCGCGCAAGCCATGAGTTTGGCTGTCAATGGCTTTATTAACGACCTCGTCAAGGAATTCCCCATGGAGTATTCCGTAGAGCTGCGCAGGCTCATTGACTTGGAAATGGAGGACTCCATCGGATAACCTGAATCACATCAACACTATGGATTTTTCTCAAAATCTGAGTATGGAAGAAGCCTTTGCATTGGCAGAAGCCGAAGCGAAGTTGAACGCTGCTTTGCAAGCTGCGAGTCAGCGCTTCAACGATGCAAAAATCCCGGACCGTTACAATGAAGATTGGCGATTCGGGCAGCCGGCAAAACATGCAGTCGCCTTAGCTGAAATATTGAAAACAAACGTGCCCGCTCGTGGTTCAATTTCCGTAAAATGTGCGGATTCCGAGGTGGTAATGCCCGTATCGGCGGAGGATGACGAGTTGAAAGAAACAGTCAACCTGATGCCCACAATAGGCTCAGACGCATTGTTGGGCTTGCACATACGTAGGTTCGGGGAAGGTATTTGCCTCATGCTGGAGGAAAATACGGAGATTAAGCAACCCATTATCATCACCTACGAGACGGATGGACTTTATACTCCCTACACGTTTATCATGGCTGCACCGGGAGCAAAAGCTCGCATTGAAGAGCATCACAAATGTGCTGACGGTGCTACCATGTTTTGCGTGCGTAATATCCACGTAATGGAGGGAGCCCAGATTGCTGTGGAATTGCATGAGCACGGCAGCATCGACAGCAGATGCATGAATATTACCGATATTCATAACTTGGGTGGAGCTGTGCAGCATTTTACCTCCCACGCCGGACATGCATGGGCGCGTGAAGAAACCATTGCGGAGGTATACGCCGCTTCTCCCGGTACGTCTATTGAGTTGTACTCTGCTAACAGAATCAGTGGCAACAGCGTTCTCGATCAGCATACTCACCAAATCCATCACATAGGCGGAGCAAAGAGCAATTTACTCTATAAAAACGTAGTGGATGAGAATGGTACGGCCATTTTTGCCGGGAATATCAGGGTAGAGGCAGGTGCACACTGCACGGATGCATACCAAACAAACAGAAACCTCTTGCTCAGCGAAAAATCAACCGTTCACTCCTTGCCGGGATTGGAGATTCTTGCCGATAAGGTAAGATGTTCCCACGGCAGTGCTAGCTCACCCGTTGATGAAGAAGCCCTCTTTTATCTGACCTCTCGCGGTGTGTCCCGCGCTAATGCTCAAGAGCTCATCAGTACCGGCTTTTTAGAGGATGCTTACAATAAATTCCGCAAATCTTTTGATGAAACTTACACATCCGGCTTGCCGGATTAACACGCTGAAACACGGTTTGAATGAAGGTCGCCTCTTACATCATCGCGTTCTGTGCATTATCCCTGACCTCTGCGGGCAGGGATGTTGCACCGGCCCCGAAAGCGGCGAACTCTTCCCCGGAAAATGCAACGGAAGAATTGTGCGCGAAACTCATTAAAGAAGCGCAGGAAATTGATGCCCTGCTCCGTAAAATTGACAGCCGAAGCAGTGCTGACCACACAGCTCCGCTTTTATCCGCTCACATAATCCGCATGCGCGGCTACTTGGCGGAGTTGGAGCAAATGCCGTTCGATGCTGAGACTACTCTTGTCATTACTACTCAAATGACAGCACTTACGCACATTACCCAAGGGTACATGCCGCTTATTCAAAATCTACTTAATTCAGATTCGTTCGGTTCCTCCGCATTAGCAGAGCAGCTTAATAAGTTGGTGGAAGTCGAGAATTTTGCTGATGATGAAGACGATACGCCGGAAGCCCCCTATGCTCCCATGTATGAGCGTATGCTCTGTTTGCTCGGGGATGCCCTTTACATGCTGAGAAAAGCACAGGACACGGCCACTGCCCGCGATGCCGCGTCCGTGCTTCGAGATGTGATGCAGGAACACGGCAAATTGCTTGCTGATATTGCGGAGCTGAAGAAGCTGGAGCCACCGGATAAGGCCTCGGTATCGGATGATAACCTGATGTATTTGCGAGGTGAGCTGGACAAGGAGTTTCGCCGCCTCAAGAGTGCCCGTTTTTATGGCGACCCGGATTTGCCCGTCATCTTGCCCCGCTACATTAAATCATTCAAATAACATTTACTATGCTGCGCACCGATTACCACACGCACACCCCCTTATGCCACCACGCACAGGGAGAACCGGAGGCGTTTGTTGAGCGAGCCCTGCAATTGGGATTGCACAGCTACGGCATTGCGGATCACGCGCCCATGCCTCCGGAAAATGAGCCGTTTGATGATTGGCGCATGCTCTGCTCTGATTTACAGGATTATTACCAGTGGATAAACCGAGCCAAAACAGCGGCTGCCGACAGCAACTTGATTATCCTCAGCGGCTTGGAATGTGACTGGCTGCCCGGTCTCCTCCCTTGGATAAAGCACTTGCGCACTTTACACCCGTGGGATTACCTCATCGGCTCGGTTCATTACCTTCCCGGTAATGGCTCGGTTGATGATTCTTTGTATGCAGACAAATGCCTTACCGGCAGTGTTGAAGAAGATTGGTCTCTGTACTGGAAAACCGTTACGGAAATGATTCAGAGCGGGCAATTCGACATCGTTGGGCATATAGATATTGTCAAAATATGGGGACGCGTTCCCGCCGGAGACGTAACACCCTACTACGAGCAAGCCTTACAAGCGCTGCAAGACAGCAAAATGGCAGTGGAAATCAACACGGCGGGTTACCACAAACGCTGCGCGGAACAATACCCCGCTGAGCCCCTGCTCCGCGAACTCATTGCACGCCGAATTCCCATCGTAATTAACTCGGATGCCCACGCCCCCGAGCATCTCTCGCGCGGGTGGGAACAAGGGCTCGCCTTACTGCAACATATCTGCCCTAATCGATTGGTTCAATTCAAACATTTCACCCGCTCCGGAACAGCATTGCAAGCATATGGATCTCTTTGAATTCGCTTCTAAATCAGCCCTTGTCCCTTCTGAACGTCATGCGGAACTTTGCCGCATCATTCGGCACAATAATGAGCTCTATTACGCCCAAGCTCAGCCTGAAATCTCAGACGCGGAATATGATGCGTTATACAGAGAACTCGAAGAGTTGGAGGCTGCTCACCCGGAACTTATTACAAACGAATCCCCAACACAAAACGTTGGCAACGACCTTACAGAGGGATTCCGCAAGGTGCGACATCCGCGTCCCATGCAAAGCATAGATGATATTTTTGAGCATAAGCCGGATGCCGGAGAAACGGATGCTGAGCTGGTGGATTTCTATAACCGATTGAGCCGCACCCTCGGACAAGAAGCTCCGCAGGTAGTGGTGGAACCCAAAATAGACGGCTGCGCTGTTACCCTCATGTACCGCTCCGGCAAACTGGAGTATGCAGCTACGCGCGGAGACGGCACAACGGGTGACGATATTACCGCCAACATCCTTACCATCAAGAGCATTCCTCGTACACTGCCGGAGAATGCCCCCTCTCTTTTGGAAGTGCGAGGCGAAGTTTACATGCCCTTTGCGGAATTTAATAAACTGAATGAACAACGTGATGCCGAGGGGCTTCCTGCGCTTGCCAACCCGCGTAACGCCACGGCCGGAACCATCAAACTTTTGGATGTCAATGAGGTTGCTGCTCGTCCCTTAGCATTCATAGCTCACGGTTTAGGGGAATATGAAGGCACTCCCCTGCATTCCGCAGCGGACTTTATCTCGTTATTAGAGCGTATGGGTATTCCGGTCAATGCTCCCATCATTTATGCCTCCGGAGTTGATGCCGTGCGCCGCGCCGTTAAGGATATAGATAATTTGCGGCGCAACTTAGGCTACGGCACGGACGGCGCGGTCATTAAACTGTCGGATTTTGCTCTGCGTGAGCATTTGGGCTCCACTGCTCGCGCTCCGCGCTGGGCTGCTGCATTCAAGTACCTGCCGGAGCAAAAAGAAACGGTACTGCGAGCCATTACCATCCAAGTGGGTCGTACCGGGGTTCTTACTCCTGTGGCAGAGCTGGAGCCTGTTCACCTCTCCGGCACCACGGTTTCCCGCGCTACCCTGCACAATCAGGATGAAATCGCTCGCAAGGATATCCGTATCGGTGATACCGTGCTGGTCGAAAAATCCGGAGAAATTATCCCGGCTATTGTTCACGTTAACAAGGATAAACGCCCCGCAGATGCGTTGCCCTACAGCCTGTACAACGCCGTTAACGGCGTTTGTCCCTGCTGTGGAGAACCTATCTCTCAAGAATTGGGGCAAGTCGCTTGGCGCTGCACTAACTTTACTTGCACCGCACAAGCCGCCATGCGCACCACCTACTTCTGCAAACGAGAAGCGCTCGATGTGGAGAGCCTCGGCGGCACTGTGGCCGAAGCCTTGGTGCGCACCGGCATGATTTCCTCTCCGCTGGATTTATTTAACCTTACGGTAGAACAATTGGGTTCCCTCAACCTCGGCACGGAGGATGAACCTCGACGTTTCGGTGAGAAAAACGCAGCAAAAGCGCTTGACGCTCTTAACAAAGCACGCACCCTCCCCCTTGAACGCTGGCTCACGGCATTCGGGATTCCGACTATAGGTGTCACAACGTCACGACTTGTCAGCAAGTATCACCCCTCACTCATCCGGTTGGCAGAAGGAGAATACCTCAATGCCCTTTTAATCATTGAAGAACTGGTGGGCAAGTTTAATGCGCTTAACCCTAAAGCAAGAGCGAACAAAGGCTCCGACCCTCTTGAGCTTAAAAATCAAAGAGATTGCATCTTTGCAGAATTGATGCAACTGTCAGAGGAATATGTGCAACGTGGCTATATCAAGCTGGAAAAAGAAAGCGAAAATAAGCTGAAGTTTACCAACCCGCTGGGCTCTGTATCTACGCAAAAACTGAAATCTTGGTTCATTTCAGCCACGGGAAAAGCCGTTATGGATACCCTGAGCACATTGGACATCAACCCGATTTCAGAACGCTATGAGGCCGACATGAACAGCTCCGGCGGTGTTTTGAGCGGGCTGACGTTTGTTCTGACGGGAGCTTTGAGCAGGCCCCGCCCCGAGTTTGAACGAATGATTGTAGATGCCGGAGGCAAAGCCACCGGCTCAGTGACGAAAAAAACAAGCTTCCTGGTTGCCGGTGAAGGTGGCGGCAGCAAACGGGATAAGGCTGTGAAGCTCAATATCCCCATTATTGATGAAAACACCCTGTTAACCATGCTCAAAGGAGAGTAACCATGAGCTCCAAAGCACTGATATACGGCACAATTGCCATAGACACACTGATAACCCCGAGCGGGCGGGCGAATTCCGTTTTAGGCGGGAGTGGGATATACGCCTCGCTTGCAGCAAGGCTGCTTACGGCGGATATGGATTTGGTAGGCGTTGTCGGTACGGATTTTCCGGCGGAATACGGGCTTGCCATGGAGGCGCGAGGCGTGAGTATGCAGCATGTGGCGCAGGTGGAAGGTGAAACCTTTGCCTGGACGGGGAAATATGAATCAGATATGAATAATCGCACAACCGTGCGAACGATAGAAGGCGTGCAGGAACACTGGAAAATGGAGCTCAGCCCGGAGCAGAAGAACTGTGCAATAGCCGTAGCGACAAATGTTACTCCCCCGCTGCAATACCGCATGTTAGAGCAATGTGAGGGGGCGTGTTTTCGGATGGCGGATTTTATGAAATCCTGGATTATCCGCGAGCGGGAATACACGCACAAGCTGCTTTCCGTAGTGGATATGGCGCTGATGAATGATGAAGAAGCGCAGGAATACGCAGGGACGGATGATAGCTTAGAAGCCGGGTACAAATTACTGGAAGCGGGGCCGCGCTATGCCATTGTAAAACATGGCAGCCATGGCTCTACCTTGTTACACCGAACGGAGGACGGCAGCATACGCCTGTTCCGCTGCCCTGCGTGGCCATTGGTAAATGCGCAAGATCCAACCGGAGCCGGAGATTCCTACATGGGAGCACTGGCGGGCTACCTTACTCACTGCATTAACGGGGGCGACCCGAGTTGGGAAGACATGAAACGTGGCGTTGCCATTGCAACCGTAGTGGCAGCAGCTGTGTGTGAAAAGTTCGGCACCGTGTCATTATTTGCCTTAACAGGGCGCGAATTGGCAGAACGGATAGAGCGATTCCGCGCGATGACGCAGTGGGACTGAGGTGCTTGGATCAGTCGTAATCCGGCAGGTCAATATTAACCTTATCCGGCGGACTATACCTGCGCTTGGGCTTATCATCATCGTCAGAGCCGTTGTTGCATGCAGCTTCTTCTCGTTTCCTCGTAACAAGGCGCTTTCTGTACGCATTCAACCAAAGAAGAGCGAAGAAGAAGACGCCTGCAAGAGCGAACAGAATAATTGCGCTACCGATTAAGCCGGTACCCACATTGTACGGTATGCCGACCAAGCTCAGGAAAATGCCGATGCTGCCCATGATGACAAAGCGTGGCACCCTGTATTCCGCTCCGTAGTATACCATGCTGAACAAATACATCAGAATGAGCGGAATGACCAAAAAGTAGGAGGAATACCATGCCAACAACAAACCGAGGGGTACCGTCAGCAGAGAAATTCCCCAGTACAAGAGGAAAGACTGGCTGATGGTGGGATGATTGCTTATGTCCGCATAATGTTTTTGTAAGGGAAACACCGGTAACATAGCCATTCCCCAAACAACGATGATGCCTAACCATTCTGCTATGCTGCCATGCTCGGAAATCCCCTCCGGCATCAAGTGCTGAGGATACACAAGCATGGTGATGAGCATGACCAAAAACAAAATCTGTGCAATCGGTCCCAATATGGAAAAAGGGCGATAGCCTTCGCGAGTAGTCAATGCACACCACACACCTATGTGGCTCCAAATCATCACCATGGCGAGCGCTGCTGCCCAAATCAGAGCCCACTCTCCGTAAGTCCGGGCCGTGAACAGAGCGTGCGCCATGAGTGCCAGTTGCAACACTCCGCTTATCAACGCAGCACTGACTCCCATTCGCCATGGCCGCAGAGTTGGTATGAGTAACATGCCGAAAGTCAGCACACTTGCAGCTACCCAGAGAGGCAGGGACTGTATGCACAGTTGATAGATGATAACGCTGTCCAGCCATGAGATTGCCGTCAACAGCGCGGCCAACTCGGGCGCGCGATAGCCCCGATTGAACCCTAAGATATACACCAACCAAAGAGCTGCCGGAATAGCAATCAAGGATGCCACTCGCATGCTCATCGGTATGCAATCCCAGAACTCACACAAGACCATCCCGATAGCAACCAACAGCAAAAGCAAAGCCATGAATCCGAGTACCCATGACAATGAGGCCGGTATAGGTTCCGGTGACGCAGTTTTTGTAGAAGGAATATTGACCACCGGAGGAGGCGGTGCTGCCGGAGCCGGTAAACTCGTTATTTGCGGTGTTTCCGGTTCAGTTTCTTTTTCCGGCTCGGGAGTCGGCAGTTGTGGCAATTCCTGCTCGAAGTCGAGGTCGGTATACTTCAAATCGGAGGCACGCCGCACAGGACGAGCCGCGTTTGCCGCCCCGGCAAAACGGTCGTCAACAAGTTCCGGTTCCTCCGTGTGGCGTTCCATGGTTTAACGTTTTCTTCTTTTTGCTGTGGACTTTTTGCGAGCCGTCTTTTTAGTAGTCTTGCGGGTAGACCTCTTTTTAGGTTTAGCAGATGTTTTTTTCTTTGGAGAAGCATTACGGGGCGCATGTCGAGCATCCTGATTAACCGGGGTGCGAGAAGTTCTGACCGCTTCAAAGAAAGCTTTACGCTGGTCAGCTATGGAATAATTTTTACCGTGCTGCTCCGAAAAGTAGGAGCGGTAAGCCGGATCCACCTGCCCCAAATGAACCACGGAATCTGCATGGTCGCGCACGCCGATACTGCCGCCCCTCACAAACTGTTGTTGCTGTTGGCAGGAACACACCGCCCCCAACAGCAAGACTGCTACCCCCTTAATCGGAGAAAATGCGGTTACTTTGCGCAATACCTCATTCATAACATGCAAACGGCATCAATTGCCTTGAACGGGAGCTGAAGAATGGAGTTCAGAAGATTGCCGATGGTAGTGCAGGAATTGAGCATACCACAGCAGCACGCCAACACAGCGCAGCGCAGCAGGATGGTAACAGGGGATGTGCGACGGACAGACTTTTCTTGATTTGCGTTGCTTAACATGGTCAGGTGAGCAATTTAGTGTTCGCTGCGATTATAATGATATGTTATACCTTGTCAAGTAAGATTACAGAGTGTGACGCACCTTTTTGCATTCTGAGCACGGAAATACATTGAGCTGTACTCAATCGTCAGTTTTTTCTTGTCAATTGCCTTATTTCGTGGTAGAAAATCCGTGTAGATTATGGAAATATACTATATCATATTCGGTCTTATCGCCATATTGTCCGTATTCGGTCTAATCGTCGGCGTCAGCAACGATGCCTGTAACTTCTTGAATTCCTCTATCGGTTCGCACGCAGGAACATACAATCAAACCGTTTGTGTTGCAGCCATCGGCGTCATTCTCGGAGCATGCTTCTCCAGTGGTATGATGGCGGTTGCACGAAACGGAGTCATTGAACCTGAGATGTTCACCTTCCACGAAGTCATGCTGCTGTTCTTAGCCGTGATGGTAGCAAACATCATCTTGCTGGATACCTTCAATACGCTCGGATTACCGACATCTACTACGGTGGCGTTGGTGTTTTCCTTGCTCGGGGCAGCCATCGGCATGGCAATTTTCAGTAGCAACTCTTTCTTTACCTGTCCTTTGCTGGAATACATCAACGAGGAAAAGTGCCTGCAAATGATTTTGGCAATCTTTGCCTCTGTGGCCATTGCGTTTGTAGTCGGTACTGTGGTCATGTGGATAGCACGCCTGATTTTCAGCTTCCGATTCAAGAAAGCATACCGTTACATTGGTCCGCTGTGGTGCGCCTTGGCCTTCACGGCTATCAGCTATTTCATTATCTTCAAGGGGCTGAAAGGTAGTGTGTTTAAGGGAGATATCGAGGCTCTGACTCAGCACTATAACATCTGGGCTATTGTGGGCGTGATGGCATTGTTCTGGGTTATAATCAGTGCATTGCTTCAGTATATTTGCAAAATCAACACGCTGCGTATTGCGGTATTGGCAGGAACCGGCTCTTTGGCTCTCGCCTTTGCCGGCAATGACATGGTAAACTTCATCGGTATCTTCATGGCCTCCAAGGATGCATTGTTCTTCCCCGGAGTCACGGAGCTTCCCAACATGGGTGCAGTATTAGCCGGAGACGGAGCCGCCGCCAGCTTGCACTACCTGTTGGCATCCGGTGCTATTATGGTGACTGCCCTTTTCCTTTCCAAGAAAGCTCGTAAGGTAACGGAAACAGAGCTTAAACTCTCCTCGTCCAATACGGGCAAGGAGCGCTTCGGCTCCAGCCAACCGGCTCGCATGTTGGTTCGTTACACCATCAACACGGTTCGCTTCTTTGAGCGCATTACACCCAAGCCGATTGCTGAATTTGTATCCAAGCGTTTTGCCCCGCTTACTCCCGAGGAGGAAACCGGTGCTAACTACGATATGATTCGCGCTTCCGTTAACCTGACATTGGCAGCCTTACTTATTTCCGTCGGTACGGATTTGGGACTTCCTCTTTCCACTACCTATGTAATCTTCATGGTGTCCATGGGTAGCTCCCTGTCGGATCGCGCATGGGGACGTGACAGTGCCGTGTACCGCATTACGGGAGTTCTGACCGTTATCGGCGGTTGGTTGATAACCGCCATTGCAGCAACACTGGCCGCATTGTTAGTTGCGCTTGTGATGGGATATGGTGGTACATGGGGCATCGTCATCATGATGATTATTGCCGCAGGCCTGCTGATTAAGTCCACGTTCTTCGCCAAAGAGAGCAAGGCCAACTACACAATTGTAGATGTCAACAAGGATTCCTCCATGCACGCATTTGCAGCAGCCGCGGCCGGGCGTCTCGGACGCATGATCGGTATCTACAAAGCAATGGTATCCGCCCTGCTGGAGGAAGACCGCGATGCCCTCAACCGTCTGCGTAAAAAAGCTCGCAGCATCAAGCGAGATATTGAGGCAGTGCGTGAGAATGAGGTATTGCCTGCGCTTGCCGGAATACCGAAGAACTTGGCAGACCGCGGTCAGCTTATCTTCCGCATCACGGAAATTTCCTCCAATACGGCAGAACGCTTGCTCACTATTGTGAAAGCTGCATTCAACCATATCGACAACTTCCATGCCGGGTTAGAAGAGGACCAAGGCAAAGACCTTCTTTTGCTCAATGAAAAGATTGGCTCCTTCTATCCGGACTTGTTGGATATGCTCAAGGCAGGAGATTATGCAGGGGTGGAGGCAAAGCTTGCCGGACGCTCTCAGCTGGGGGATGACTTCGGCGATTGCATTACGCGCCACCTCATGCACGGTGATGCAGATGAAAGCAGCATGCGTAACGGCATTCTCTACCTCACCCTGCTCAACGAGACGCGAGCCATGGTAAGCCACGCCTTTGCGCTTATTGAACGCATTAAAGAGGTGTACGAGGATTAATTTCTCCCTCCGTTTGAAACTTAAATCGTGTAGGGGGCTTTCGCCCCCTCACACACCACCGTACGTGCCTTTTATGGCATACGGCGGTTTCCTAACCTTTACAGATTACGCTCTGCAATGAGACTAATCCCATTTTCCTGAACCACTCTTTTCCCATGGCT
>JAFQDN010000066.1 GCA_017415995.1 Akkermansia sp. | reverse complement strand
CTCGCTACGCTCGCTGTCATTTTGGGGCAGAAAAATGGTGGATTTGCCTTGTTTTTTAGTCAATTATCCGCTAAAATTTCGGTGACCGCAATTTTGAGGCATCCACTTTTCGGTGACTGTTTTTTTTGAGGCAATACGGGGTTTAGAGCGCGTGTTGGTGTGCAGAGGCGGAGATGGTGCGGGTTTGAAGACCGCGGGAATAGCGGTGGATGGTGCTGATGACGGCGGCGTAGACGAGGAGTTCCATGCTTTCTTCCGCAACGAAGCCGCAGGAGCTCTGCTCTGTGTAGTAGTGAGCCAGGGTGGCTAGGATGAGGATGATAGCCTCCCAGCAGGGGAGATGAGTGGAGCGGAGGAGTGCGCGGAGGCTTTGGCGGACGGAGTTGCGCAGGAGGGAGAAGACGCAAAGCAGGGCGGTGGCTGTGTAGGCGCCGTAGTGCAGGATTTGCCCGTGGGGAATGTCCTGCCATTTGAGGTATTCCGAGGGTGGGGCGCAGACGAAAGAGTCACCGCATTTGCTCCAGAAGAGAACGCGGCCGCAGTTAACCTCGCGCATGAGCATGGCAAAGAGGATGGCGGCAATGCAGAGGTATAGGGCTTTGTTGTCCTTAGCAGTAAGGCAAAGGGCACCGCCGTAAAGGATGAGTGCGAGTTGGAGGTTTTCCAGAACGCCGTTTTCATAGCCCCACGCATCCGGTGCCAAGGCGATGATAATCCCTACAATGGGGATTGCCCCCAGCATGAGTGCTGTGGAGTGTTGAATTCTGAAATCCGGCGAAAATGTATTCATGTCCTTCTTCTTATTATGAACCTTTTGAATGGGAATGCAAGCAGAAAATGCTGTGTTATTGGAAAAAAGTTATACGAAAATTCCCATATATTGTGAATTCCCGGGGGGGAGGGTGAAAAAGTGCGGGCGCGGGTTTGAGTAACCCGCGCCCGGTGTGTTGGTAGGGGGAATCCCTATGTGTTACTTGATGGTGACGGTTTTGCTTTCACCCTTCTTGAGAGAAATCTCGGGGATGAGGATGAAGTCGTCCGTCAGGATGGCGTTGTCCACATTGCAGGAGGTAGCGCCCTCTCCGGTGGCAGCGGAGGGGAACCAAACGCCGAGGCGGCCTTTGTGATCCATGTTAGCCGTGATGGTGAAGCTCTTGGGGTTCTGCCACTTGATGGTGAAGGGGCAGGGAGCCTGAGAGCAGTCCAGAGAAGCAGACCAGGCGGGGTCACCATAGAAGGCAACGACGTCGCGATCATGCACGAGGCCGAGGGCGTCCTTGGCGTTTTGCTGGGTGAGTTTGGCACCGGAGCGCATCACGTCGTTTTGGAGGCGGGCGCTGACTTGATCGTCATTGAAGTGAACCTTGAGCAGGACGGGGTCCAACTTTTGCGTGTTGGCCAGGATGAACTGGTTGTTCATGTACCAAGCTTCTGCCAAGGGGGTGCCGTTGGCAGCATCAAAGAAGCAGCTGAGGGTGCCCCAACCGCCGGCGCCGTACCAAGAGGGTACTGTGTAGCCGACAACTTGGTTGCAGGTGTAGGCGGAGAGTGCGGTTATGGCCATGCTGTGTTTGGAGCGGTGGGCATCCCCGAACAGGCAGTTGCCGGCGGCAAGCCAGATGCGGGTGGTGCCGTCCGGTTTGATGGCGGGGCACTCGTCTTTTTCCACCAGTTTGCCGAGGTCTGCAGCGTTGCCGCGCAGAGCCATGGAAAGCGGGCGGAAGAAGTCCCGCATTTGGGTGCGCTTGAGCTGGTAGAAGCGGTTGTTGTACGGGAAGATAAGGCCGCGTGAGAAGGGCATTTCCAGATTGAATTGCGTGGCGTGGCTGGAGGAAACTACCATTTGGGCGGCAGCGTTCTCCAAACGCTCTGCAAACAGGCTCTGGAAGCCGTCATTCAACAGCTCTGCACCTTTGGCGGTGGAGGTGTCGTAGGTGGTGACGGTGGGTTCCACACCGCCGGTTTGCTCTAGGATGGGGCTGTTGGTCCAGTCTGTAATGCAGAAGCTGTACTCAAAGTGGTGCCAGCCGACGTTGGTGGTGCCCAGCAGCCGCTTGATGACCAAAGGTTTGGCATCTTTAGCGATGCGCAAGGCATCCTCAGCGCTGTGGCCGGTTACAACACCCCACATGCAGTCACCCCAAATGTCGTCGTCCACTTGACGCGTAGCGCGGTGAATGTTGTTGATGGTGGTGTGGCCAATCTCCTCCGGGCGGAGGACGATGCCGGCATAGCGGGCGTCCGTTTTGCGCAGAGCCTCGGCAAGAGCTTTTTCCGTGATGGCGGGAAGCACTACCTTTTGAGCGCCGGGGTATTTGGCAACCAAAGCATTGGCCACGGCAGCCCAGGCGGGATCTTTAGAGGTGCTTTCCGTGGTGACTACGGTGTAGTTTTCCACGGTGGGAGCCACTTTTGCGATGGGGGGCTCTGCCTGAGAGGCCTCGGGAGCCGGAGCAGGGGATTCCTGCGTGGCGGGCTGCTCCTCATCGGCGGGGGTGTAGTCATCCGGGACGGTGTAGTAGCAGTTTACGTTGCGGTTGCCGAAGATTTCCTTGGCGAGTTGTTGGATTTCCTCGAAGGTGATGGACTTGAGGTCATCCAGCATGTTGCGGATGTTGGTGAGTTTTTCCGGGTCGCTTTGGAGCGTGGCCAGGTTGGCACACCAGAAGGAGTTTTCGCGCAGGGATTTTTCCGCACGTGCAATGATGGGGCGGATGGCGCACTGGAAGTCGTCTTCCGTGAACTCGCCACGGCCTACGGCGTCCAGGATTTCCAGCATGGCATCATTGACCAGCTTACGGTTGCGCTTAACGCCTGCGCTCACCGTTAAGATGGTGGCTGCATTCTCCAAATCCGGCGCAGCGGTGAGGGAGACGGAGGGGGAGTAGGTTTCACCCATCTTGGCGCGGATGCCGTCAAACAGCTTGGCGCGTGCAATGGAGGTAAGCACGCTGAGCCTGCGGGTGCGTTTTACGTCTCGGCCGTTGCCGGCGGGGCGCACTTGTACCACGAGTGTTTTGTCCAGCGTGGTGGGGTATTTGAAGAACTCCTCTTGCCCCCACGGGCGGAAATTGACGGTCTTTTGCTCCGGGGTGAGCTCCGTGAACTCCGTGGCGCGCTGCGGCATGGCACCGAAGGTTTTTTCAATGATGGGCAGGGCTTTTTCTACCTCAAAATCACCGACAAGCGTTACCTCGATAGCGCCGTTTTGCAAGGCGGGTTGGATGGCGTCTTTTACCTGCTGTACGGTAATGGCTTCCACCTGCTCGCGTGCAGCGATGTTGAAGCGGGGATCATCTCCGTAAAGGGCTTTGGCGCTATGCACGGTAAAGGCTCCTTGCGGGGTGGTCTCCAGCTGTTGGTAGATGGCCGGAAGACGGCGGTGGATGAGGGCAATGGCGTCCTCCCGATAGCCGGGGTGCATAATGCCGGCAACAATCAGCTTGCACTGCAGCTCCAAATCATCCGGAGTGGTGCCGCCGGAGTAGGAGATGCGCGTGTCGCCCAAGGAGAAGTTAAGATCCACATTGTGGCCGAGCATGATGCGCTTGAGCTCGTCCAAATCATGCGCCTCCAAGGCGCTGAGGCTCATGAGGGAACCTGCTACCATGGTAAGCCCCGGGGTGGTCGGCATCTTGAGGCTGCCGCCATCCACCGCTGCGCTCACCGTAATGGCGCCCTTGCGGAACTGTGTGGGTTTGAGGTTTACCTTAATGCCGTTGGAAAGCGTGAGGGTGGTAACGCCGAGGTCCTCCAAGAACTCTTGCTTGACAATCTTGCCGGGCTCACCGATTTCATCATACGCGAAAGGCTTGGCAGCGCGCAGCTCCGGTTTCTCAACGGCGATTTTGTTGGAGTCGTCGAATGCGGCACCGAGTGCCTCTTCCGTCAGACCCTCGGGGATGGTACCCGTGGCGGTAAGTTTGGAGTTTGCGGCATTGTAGGCAGCCTCCAACGCAGCGCGGCAGCAGTCCGGGTTTTGAAGGATGAGCTGCACGGCCAACTTGAAGGTGCGCAAATCTTCCTGCGGGGTGGTTGCAACCTCCTTGTTGGCGATTACATCTACAAGATAGCCGGCCATGGTGGCTGCGGTGGTGCTTTCCCACGTCTCGCATGAGTGGGTGAGGTCCGAAGCTATGCCGGAGAGAACCTCCGTGAACTCGTGGTCCTCAAAGCCGTATTGAATGGCCTTGCGCAGCTCTTGCTCGGCGCGGCTCAGGGCTGCCTGCCACTTTTCCGGAGAAGCCGTAACCTCCAGCCCGAAGGTGTCCACCGTGTCAAATACGGTGCCCTCGCCGACAGCGGCGGAAATGAAGGGGGAATCCGGCTGCTGGGAGATGCGGCTCAAACGGCGGTTCAGCATAGCAGCCGCAATCTGCAACGGCATGTCCAAGATGCGCTGCTCCATGGTGTCCGGTTTCTCCTCATAAGGCTTAACCGTTGTTACGCTGATGTTGGTATTGGCTTGCTCCTTAACGGGCAAGATGCGTACGCTGCGCCCGAAGTTGGTGACGGTACCCACGGACGGATGCTCCGGGTTCTCTGCCTTGGGCATGCTGACAAAGTGGTTGCGAATCCACTTCTCGGCGGTTTTCGGGTCAAAATCACCGGTTACGATGAGGGTCATGCGCTCCGGCACATAGTGCTTGCGGTAGTACTCGCGGAAGAGCTCATACGGGGCATGGCGGATTACCTCCTCGCGCCCGATGGGCATGAACTTTGCAATGCGTGTGCCCTCTGCCAGCTGATCAATGGTGGCAATCATGGCGCGGTAGCTCTCGGAATCTCGGCTCTTGAGCTCGCTGACAATGATTCCGCGCTCGTGATCCAGCGCTGCGTCCTCAAGCTTGGCGCCGTCCGCAAAATCTCGCATAATGGTGAAGGCAAAGTTCACCGTCTCCTCCTGCAAGTTCGGCAAATCCAGCATGTACACCGTGCGCTGCAATGAGGTGTAGGCATTTGCATCACCGCCAAAGCCCAAGCCCAATCGCTGCATGGCCGGTATCAACTCCCCGCGCTCAAAATTGCGGCTGCCGTTGAATACCATGTGCTCCAAAAAGTGGGATATGCCACTAGTCTCCTCGTTCTCATCCAGTGAGCCCGTGGCCACAAACAAGCGTACGCTTGCGCGCCCGGCCGGTTCCTTTGTCGGGCGTATCATGTACGTCAGCCCGTTGTGCAGTTTGCCGATAACCAGCTGTGGATCCTGCTTCAGCTGCAAATCCAAAGCTGCGGCCTCTGTTGCGGTTGCCGCAGCGGCGGCGGGTTCTACTGTGGACGGTTCTGCCGGTGCCTGCGCGTACGCAAGCCCTGCCGTTCCGGCCATCACCAATAGCGTTGTCGTTATGGCTTTCTTCATAATCAAAAATCTGATTTATGCCTACCATACCACAATGAATACCGCTTGTCGAACATCTTTCTTGCCATCTCCCAAAAATTTAACTCTTCCTGCTTCTTGCGGCTTGTATGACACCATTCTTTTTGCCTCCCACGCATTTTTATGCTTGACTCCCTCCCGCTTCTTTGCTACCATGCCCTCGGCCCTGTAGCTCAGTGGTCAGAGCAGGCGACTCATAATCGCTTGGTCGCGGGTTCGAGCCCCGCCGGGGCTATTGCCAAAGGCTGCATTCCTTAAATTGAGGGGATGCAGCCTTTTTCCGTGTACGTCAGGCATGACGCGCAACTGGGGTGGAAGTCCCCAATGAGCCGCTGACAGGGCGGAATCAAATAGCCAAAGGCAACTGCGCCACAGTAATGTGGGGTGGGAAGGAAGCCGG
>JAFQDN010000065.1 GCA_017415995.1 Akkermansia sp. | reverse complement strand
TTTTAACCCGGCAAGGCCAAGTTCGGAATATCGCTTACGCCATTTGTTAACGGTATGGAAATCAACTCCCAATTCCTTGGCAATTTGATACCCTGATTTATTGTTTGCAAAACCGATAATTATTTTTGCCCGCAAAATCTCTCTTGATTCGGAAGTTGGACAACGTAGAATCTTTTGCAGAGTTTGGACATCTTCTGCTGCTATTTCAAGGCTTGCTTTTTTCATGACGACCTCATTATAGCAGATATATACCTTATTGTAAAGAACTAACTCAACAAAACACTAGGGGGAACCCCGAAGACGGAAGTTCACAGAATCAACAGATTGTAGATTCGAGACATCTTTAGTGACCCTGCGGAGCTGATTGAGCCGGTGGCGCCTGCGTTTTTCGCGTTTCTGCTGGCCGCGCTGCAGCGGAATGGCGAAAAAATCGAAGATGCTAGCAGCAAAGCACACAAGAATAGCGATCCATACGATGACATCTGCACCATGCTTGACCGCCAGCGTGGTTAGCAGCAAAGCAAATATCAACAAGCCCCATGGCCTTATGGAAGGAAACGAGAACACGATACGGGTATTATAGCAAACCTGAATATACAAGGCTAGTCATTCAACTTTTGTTTCGATAACGACAAACCCTCTTCTGACAGGCTTGAACAAGACGTAACTATATGGTAGAACAATCCCGCTTTTCCGCCGATATGCCGCATGGCGGGTGTCTACGAGCACCGTCAGCGGGAAGTAAGCCAGTCCTTACCGCTGATGGTAACGTAGCCGCAAGGATACGGAACAGCAGCTAACTATGGCTGGTGGAAAGTAAATAAATCATGAGTATCCGACACGTGATAGAGCTACTCGTGCTCTTGCTTCAAATAGTTCTCTTCGTGATGAACTTCGTAAGATAATACGAGAAGCTCCGTCCGGTCAAGTGGCAGCTTGGCCGGATGCATGGTTCCTTTTCATAAAAACAGGGCGTAGTTGACGAAAAGTATTGACTTTTTGGCTACAACTAGTAGAATGAAGCCATCAAGAGTGGATGCTCTGATATTACTTTCCGCTCCTTCGGCTGCCACTGAAGGAGCATTTTTCTTAACTGAGTGTTCCACTTTATTGTTTTTTAACCCTCACGGAATTCATTGTAAGGCGACAATGACTCCACCCATCGACAGAACAGCCATCTACGACAAGAGTCTGTACGAGGCTGAGGAATCCGGCAACAAGTTCGAGACGGAGCTCATTCAGGCAATCACCGGCTTACCCAATATTCGGTGGTGGCATCGCAATATCGCGCGAACGGGGTTCGCCATCAATGGCTTTATCAACCACTATCCGGATTTTATCGTGAGAACGCGCTCCGGGAAGATGATCCCGGCTGAACTGTAACCAACGCACAAAACATCACTCAGGCTTCGATAAATCTTCCGTCTTCGCCAAGGCTTCGCCGAGACGAGACGCCCAGACAAGCCGCAAGACCATGACCCGCACCCGGCAGACCAAGGGCTCCACTTTGCGAGAATTCTCTTCTTGCAGCTCTGTTTTTGCGCCAACGGCAACAAAAATGCCCGCCGCGAGTGCCTATTGATTGGAAATCTGCGTTTGGCAAGCCTGATGGTTTCATCAGGCTTGCAATCTGAGCAGCATAAAGTTGCAATCTATCCATCCCCCTTAACGGGTGATGCTGAGGTAGCCTCCGCTGAGGTGATAGGCTTGGTAATTCATATTATTTAAGAAAGTGGTTGCGGTGTGCCCACGAACGCCGCTTTGGCAGAACACAAGTATTTTTTGCCCATGGGGCAGTTCCGGCGCACGTTCCCTCAACTGCGAAAGCGGTATATTAACTGCTCCCGGGTAAGGTGACTTCAAAACTTCTGCCGGTTCTCGCACATCGAGCAGAAAGCTATCGGCGTTTATATCATCTTTATGCGCAATGGGGTGCAGACCCTCCAAGTTATTTATCGCCACTAAGGCCAGCATGTTGGCGGCATCCTTGGGAGATCCTTCTTGTGGGGAATAGCATAGCTCCGCTTCAGCAAGGTCGTATACCGTTGCGTTGCAGGCTAAGAGTGCTGCTACTACATCTGTTCGTCGCGCAGCTCCCGATTTCCCTATGGCAGTGTAGCCCAGCAACTTACCATCGCTGCATCGGTATACCAGACGTGCATGAATGGGGCTTGCCCCGGGGTAGTAAGCAACGTGCTGAGGATGATGCCCATCCACATACTCAAAGTCCACGTCTCCGCTACGGGTAAGGGTGTCAATATTGAGCCCTGTCATGGAGATGGTTGTACCAAAAAGTCTCAACACCGCTGTCCCGAATACGCCCCTAAACACAGCAGGGCGCCCGGCGATATCATCTGCCGCAACACGTGCCTGCTTTTGCGCCACGCCGGCCATGGCTAAGCGAGTAGGCTGCCCTGTAAGGCAGTTTGTGGTTTGAACGGCATCCCCCACGGCCCAAACGCCGGGGAAACTGGTGCGCATGTGCTCGTCCACCCAAATGCCTCCGGTTTCGCCTATGCGCAGCCCGGCGTTTTGCGCCAAGGTAATCTCGGGGCGTACGCCCACGGAGAGCAATATCAAATCCGCATCTACACTGTTCCAGGTGTCGTTATAGGCCTGTAGCCGTCCATTTTCACAGCGGCGTATTCCTTTGGCAATTTTTCCGACTTCGACCCCAATTCCATGAGCTGTCAGCAACTCTTCCACATAAGTGGACATGTGCGCATCCAGCGGGGGTAGAACATGGCTGCCACCTTCCACGATGTTGACCTCTATGCCGACAAGTTTCAGATTTTCTGCTACTTCCAGCCCAATAAATCCGGCGCCGATTACCAGAGCGCGGCGTACCTTGTGCTCTGCAATGTAGCGGCGAATAGCATTAGCATCGGGCACGGTACGAAGTGTCATCACCCCGGGTAGGTTTATCCCCGGCATGGGCGGGCGCAGCGGGGCTGCCCCCGGAGAGAGCACCAGTTCATCGTACGGCATCTGCATTTTCTCACCGGTTACCAAATTGGCTACTCCTACGGTGCGCTGCTGAGGGTCTATGGTGTACACCTCGTGTTGCAACAGCACTTCTATGCCATAGCGCGTTTGAAAAAGCTCGGGCGTGGCCAACAGAAGCGAGCTCTCTTGCTCAATGACACCGCCGATATAATACGGCAGCCCGCAGTTGGCGAAGGAAACGTGCTTGCCACGCTCGATGATAATGATTTCACGGTCTGTGCCTAAGCGGCTTAGGCGCGCCGCAACAGTGGCTCCTCCGGCTACTCCGCCTACGATGATGGTTCTCTTCTTGTTCATTGTTTTTTATGGGTTATGAGTGGAAAAAACGTTTTTACCGATTCCAAGGCATGCGTGCCAATAAAAGAGCCAGTCCGCAGGTCCCCGAGATTCCGGCTACCAACAGTCCCATGCTTGTGAATATCGGTATTGCCAGCCACCATGAGCTATGGCATAGACCCAGCACCAGACTCATCAGGTTAATGCCTCCTATTATAAGCTGCACCTGCCGCATCAGCGAGATGCCGCGCCGCCCCTCTTCTTGCTCTTGTGCTAGGCCGGCTGACACCCACGCATTCATCCCTCCCTCCAATACATCCGCCTCTATTCCTCTTTCCTTTAGCAGAAGTTGAGCCTTTGCCGCCCGTGCTCCACTTTGGCATACCAAAACCGTCACGCAGCCCGGGGGGCCACTTGCCGGTATTTGCCCCCCTTCCAGCTCATCCAATGGCAGATGCTTGGCCCCGGTTATATGCCCCGCGCGCCACTCGGTCCCGCTGCGTACATCTATTACCTGCACGCGCCCGTCTATAAGTTTCTGTTGTAATGTTGTTGCTTTCATATCTATATGCGGATATTGCGATATGCACAAAATACACTTGACTTTTCTTTTGGTCAATACTAAAATGCGTGTGTGACGAAAAAATTGACATCTATCAAGTTCAGTCCGCAAATGACAGAAGAGTTGGCGGGATATTTCAAAATGCTTTCCGAACCGGTGAGACTGCGCCTGTTGGGGTCTATTTGCAGCGAAGGAGAAGCAACTATAGGTGAGTTGACCGAGCGCTTGGGGCTGTGCCAAAGTGTTGTTTCTCGCCACATGAAATTGATGACCGAGCACGGTATTGTCTGCAAGAAGGCTCAAGATGGGCGTATTCTGTACTACTTTGAGGATGATTGCTTGTGTTGTATATGTGCGCCGGTGGTAGAAAAAATACGAGCACGCGCGGCAGAGCAGAGCCGTTTGCTTTAAGACGCTGTCGGTGCAAACAAGCACTCTATCCAACTAAGACATAACAGTATCACCTGAGGAGATTAGAATAGAAAAAGGAGATAGATAATGATGAATGCAATTTTTCACAAAATCCTTGCCACCACAGCCCTGTGCCTTGCGGAGGGGGAGGGTGTGAATTGTTGTGCTCAGGACGCGGCCATGACTCCGGCCTGCATACAAGACCACGTCATCGTGCTGCACCGTTGCAAGGTAACCTGCGCGTGGCAAATCCGCGAAGTCGAGCCCACTGTGCAGCAAGTGGTTGCTGAATATTCCTCACCGGGTGAATGCTTTGTGTTTGAGGCCTGTAATCTGGAGCTACACGGTTACCAGAGAGAAAATTATGGATGCGCCGGAATTGAATATGAACGCTTGGATAATCGACAGGCCATACTTCACTTTCGCGAGCCGGATTCCGGTGATATGGCCACGCAGCAGACGCTATTGGTATTCGATAGTCCCACAAGTGGCCATTATTACGATATTGTGTGTGTAACCTCCGGTAACGGCTCCCGGATTGTTACCATATATCCCATGGACAGGTTCTGTATACGAAAGCGTACGGACGAAAAGGCAGGGGTATATATTGGTGATGATACAGCCTGCGATTGCTTGGGGCAGCAACTCACCGATAAACCATGAAAACACCCTTTTCAGCCTCATTCTATTATACCCTCATCACCTTGGGGCTGCTTTTGCGCTTTCTCGCACTAACAGCTTGCAGCGACTCACGGATTCTGATAATATGACACCGTAACAAATACACTTTCCCCTCACTATGAATTTGAGACCTTTTGTATGTTCTGCGCTCGTTGCAGCGCTTTTCCAGACCATAACGGCAGCGGGTGCGGAGTTTATAGTTCCTGCAGCCGAAGAAATCAATCGGCAGGGAATGTGTGATCGCACCCCGCTGATGCAAGCCGTGCGCCGTGGGAATGCGGATGAGGTGCGTGCTCTGCTGGCTGCCGGGGCTGACCCCAATATCCCTGAGTGGCATAACAATACCCCCTTAATGCATGCCTGTCAGCATGGATATACGGACATTGTGCGTATGTTGCTGGCCGCCGGAGCGGATGTCAATGCCCGCGATGTCAAGGGGTGGACGGCTCTCATGGGGGTATGCGTCTCTCGAAAAAATCCGACAACGGAGATTGCTGAAATGCTGCTAGCTGCCGGGGCAGACATTACTCCGGCAGACTCGGATTACGGCCATACTGCGCTTGTGTATGCGGCAAAATCGAGCAAAGCCGGACACGTGGCCTTGCTGTTGAAAGCCGGCGCAGACGCCACAGCTCGTGCCGGGTGCCATGCATATATGGGCACCGTGCTGATCAGTGCTGTGCAATGCAAAGCCTCCCCGGAGGTGCTGCGTTTACTCATAGCAGCCGGGGCGGATGTGAATAAAGGCCTGGATGTCCCCGGCTATACGGGAACACCTCTGAGTGCAGCGGTACAGACGCGCGATACAGACAGCGTACGTACCCTGCTGGAAGCCGGGGCGAACGCAAACCCTCCGGGAAATTCCTATCTCTGTCTGGCTACAGGAAGGGGGGATGCCCGGGTGCTGCAAATGCTGCTGGCCGCCGGTGCAGATGTGAACGCCCCCAATCAAGCTGGCTACTACGCGCTGGGGAGTGCAGCGGCTCAGGGAAAAGCGGATTATGTACGAATGCTGCTGGCAGCCGGCGCGGATGTGAATACCACTGATGTCAATGGCGACACTGCACTACTCAATGCAGCATGGGCAAAGAATCCGGAACCCCTGCAGATTTTGCTGGCTGCCGGAGCTCAGGTGAACATCGTCAATAAGAAGGGAGAAACCGCCCTGATGAGGGCAGCTTTCATCGGTAATGCACCGCATGTAGCAGCCCTGCTGGCCGCCGGGGCAGACAAAACGCTCCGGAATGAAGAAGGGTTGACTGCAACGGAGCTTATCACTCACTTTTTCATCAGTCGCCATAGGCCTGCCATGGAATATCCTCTGGGACAGGAGATGGCCTATACCGCTATTTACGGTCATCTCAATGGCATTCCTTCTGCGGAACTTACCCCCTTGATGCAGGCGGTTCTGATGCGCAAGCCTCAGGAGGTTTCTGCCTTGCTGGCAGGCGGTGCAGAGGTGAACGTGGCTTCCGCACTCGGGCGCACAGCATTGATGATGGCGGCAGACTCCCACCAACCTGAGATGGTAGAGCTGTTATTGTCCGCCGGGGCAGATGTGCATGCGCGGGATTTGCAGGGGAACACGGCTTTAATTCTCGCTCAGTTGGAGAAGCGAGGTTTCCTGAATTGCTATAGCCGGGAGCGCGTGCCCCATGGCGAAAATGCCATGACCCGCTGCACACAGCTGTTGCTGGCAGCCGGGGCAGATGCCAAGGCTTGCAATCAGGCCGGGAGGAATGCCCTCATGACCGCTTGCTACAGGCGCTCCTTCACCCCCGACGCCGAAGCCGCTTTCCGCTTGCTCTTAAATGCCGGGGCGGATATCAACAGCCGCGACAATGAAGGGCGAACCCCGCTCATGTATTCGCTCATGCAGCAAGACCACGGCTGGATGGTGCCTGTACTCACCTCCCTTGGTGCTGATATCAACGCCCGTGACAACGCCGGGCGCACGCCGCTCATGTACGCTGTGCAAGGCTATATCGCCGATGAAGCGTGGAAACGCCTGATGGCCGCCAAACCGGACATCCATGCCCGCGATAACTCCGGAAAACAGGCTTTAGATTACACCGAGCCGACAAGCAATAACCACAAGAAACTTCTTGAACAGGGGGCTCAGCAGTGAGTCCCCGACAACGCACTAAACACCACCCAAGCTTGCACCCTATGTCCCGCACCCCCGGACCAAGGGGGCAATCTGAGAGAATCATCGGCTTTTGGTTGTGTTATCGGGGCTGCTTCTGCTGCATATATTCTTGCAACAGGCGGTAACACTCAGCGTGGGAATCCCCAAGGTAGACGTTGTCTCTGAAGAGCGTGATAGCGTCCACCCCATGCCTGTTGCGAAGGCTCAAATCGGGATTGCGTGCAAGGATTAGCTTCACTTTTGCCGGGCTGTTGTATGCATACATGAGAGGCGTATAGCCATCAGAATCCTGCGCATTGATGTCAGCACCGGATTTTAATAGCAGGTCCACCGCTTCATCGCAACCTCGGAACGCAGCTTCAATAAGCAGGGAATGATTCATATTCGCCGAGCAATTTTCATTAACATTCATTCCATGTTCTATCAGCATTTGTAAATGCTCGGTCTTTCCCTGTTTCAGGACGGAAGTAACCTCCCAGCCGGCGTCCCTCGCAAAGTGTGTGACATCTACCCCGGTTTGTAACACATACTGCATGATAGTCGCATCATGCAGTCGGATGGCTCTGAGGAGCTGTCGCATATTATCCGCCCCTTTATAGGCACCGCTTTCAAGCAATTTTTGCAGTTTTTGCTCATCACCGTAGCAGACGGCATCTGCCCAAGCATTGCCTGTGGTGGCTCCGGCATTCATCAGTATGCGAACAAATTCCGCGTTCTGCGGAAGCGGTTCAAACAGCTCTTGAATCAATGCTTTGTCTGCTCGTATTTTTTCCACACTCAACAAATATTTGAATACATCCGGAGATTCGGAATCCAGAGCCCAGTGCAAAGCGGTATAACTCCAAGTATCTGTGCGTATAAAACCATCTGCCCCGGCTTCAACTAACAGTTTGGCGCATTCCGTTTGGTTATTATTTGCAGCGAGCATGAGTGGCGTAGAGCCTCCATGAGCAGCACTGCGCATATTCATATCAGCACCTGCATGCAGCAACAGTTTTACCCCTTCTGCATACCCTAAAGCGGCACAAGTATGCAATGCGTTTTCACTTTTATCATCAGGTGCATCGGGAGATACTCCCAACTCCAAAAGCACTTTCAGGCATTCTGTTTGATTATCTCTTGCTGCCCGTATTAGTAAATCCTGAGTAAGGAGTTCTTTCTTGGCTAATAGGATGGCCTTTAACTTCTTGGCATCTCCTTTCCTAATCGCGTCCTGAGGTGTTTTTGGTTCCTCTCTTTCTGCCTCTTGCAAAAGTTTTGCGATTTCTTCCCACTTCCTCACATCCGTGGTGCCGGGCTCATGAGACGTCGGCTGCTTCAACTCCTCATTTGCGTTATTCATGGCCTCCGTTGCGTGAGCCGGAATACATGCGACATGTGTCATCAATAGTGCCAAGAGTGAGTTTTTCATGTTTTTAGTCTATGCCCCTAGTATGAGGTTGTCAAATTTTTTTTCAATGCAGTCAGGGCAAACGCATTGGGGATTGTGTCATACAAAATTTATCAAATGTATCTTATTTGCTGATTGTAAATTTCTTAAAACGCTGTATATAAACAAGGTATTTTAATGTAATATATTAGTATTGCGTGCAATGCTTATAT
>JAFQDN010000026.1 GCA_017415995.1 Akkermansia sp. | reverse complement strand
GGTTGCCCAAGTCAGGCGGGCATCCAGCTGCAGGGCATCCTGCGCCCACTCGTAGGGAAGCCCAAGCAGATTCAGCTCGCTTTCCGTGCGGGTGTGGGTGGCCATCCAGCTCAGCGTCAGGCTTTCCGTGAGCGTGTGGTTGCCGTAAATGCCGATGTGCATGGAATCCTGGTCCACCGGGAAGGAGGAGAAGGTGCTCACCTTGCCCCAGCTGTTACCAATGGCAACGCCGAGCGTGGATTTTTCCGTCACGCGCCCCTCCACACCGAATGCTGCACCGCTGAGCGTGAAATCCGCGCCGTTGCGCTCTCCATCCGTGGAAATACGGCTGCTGCCACCCATGGTGGACAACCAAGCAGCCCCCCTGCCCTCCGCCAACAGCGTGGCATGAGCCCCACGGGCGGCAATCGTGTCGCCGAACGCGCGGGAGGCATTCACCGTACCCCACGTGCTCTGCACCAGCGTATCCGCCGCCTTGCGCAGCAGCGGATCCACCGCAGCGGCCACGGGTTTGGGTGCCGTCAACAGCTCTTCAGCAGACGAATCAGCCACATCTTCCGCATCCGGGCGGCACACCGAATCAGCAGCAGAAACCGCCGTTGCCGCCTTGATATTCTCCTCAATGTAATCCTGCCAGAGATAGGGATTAAGCACCGTCAGCGTAATGGACTTGGAATACACATTGAGGCGGCAGCCGGCATCCTCCAGTCCCAGCATGGACGCCAAGGCATCAGAGGTATAGGCATCGAGCACCCCGCTCTTAAAAGTAAAGAGCTTATACTCCTTACCCGCCACCAAATTGCAGCACATGTTCAAATCCACCTCGCCACTGAGCGTCAGTTGGTTTTTAACCGCAATAGTTTGCAGCTTGGAAGAGGTAAACGTAACGGAACCACCCGTCAGCGTCAAATCCTTGGCTGACAACTTACCGCTGAGGGTGATGGAAGAGCCACTACCGAGCGTCAGAGCGCCCTTGGAAGTCAGCCCCATCGCCTTATTTTTGCCCGAGGGGTCATAAAGCCACAGAGAAGAGTTCTGCATGGAGAGACTCCCCACCGTCATCTTGCCCGCTACCACCATGTCCGAATCCTGCAACAAGGCAGCCCCCTTCACGGAAACAGACTGAGCTTTGGGCTTAAGTTTGTCCGTAATATCCGCTGCATCCATCGCCAGCTCAAACTCAGATTTCACCAACCCGAAAGAAGCCGCACTGAAAGCACCGTAGGTATGCACAACGGAATTCGCCTCGGCAGCAAATGCCCCCTTGAGAGATACCGACATAGGCTTGCCATTGGTGACATCCAGCGTGCCGCCGTCCAGCAGCATGGAATGAGCACTTACCTTGCCCGCCGAACTCAGGGAGCCGCCGTCAATCGTGATGGCGGACGTCTTGGTATTCATGGCCAAGCCTTTGGATGACGCCGACAAAGCACCCGTAATATCCAAAGTATACGCCGTAATCTTGCCCTTGGTATTCAGGAACACATCCCCCGTAACCGCCACGGTACCCACCCCGCTGAGAGTGCCGTTCACCGTACCGGATGCCAGCTCGGCATTACCCGCAATGCTGAGTGAGGAGCCCTTCATCAGCTCACCACCCGCCAGCGTGAAATGCCCCGTGTACTTTTTGCCCCCCTTAATCACGGCATTGCCCTCCAGTACCACGTCATTCATCACAGCCTTGCTCTTGAGGTCCAATGTACCACCGTACACGTAAATATCTCCGCGCCCGAAGGAAGTTGCCCCCTTGGCAATAATGGACCCGGCATGCAAATACGTATCACCGTACCAATTCAAGTTTCCGTCATTAAGCGTAAGCTTGCCTTTACCGTACTTGGTAAGGGAAGCATTGCCGATAATGGCGCCGGTGTAGCTCGCCGTCTTCTTTTTATAAGAGGTTTTGAAAGTCACGGACTTATCACAAGCCACCAAAACAGAGCCCGGCTGCACCTCCCCGGAAATGCTGATGGAACCGGATGTAAAAGTGACATGATCCGACGCATAGAAAGCGGACCCGCCCATGCCGTCATTCCACAGGGTGGAATTTCCCTCTGCCCACACGGCTTTTTTACCGCCTATCCAAGAGAGGGTACCGGGAGCCTCCACCACACGCAAGGTCAGTGCTGAAGAACCGGCCGTGAGCTCATATTCCAGACGCGCCACCCCGGTGGACGGCAAGTCCACCAAGCCCACATCCCCGGAGAATGAGCCGTAATTTACCAAGGTGTACTCCTTACCGAGCTCATAGCCACTCAGCGAGAACGCGGAAAGCTCCGTCACGGCAAAGACGCCGGATACCGTCAGCGGCTTTGTACTGAAATGCAGCTCACCACCGGCCAGAGTGAGGTTGCCCTGCACGCTCCCGCCCTCAATGATCAGGGATTCCCCGCTTTGCAGAGTAAGACCGGCAGATGTGCGGAGTACCCCGCCGGAGGACAACTTGATGCGGCCGGATGTACCGTTCCCGGCAAGAGTAACATCACCATTTACATTCAGCAAACCGGTATGAGCCACAGCACTGATGGTGCCGCCCTCGGCTATAATATCATTACTCAGCGCATAACGCCCCAGCTCCAATGTACCACCGCTTACCTTAATAGTCCCGGTGCCGAAAGCCTGCTCAGATGCAGCCTCCAGCGTACCGTTTAAAAGATATGTCGTACCCGTATATGAGTTATTACCGGCCACAATAAGCTTACCGCCACCCATCTTGGTCAGGCTCATATTGCCGGATAAAACAGAGGCGGAATTTTCCGGCTTCAAAAGCAAAGAACCGGAGTCATGGTTCACCATCACGGAAGCCGGACGCAACTTACCGCTGAAACATACGGTGCCGGCTGTACTGAACAACACGGAATCACCGTTGTAATAGTTGAGGTCCTTGCTGTACGATTGGCAGCTCCACGCTGCGGACTCCTCACCGCTGGAAGCAGCCCATACGGAGCCCGTGCCCGTCCAAATGAGGGTGGTAAAATCACGCTCCATGGGGGCATCTTCGCCGGTGGTGTGCTCGTACACCAGCACGTGCATGTTTTCACCATTGAGCAGCATATTCTCCCAATGGTAAAAATCGCTGTAACTGTTGGTAAGGCTGATGCTGCCGCTCAAGCTCACGTTGTCATCATAAGCAAAAAGATAATAATAGCCGTTTGCCAAGCTCGCTTCATCGAAACTGAGCGTCAGATTCTCCAAGCTGAACACTGCGGATGAGCTTGTTCCCTGCATGTTGAGCATCAACTTCTTTCTGTCGGTCGTGGTCAGGTTGAATATCCACTCCGTACCACGGAACGCTGTTGCCGTGAGGGTGTTGGCACCGTACACGGCTGCGTTGGCAAGCGTAAGAGCCCCGCCGGTCGCAGTCACTTGGGCACCGCCACCCAACGTCAGGGAGCTGATGCTTGCACCGGAACGCGCCCGCAACGTGGTACCTGTGTGCAGCACCGCAGATGCAGCACTGAAGGCGGAAGCGACGTCCAGCACGCCCTCCTGCACCGCCAAGGAGCCGTTGAAGGCGCTCATATCACCGGTAAAACTCTGCGTGCCGCTGCCTTTTTTCTCCAAGGAGAGAGAAGCACCTACCGTACCGCCGAAACTGTAAGACTCGCTGCCTGTATTCACACTCAACACAGCTGCGGAATCCGCTGCGGTATGGTAAAAGAAGCCCTTTTGCGTCAGGCACTCCGCACGGCTGAATGTACCGCTGAACAAATAAACAGGCCCCGTACCCGCACTGCTGAGCCCCTGCACGGAAACCCTGCCGGATACCCCGAGGGCAGCCGTGGCATAATCCTCACGATTTGTCACCGCCAAGTGCACCGCACCCTTGAGCTCTTGGTTCACCAACTCCAGGGCATTGACGTGAAAATGCACCACATTGCCGTTGCTGTCGGCGTTCTCACGCCATGTGGAGGTATTGAGCACGTTGATGTTGCCCGTGTAGGCACTCAAATCCGCAATGGTGACACGGGTAAACTGATTCCAGGTATCAACATCCAGCGTCAGGTCCCCGCGGCCCTGCAATGTGCCTACGGAAATGGCCGTTCCGTACTCGTAATACCCTTGGCCATTCGGCGTGGTACGCATGATGGTGCCACCGCCATCCAAAGTGAGGGTATCCACCCCCAAACGGCAATTCGTCTGCAATGAGCTCCATTGCTTTGGATTATCAAAGTAGGCATCCACCTGCACGGTACCCCCGCGCAGGGTAAGAGAGGGGATATTGAGGCTCACGCGCTTGGAGGAGGTAGCACCCACCGTACAATCTACAGCCAAGGTCAATTTACCTTCCACAGTCACGGCATTTGCCAAGGTGCTGTTAAGCGGATTGCTCTCCGAGCCCACGGCGGCGCTGCCCAGCACCTCCAAATTTACCTCGGATGAGAACACCGGCACGTTGGAACTGACCCCAAAACGCACATCAGCCCCGCTATCCACCACCAAGCTGCCGTTTTGGTACACGTGACCGGTAAAATCACCCGTTCCCTGCAATACCAGCTCGCCACTCTTCCACAAATAGTAATCCGCGGTGCTTGCCGCCGGCGCGTACACACGCGTTGCTCCCACGGTACTGTCATCATACCCTATTACCACATATCCGCCTTGGCTGCGGACGCTGTTTTTCAGCTTATAGGTAACGGCATTGCCATAGGTAGCCGGGTTCAGGTACAATCCGCTGTCATTACCCAGGTTGAACACGGCATCCACCTGCACCGTACCTTCCCCGCGTAAGCGCAGTCCAACGCCGTCAGCCACTGTTACCTGCCCATTCAGCTTCTGCGGTGCATAGGTGGTGTAGCTCACCCGGCTGCTTTGGGTTTTGCTCAGGTTCAGGCTTGCCCCTGTTGCCAGGGCTATTGAGGGCAACTGCACATCATCCGCATTGATGCGCAGCGTAAACTCAGCACTGCCCCCCACTTCCACCAAATCGGCGCTCGGCAGTATATCCGTTGTCAAAGCAGACGTCCCGCTGATTTGCAGCAATCCGGTGCTGATGCTACCGCCTCCGGCATTGCTGAACAGGTAGTTACCACTGCTGATGTAGATAGATGACGGAGCCACCTCACCGCTGATACTCACTTTGTTCTGTGCGGAGGAAGCCCCGGAGAAGCGAGCCACCATACCATCACGGGATTCATAATTACCCGCCCAACGGGTGGAACTCCAAGTGCCGCTGTAGTCCTTCCAAGTATTGGAATAGTAGGTGAGGGTAAGGCTGCTGCCATCGTACCCCAACACGCCGGATGCACAGCTCATGTTGCTGAGCTGCGAGCTGCTGAAGGAATCTATGCCCAAAATGTAATACGTGTGGGAATCCACCAATCCCGCCCCGGATACCACTATATTCACCGCCCCGTCAAAACGCAAACTCCCGCCGGTGATGGAGGCGGTTGTCGTCCCGAGCTCCACGGCAAGGGTGGACCCCGCTTGGAAGATGAGAGAACCGCCATTCAGCCCTATGCTGCTGCTCCCGGCCAGCTTCAGGGTGCCCCCCAATGTAAGGGCGGAACCGCTTCCGCTGAGCTGTATGGCTGAGTTATTGAGGGTCAGGGTTGCTGCGTTCTCCACCCCGAGCACACTGCCACGCAGCAGCGAGGAGTTGAGGGTCATGCTGCCGGCATTCAGCCGCATTTGTGTGGCCTGCACGCGCATGCTATTCAGCTGCACTTTGCCACCATTACCTTGGTACAAAAAACTGACGTTAATGCCGCCGGAGCTTGTTCCGGTACCTGTTACGGTGTAAGCCAAATTCGTATTCAGGAACTGTACGGAGTATGGGTTAAGCGTGCTGTTTACCCGCACGGTACCGCTTGTTGCTGCATCATTAAAGCAAACATAGCTACAGTTGCCGTACCAGGTGTGGTAATAGCCGGTGTATTCCCCCGCATCGGATAAATACACATCCCATCCTGTCTCGGCCGTCGGTAGTTCTTTCAGTGAGCCCTCTTCCATCTGCACCACATTGCCGGGGGCTTGCCCATTCCAAAAAATGGCGCGCTCCGGGTTGCTGTACTGCTCCTGCATCGTCACAAATTCCTCCGGCGTATCAATGCAGTACAGCCAGTCTATATACCAGTTGGAATCCGCGTACTCCCACAGCACCGTGCATGCCTCATCTTCATACAGCCACGGCCTACTCTGCTCCGGATTCAGGTAAAGCGGGAATAACTTGTACTCGATATCATCGGAGTTTGTTACCCACAGCGCCGTCAGCTGCCCCGCTGCATTCAGCTCAAACCCATGCCCGGCTATGGCATGTCCGCCTTCATCATGCGCCTCCATGGAGATTCCCAGCAACTGCCCCTTGGTGGTCTGCACATAGTTGCCGTTCCCATCTTTCTCGTACCCCATCATGGAGATAACGGTGGATGTCAACTCACTGTAGCGGTTTATCGCTTTGTGCCGATGCGCCGTGCTCCCAAAAACGTCCTTCCAATATCCCCCCTGCCCTTTCACCTCTACCTCACTGTAAGAAGGCTTGTCATCCCCGCTCATGTACCAATCTATGTAGGAACCGAAATGATCCCCCTCATTGTTGAACGTATCCAAAAAGACCAAATTCTGCTTCAGCGACAATGTACCGCCCGTCATCCCCAAGTACGCTTCATCATATGTATATCCATACAATAAATCGCGCTCGCCTCGGTAAAATACTCCGTAATACGTATGCCAATACTCCACCAAGTTCATGGCGGCCTGTGCCCAGCATGTATCTTTATCATCCGTCAGGTTTACAAAATATCCCTCCAAACTACCCGCACTGCTCGGCATCCGGTCGCACAAATCCCCTAAAAATGCAAAATTACCCTGCTTGTTATACTCTGCTCGCAGTTCTGTGTAGTAATTGTTATTATCCAACCACTCAAAGTAATATCCTTTACCGGTATCAAAAAAACGTTCTGAGCCTATTACATCATCTTTATTGACTCCATCCGTTATATACACAGTACCTGCCTCTGCCGTCAGTGTAATGGCGCTTACGGCAGCCATGACGGCTTGCAGCATCTTTCGGTTCAGTCTCAGTTTCATTGCTCGGCGTTTTGTTTGCTTTTTCCTTCGTTCTTCTGACTCGCTTTTCCCCTCTTTTGTTCACTGTTTTCTCTCGCAATCTATTTTAACCCTGTATTCTTCAAAAGCAAAGCAAAAAATACCCCTCCGGCTTTTGAGTCCCGAATTCGGCGCGCGATAGCGAAGCGGAGTTTTCCATACAATAACCCGGAATAACAAAATCCGAAAACACATACAAGCGTCGATAATAAACAACAAAAGGATTGCCATAGGAAAGATGAGGTGATATAATCCGCGCGCTCGCGAGCGGGTAAGACATGAACAAAGGATATCTCAGCGCATTTGTGGCAGCCATGATGGCAGCAATCCTGATGGGCTCACTGTGTGTATTCGTACGTGAGTCTGCATGCAGCGCACCGGCATGTTCACTGGGAAGATTCGGGATAGGGCTGCTGCTCATCGGGCTGTACGGAGCAGTGGCAGTGGTACGGGGCAAAGGGAGCCTGAAGTTCTCCGGCAAGGCATTTATATCGGGCATCGGCATCAGCCTGTGCATTTTATTTTATTTTTTGGCGATACAAGAGACCTCAGCGGGCATAGCGGCATTATTACCGGCAACGGGGCCGTTATTTGCGGCGGTGTGGGAGGCCTTGCTGGAGCACCATTTACCGCCTAAGCGAGATGCATTGTTGATACTGACAGCCGGGCTGGGCATAGTGCTGGTATCCGTGCTATCCGGGTCCGGCAGTGGCGGGCAAAATGATGCATTGGGAATCCTCTACGGGCTACTTTCCGGTCTATTCTACTCGCTCTATATTGTATTGAACCGATTTATGACGGCGGATGTAAGCATTTTGCAGCGCACCTTCTGGCAATCGGCTGCGGGGACCATGGTGTTGCTGATACCGCTCAGTTTTACGGCAGGAGCCCTCAACAACCTGAGCAGTGGGTGGCCGTGGTTGCTGGGAATCGGGTTATGCCAAGGCGTAGGGGTGCTGGTATTGGTGGCATTTGCCATGCGCAAGCTCAGCTCGCTGGAGTTCGGCATCGTATCGTGTCTGGAGCCGTTGGAGGCGGCGCTCATCGGCTTTTTCGTGTACTCGGAGGTCATCATGGCAGGGCAATGGTGCGGATTTGCCTTGGTGCTGTCGGCCATATTGGCAAAGTCGGTACTGACGCGCAGCACGAGTGTGGAACCTGCTGCAAAACCTGCCCTTGACGATGATTACGAAGAGGAGTATAATGAAAGCCTTACCTGATTTATGAAAACAGAAATCTGCAACGCCATACGGGAAAAGAACAACTTTGCCATCATCTCACATTATCGCCCGGATGGGGATGCGATAGGGTCCACGCTGGCGCTTGGGCTGGCCTTGCGCAGCCTCGGTAAAACGGTGCAGATGTGGAACCACGACGGCTGCCCACAGCGCTACGCCTTTTTGGCGGGAGCCGAAGAGATAACGCCTCCCCCCCCTGCCCTGCCGGCAAATGTGGAATGTTTTATCTGTGTGGACACCGGGGATGACCGGCGATTGGGCAACCCCGGGAAAGCCTTGCTGGCAGCTGCGCCGCTTTCGCTGAATATAGACCACCACGGCACAAATCTACAATACGCCCACATCAACATGGTGCGCAGCCAAGCAGCAGCATGCGGCAGCATCATTTATGAACTCATCACGGAGCTGGGTGTACCTTTGAGCAAAGAGATTGCCGAAGCCCTGTACGCTGCCATCAGCACGGATACCGGTTCCTTTAAGTACGGCAGCACCCGCCCGACGGAGATGCGAATTGCAGCAGACCTGATAGAAGCCGGGGTGGATGTGGCGGAAATCAACCGCAAAATATATGATGAAAAAAGTGAGGGAGAACTCATAACCGCACGCGAGGTGCTCGCTAATATGGTCATAGAGGAAAACGGCGCCCTCTCACACTACTCACTGACACGGACCAGAAAGGCAGAACTGCAGCTCAGCCTGGAGGATACCAAGGACTTGGTGGACCACATACGCCCGTGGGCCAAGGTGAAGGCCTGCGCCATTTTCGAGGAAATGGAAAACGGCAAAGTCCGCGTCTCGCTGCGCTCCAAAGATGAACGTGTGAATGTGGCGGATATTGCCCTCGAACACGGCGGCGGCGGACATAAGATGGCAGCGGGTATTCCCATGCAGGGCAAGCTTGATGAGTGCCGTGAACAGGTGCTGAACTCCATCAGAAAAGTACTGCGCAATTTATCATGACCACCCCTACCACCACCCCGGAAGCCCCTTGCGGGGTGCTTCTTGTCGATAAAGACCCCGGATTCACCTCACACAATGCCGTGGCACTGTGCAGGCGAATTCTGAACACAAAAAAAGTAGGTCACTGCGGCACGCTGGATCCCATGGCCACCGGCATGCTGATTGTAGTGGTGGGTAAGGCTACCAAGATGCAAGACCTCCTTATGTGTGAGGATAAGGTGTACACAGCCACCATGAAGCTGGGCATCGAAACGAACAGCCAGGATGCCGACGGCGAAGTGGTGGCCGTAAAACCCACGCAGGATATTACGGAGGACGCCATTCGCGAGGCTTTCCGTCACTTTACAGGAGCTTTTGACCAAGTGCCGCCCATGTACTCCGCTGTGAAGATTAACGGCGTCCCGTGCTACAAGCTCGCCCGCAAAGGAAAGGAGGTGGAGCGTAAGGCTCGCCACGTGCAGGTGCTCTCCTACGAGATTACACGTATTGACACCGCTGCTGCCGAGGTGGATTTTACCGTGCATTGCAGCAAGGGTTTCTACGTCCGTACCTACGCTCACGACATTGGCCAATACTTGGGCTGCGGTGCCCATCTGACGGCGCTGCGCCGTATTCGCTCCGGCCATTTCGATATTTCCGAGGCGATTGATGTTCCTACCCTCAAAGCTGCATCGCGCGAGGAATTAGCAGCCAAACTCCTCCCCATCGAAAAAGTGCTGGCCGATAGAAACATGTAACAGATTGATAATCAGTGCATATATACCATTCATTCACGCAACTTATTGATATTAAGCAACCTGTGCATTGGGCTGCGGGTTTCTTCGATGGCGTGCATGAAGGTCATAAGCGCGTGATTGAATCCGCAAACACACCGGGCTCCCTGCGCGGGGTTCTCTGCTTTTCGCCCCACCCGCTGGCCGTGTTGCGCCCGGAACATGCTCCCCTGCTCCTTACACCTACCCCTGCGGAAAAATACCGCCTGCTGGAGGAACTTGGGGTAGATGTCCTGCTGGAACTTCCCTTCACCGCCGAGCTTGCGGAAATGCCGCCCCTGCTCTTTTTGGATGCCCTGTGCAGCGCTTCACAGGTGGCGGGAATATCCGTGGGCTCCAACTGGCATTTCGGAAAACACGGCGCAGGTAATGCCCACTTTTTGACGCAACAAGCCACTCAACGCGGCTTCCGTGCCTGCGTGAATGATATGCTGCTGCACAAGAATGAAGTGGTGTGCTCTTCAGCTATACGCAGGCATCTGGCAGAGGGAAATCTGCATATTGCCAATGCCATGCTCGGACGCCCGTTCAGCATTTGCGGCACTGTGGAGCACGGGCAAAAACTTGCCCGAAAACTGGGTTTCCCGACGGCCAATATCGCAGTTCCCGCTATTGCCGCCACACCCGCGCACGGAGTTTATTCCGTGCAAACAAAGCTGAACGGTACGCTCTATACCGGCATCGCCAACATCGGCACCCGCCCCACCATTGCGGAAAATCTTAAAATAACCCGCCTGGAGGCGCACTTCCCTACTTGGAATCAAGGCGAGTTCTACGGCACCGAACTCCGCGTGGAACTCCTCCGCTTTATCCGCCCGGAACGTAAGTTTGCCTCCGTTGATGAGCTCCGCGCTCAGATTGAAAAGGATATATCCGCGTGCTTCTGATATGCCTTCCGTGCCCGATAAATCAGAATTTGCTGCTGCTTGAAAATTAACCCAATCCATGCAGACACTCACGGAAGACAGCTTGATAAATTATTTATAATACACTGAAATAAAGAGGATTAAATAGCAATAAAATAACATTGCTTGACAATGATGGTATAATGGAGCATCAACGTATGAACAACGCGGCACCTATATTCAGAATACCCGAGCTCAGCGATGCAGACGCTGTGCGTAGGTGCGCTCTATCTGCCCTCCAAAGTGATCTTTCATTTACCAATCTCTACCTTTTGCGTGAAAAATATCACACAGAAATCATGTTCCACGTGGAACATTTGTTGCGCTATTTCGGGGGTGAAACACGACTGAAAGGATACGCTTTTCCGGCCGGAAAAGGTGATACGGATGCCATAAAAAGCTGTCTTCATGTGATAGAAACCGATGCGGAAAGACGCGAAAAAGAGCTTAGATTTTGCCTACTGACGGAAGAAGAAGTTGCCAAATTAAAGACACGTTACGGCAACAAAATGACCGTAAGCTGTGATGAGGGAGACTCTGATTACATCTACAATACGGCAGCATTGGCAAACTTACCGGGCACTTTATACCATAAAAAAAGGAACCACATCCGCAAGTTTGAGCGAGTGTACGGCAAGTGCATCTACATGGAACTTACAGCGGAAAACAGCGACAAGGCACTTGGCATAGCAGCCGCTTGGAAGGAAAATATGTACAACTCCCCTGCCCCGGAGCATGAGTTTGCAGCCATCAAAAAAGCACTTTCCATGCCGGAGCTTCTGCGGCTGCGGGGTGGCATCTTATTACTGAACAACAGACCTATTGCTATGTGTGTTGCCTCCGTCATCAACGAAAACATTACGGATATTCACTACGAAAAATGCATACCGGAGTTCCGTGATGCGTACCCCATCATCAACCGTGAGTTTGCTCTGAGAACCCACACCCCACTCATTAACCGCGAAGAGGATTTGAACATAGAAGGCTTGCGACGCGCCAAGCTTTCTTACTATCCCTCACTCATTCTGAAAAAATTTAACGCACACATCACATGCTGACCGGAATCTTCACACCTGCAGACTGCGCCGCCTGCAAGCTTTGTTGTAACTTTCGCAAATGTTCCGCGTGGGAAACTCCCTCCCTGGAAGACGAGCTGATATATCTGCTCCAAGAAGAAGCTGTCCCGCTTTACAAACGCGCGGATGGTTCCACAACTTTTTATCTGCACTTTTGCACCGACTCTGAAATTGAAACGGCAAACTGCCCGATGCTCAACCCGGATGCAGGTTGCACCCTACCGCGTGAACTACGTCCCTTTGAATGCAGAATATGGCCCCTGCGTTTAATGAAGCGCGGCTCTTCATTAGTCCTCGGTCTTTATAAAAATTGCCCCGCTCTCAAAGGCGACACATTCGAGCGGTTGAAACAATATGCCACCGGCGACTTGTTGCAGGAGCTATTGCATTACGCACAGCGTCATCCGAAATCCGTACGGGAACTCGATGACGCCTACACAATCATCTGGCAGGACGATTCAAAATTTTGAAATGAAAACTGTTCCACGTGGAACAGTTTTTCATTTTAATATAGCGATCGCGTCCGTAGATAATACCGTTACATTAAAGTAAAGTCCACGCTCAACAAGTCAGGGTTTAAGGACGGATGAGTTTCGAGCACCCCAGAAATTACGATACCAGCGGTGGTCCGGGTGATTGAGATGACCATTCCACGAGGAACGGATATTTTTCTCCATACGAGCAGGATTCCAAGAATAGTAGTGAAGGAATCTTGCAGCCATATCCCAGAAGAACATGATGGTAGTAAGGGAAAGGAAAATAATAGCAGCCGTGCGTCTTAGCCCCTTACCATATCTGATTAAGAGGGCGTACATGACCGAGAGCAGAAAGAAAAGCAGGGTACTGCCTTTTATCAGCAATTCATTATTCCACCTTCCAATCCAAACTAGGGGGAGCAGCGCAATTAATAGCACGGAGTATTTGTAAGCAGCGGTGCGTTTGAACTGCTTTCGCAGCAGAAAAAAGGTTGGTATTATCATCAGGTGCATGATAAGCACATAGCGAGCAAAGCGCTTGGCAGGATGACTCAGCTCGCCCGTTACCTCCGGTAAATCACTGAACAAACAGGCTGCAGTACCCCCGTTTCCACATGAAAAATAACATGCTACACAGCCAAGTAATAATAGAAACGGCGCTAGCCTTACCAAATCCGTCAATTGAAAGAATTTTCTTCTATTCCATTGATTAGCAATAAGATACGGAAAAGTTACAACAGCAATTAACGGAGAAGTTGAAACCATGAGAGCAGCCGACGAAAACGCCTCGGTAGGTTTGGGTCGGCTAGCCATCAGGAGAGCAATAAACACAAAAAAGGGCAAAGCGGAATTAAAGGAATTGAAGGCAATCTGATTCCAAAAACTCACATAATTAAAGCCTGCATTCAGGCTACCGAGAAGAGAATAAGCAGGTGCGACACAAGGTGTGAGAGCGGGGATTTTTTCTGAGAGTTCCTTCAGGATATAAGGCAGCTCCCCCCAAGTAGCAATGGGCCCGGTGAGGAAGAGTATGCCCATCAGGAGGAGCGTTACTCTCTTGAAACGACTGTACAAGAGGGCAAAACCAAGCGCAAAACCAAGTGTAGTCCACAGCCAGAGAAGGGCATCCGAACACGCTGCGCCAAGCCATTTACTGAGCAGGGCAGGGGGCAACCAATAAGCAGCATAATACACAAAATACTCCCCGCGCTCACTGTACAATGGCCAATCCTCCCGCACCAGTGAGTCATAAATGGCATTGCGAACAATAAAGTCACCGGACTGCTGAGCATGCCCGTTTATCCCCAATGATTCTACTGCAAACAAGCATCCAATCAGCAACAAAAACAGGAACAGCAAGTCTTTTTTCTCGCACTTGTACCGCAGCGCAGGTAAACGCCAAATAAAAGTGAACACCGCCACAATGAGAGCCATACAAAGCGGAATGCTGAGCCACGGTTTCACCCAACCCAGCAAAAACAGGAGGTTCGGGAGCAATAAATACAGCAAAGCTCCTACTACAGGAATGCGTGTTGCCCACGACCTCATCTTCTGCGTTTCCGGTTACGTTTTCTCGTGTTTTTAGTGCTGTTTTTATGACCACCGGCACTCTTGGAAGCCGCGCTTGCAGCAGGCTTGGGATTCGGGTTTTCTCCACAGCGTTTCGGTACCGGGGGCGGCAGCAACATGGTGCCGGGGCGCATGGATGAAGCTGCTACCTTCTTCCAAAATTCATCCGGGTCCGGGTACACCTCGGAACCTGCTACCAGGACGGCAATTTTGCAAGCCTCCAACGCTCGGTACCACGGCGTAATAAACTCCACCCCTTGTGCAAATACATCCTCCTCCGTATCCTGAAACTCAGCCAATGCCTCTTGTGCAAGACACAGTGATTTTTGCGCGCTTTGTACATCACCTGACTTCATGCGAGCGCGGGCGTAGAGAGCAGCACGCAGGCAATTACGCACCTTCAGCACGGTGTCCTCACCGGGCAGAGCAGGGGAGGGCGTTGCAGCCGTTGCGGCGGCGCGTATCTCCGTTACCGTCGGCGCTTCCTCACGCCGGATAAGTATACGCAGGGGCAGGGTGTTGGCCTCCCAGCGCAAAAGCACCATCAGAGGCGTTTTCATGCAAGTGGAATCCACTGCCACGGCGTTCATGGCTTTGCGGGTTTCCAGCGCTTCCTCATCCCTCCAAGCACTCCATAATGCGGTGGACTCATACAAACGAGCTATCATGCGCAATCGCTCCTGCAAGGGTTGCAATTCTGCACCTGCTGCCAACTCCGCCGCTTTGCGGAAATACGGCACTGACTCAGCAGCGCGCTCAGAACGGTACAGAAGATGCCCATGCAACAGCTGTGGCATGGGATGCCCCGGCAACAGTTGCGAGGCCTTTGCAGAGGCCTCCAGCGCCTGCTCCGATATCTTCGGCGCCGATTCCTCAATGTAGGCACGTACGTAACATATCAGTGCATCCTCCGGATATTGTTGATAAAATTGCTCTGCCAATTCCAATGCACGCGCCTGGTGCATATTCGGACGCCCGGTAGCATCATAGCCCACATCTGCACAGTGCAAAAGCATGATTGCCCAGGCGGCGGAAAACGTGTCTGCCCGGTAGCGCGTGGCGCGTTCCGCAAAGTCATTCGCCGCTGCATCATGCTCCCGTGATATTAATTTCAGGAAGGTTGCCAGATAGAATTGCTCAACCGGTGTGGCTGCCACCACATCAATTTTTTCCATCAGCTTGTTGCGGTTCTCTTCCTTCAACCGCGTATCCGGCACCGACATAATCATGCCGATGTGTGCCAGCATACACTCGCTATCCGGGTGTACCCCATGCACGATGGCTGCTTCAAAATGTCGCTGCGCGGACTCTTCCCACCCCAGCAACAAATCCACCATGCCCGCCTCCACACAACGCGCCACATCGGCGTCAGACGTTGCCAAGGGTAAGTTTTGCTCCGGATAACGCTTCAACTCCGTCTCCTCCGGTTCCACTTCCACAACCTCCTCCGCAGTCTCTTCATCAACCGGGGCAGGGGAGGGGGTTAGCTCCGGTGCAGGCTCGGTAGCGGACGCTTCTTCCACCGGTTCCGCATACTCGTCATCTTCAAATTTTAAGCTGTAGCCAACCGTTGACTCAGCTGCCGCAATAGCAGCAGCTGAAACCAAAGCAAGAGCCAGCTGTTCCACGTGGAACATAACAATTAGCTGATGGGAGATTACATGCGTTCAGGCATCTGAATACCGAAGAGGCCCATACCCTGTTTAAGGACGCGAGCCGTCAGCTCGCAAAGGGCCAAGCGTGTTTCACGCACGGTACCTTCACTCTTGAGCACGGGGCAAGCCTCATAGAAACTATGGAAGGCGCGCGCCAAGTCATAAAGGTAAGCAGCCAGCAGGTTCGGGCGGCAATCATCCAAGGTGCTCGGCACAACTTCCGCATAGCGCACCAGCAAGCGAGCCAAATGAATCTCAGCATCTTCGTTAAGCGTAATATTTTTAATCTCAAACTCTTGCGAATCTATCTTACGGAAGATGGAGCGTACACGCACATAAGAATTCTGGAGGTAAGGAGCTGTATCACCGGAGAGGGAGAGCATCTTATCCCAGTCAAAGATGTAATCACTCATGCGGTTTTGGGAGAGCTCCGCAAACTTAATGGCACCCACGCCCACAATCTGCGCCACGCGTGCTTTTTCATCGGCGGGCATATCCGGGCTTTTCTCTTCCACCACCTTAGTAGCGCGGGCAACGGCTTCGTCAATCACATCTTGGAGGCTTACGGTATCACCGGAGCGAGTCTTGAAGGGGCGGCGGTCCTTCCCGAGGATGGAACCGAACGCAACGTGACGGAAATCTCCGGTTACGCCACGCATGCGCTCGATATCAAAAATCTGCTTAAAGTGCTTTTCCTGGGGGGCACCGACAACGTACCAGATAGAATCCGCATTGAAGTGCTCCGTGCGGTAATCCAGTGTGGCAAGGTCCGTGGTTGCATAGAGGAAGCCGCCATCAGCCTTGCGAATGATGGCCGGCACAGCTGCCCACTCACCGTTTTTCTGCACGAGGAAGGGGTCATTCTGCGGCTTGTGGTAGCCATCGGAGAACACGCACACGGCGCCGTCACTCTCGCGGGCAATTCCTTTTTCCAGCAAATCATTTACCAAGGGGGCCAGGGCATCATTATAGGCGGACTCACCGAGCCAGTAATCGAAGCTGATGTCCAGCTGGGCGTAAATCCTCTCCAAGCCGGTCTTAGTCACCTCAATGCAGCGCTTCCAGATACCGAGGTTTTCCTCATCACCGCTCTGCAACTTCACGAGCTCAGCCTTGCACACCGGCAGCAGGGAGTCATCCTCCTTGCACATGGTATTAACCTTTTTGTAGACATCAAGCAGAGCCTCGATGGGGTCACTCTCCAAATCCTCAGCGCGGAGAATGTTTTTCCACCCCCAGAGAATCATCCCGAACTGGGTTCCCCAGTCGCCGATGTGGTTATCCGTCACAACCGTGTGCCCCATAAAGCGGGCTAAGCGAGCCAGGGTATCACCGATAATGGTGGAGCGGATGTGCCCCACGTGCATGGGTTTGGCGACGTTCGGGGCGGAAAAGTCGATGACCAGGCTCTTGGGCTTATCCGTTACGGCTACACCCAAGCGGTCATCCGTCAACATGGCCTGTGCGCGCGCTGCAAAATACTCCGGCCTAATCCGGAAGTTAATGAAACCCGGGCCTGCAATCTCGAGCGTTGCAACGGCGCAATCGCTCATGGCCTCCGTCACCTGCGTGGCCAAGGCGCGCGGATTCGTTTTTACCTGTTTGGCCAACACCATGGCGGCATTGCTCTGGTAGTCCCCGAAGCGCAAATCCTGAGACGCTGTCACTGCGGGTTCAAATCCCTCCGGCAAAGCATCACCCAGCACGTTTTTCAATGCTGCCAGCAATTGTTCTGAAAGTTGTTGCGGTATCGTCATGTTCGCGCCTTTTATACACTCTAAATTGCCTTTTGTCAACATTTCATCGCATTTTCCGCTCTTCTCTCCCCCGTTATTCAATACAATTGTTATGTTCTTTTCACGGATTTTTACTTGCAAATACACCGCCGGTATGCTATAAACACAATCGGCTGCTGTGCACGTGACGTGTGGTCATACAGGCCCGGACCGTTGTACTATATCAAGGGGCACTAAAGCTTACATGGGGTTAATGTTCCGTCCATTATCAGGATACCTCAGACAACCCCGGCTTCGCACCCACCTAAAATTGAGGGATCGTGGCTCTCATTCCACCGACGGCACAGTGGTCCCCCCTTTTTTGAGCATAATTCAACGAACTATCTCAAAAAAGCGACTCCTTCCTGCGTTTCCTTCTTGACATAACACCTTATTTTTGTGAAAATAACCTCGTCATGAACGAATATTACGTAGCAAAACCCGGTTCCCAGCAACCGATGGGACCGATGTCTATCGACCAAATCCGCATGGGTATGCAGCAGGGCACCATTACTCCTGATTGTGTGTACTGCACTACCTCCATGCCGCAGTGGCAGCCGCTCTCCACACTGCCCGGTCTGATGCCCGCTGCAGCTCCCACTCCTGCCCCCATGCCAATGGGTGGTGGTATGCCAATGGGTGCTCCCATGCCGGGTGTTATGCCCGGACAAGCCGGAATGCCGATGGCTAAGCCTGACAACTACATGGTTTGGAGCATTCTTGTCACGATTCTTTGCTGCCTTATCGGCGGTGTTGTGGCAATTGTCAAATCCTCATCCGTGAACACACTCTGGGCACAGGGACGTTTTGCTGAAGCTAAGCAGGCTGCGGATTCCGCTAAGCAGTGGTGCATCATCAGCGCTGTTATCGGTTTGGTCGTTGGAGTTCTTCAGATAGCTGTTGCGGCCTCTTGATATGTAAACACCTTTATGGTTTACCCCCATTCCCACCCGCACCACCATCGGCGCGGGTGGATTTGTTATAAGAGATGCAAACACTCCCTCCCATACCGGCAGCAGATACAGCACTGAAACGGCGCATATTTTGGTCACGTTTCGCGCTGGTTATCTCCAGCATTATCATTGTACTGTTGCTGGTTAGCGGCATTTTTTACACAGCGGAAATGGCCGCAGCCGTGAGGGAAATCTCGCCCGGTTGCACCTTCCGCAAGCTGACGGGTATATCCTGTCCGGGCTGCGGAGGAACACGCGCCGCCGGGGCACTTTTACGCGGCGACATTTGGGGAGCTTTTCAGTACAACCTCTTGCTGCCCATATCTCTGCTGGCTCTTTTGGTAGAGTACATTCGTCTTTGGCTTGTCCATTTCACCCATAACAATCGCTGGATGCACTCCCGCACCTACATCCGCTTTTTTGTTATCTATGCTTGGCTGGTGTGCATCTGGTTTATTGCCAGAAACATCTTCGGTATCTGAATTATAGCTTGACAATACGCATTTTTTTGCAACAATCTACACCGACATGAAACAATATTACGTAGCAAAACCCGGTTCACAACAACCGATGGGGCCGATGAATGTGGAGCAAATCCGCATGGGCATGCAACAGGGAAGCATTACTCCCGACTGCGTTTACTGCACTCCGGAAATGCCGCAATGGAAACCGCTTAACACTCTTCCCGGTCTGACACCTGCCGGCGTGCCGATGGGAGTTCCTCAGCCCATGGGTGGCGGTATGCCCTATGGACATGCCCCCATGCAGCCCCAACCGAACAACTACTTGGTATGGAGCATACTTGTTACCGTATTGTGCTGCGTGCCTTTCGGTATTGTTGCTATCATCAAATCCAATGAAGTGAATACTTTCTGGGCACAGGGACGCGTCAATGAGGCCAAACAGGCAGCGGAAGCCGCTAAAAAATGGTGCATATACGGCGTGGTGGGTTCTGTAATCGGCATTATTCTTTATATTCTACTGATTGTTGTAAGCGTTGCTGCAGGTTAATCCGCGCATGCAGATATTCTGCACCACACAAGGGGGTGGCATAATGCGGGGCTCAACTACATAAACCCCGCCCATTATCGTCACCCTCCGCTTAAAGCACCGGCGTGGTAAGCACGCCTACCTCGTCAATCCAAATGACCACAGCCACCGAAGATAATAAGCCGGAAGAATATTTTTTGGCAGAAGCCGGTAATCAGCAGTATATAGGCCCGCTGAGCCTGGAACAAATCCGCTCCGGACTCAAAAACGGCAGTATTCCTGCAGATTATTTGTACTGCACAGAGCAAATGGAAGCGTGGCAACCGCTCAGTACACTGGCCGAGCTACACAAGCAGAAAACACCCGGCGCCCCACAGCCCAAACGGCTCAACATTCCGCCCGCTCCGGTACCCGGCGGCATCAACCCGTACGCGGGAACGCTCATTCCACCGGTTCGCCCTATGCCGGAGAATCACATGGTCATGAGCATCATCGGCATCTGCATCGGATTTTTTTGTTGTTTACCGTCCTGCATTTGCGGTGTTATAGCCTTAATCAAATCCTTCAACGTGGAGACTTATTGGAGGGTAGGCAAGTATGAAGAGGCCATCAAGGCATCGGCATCTGCCAAAAGTTGGGGTACCATCTCCTTGCTGATACCCTTGGTTTTCATCATATTTCTCTGCATTGCCTCCGTGGGCTGATAAGCCTCAGTGAACACGCAGCAGCATGAGTTCCGGGCGGCAAAAGAGGCGGATGGGCAGGGTACTGGTACCTATACCGCGGCTCACATAACAAAGTCGCCCCTGCACCCGTACAGCACCCGCAGCCCATTCAGCAGGTGTTTTTCCGTCGGCCATCCAAATAGGTGAGCCATCCGGCCAACACACTTGTCCACCGTGGGAATGCCCGGCCAACACCAAGGCGGTGTCCTCATGGGCAAACTGAGCCCCCACCGGAGTGTGTGAGAGCAACAGCAGCGGCACCCCCGCGCGCGGTTGCGGTACTGCCCCCGGGGTATCAAAAGTGTAACAACAGCGTATACCGCCAATATCAATCATCCCCCCGCCGGTGCGGAGTGTAGCGCGGCCTCCCTCCAACGGCATGATGCCTATGCTGCGCAACGCGGCCGCCACTTCATCCGCCCCGTGGTAATAATCATGATTTCCCAGCACGGCAAAGCAGGGCAGGGCAGTGAGTGGCTTGAGGTGTTGCACCAGCTCCTCCATGGGCATACTCTCATGCGGGTGGTGGTCATTCAGGTAATCCCCCAACAGTAAAACAGCATGCGGATTTTGTGCCAGCGCCATTTGCACCACTCGGTCCAAGTATTCTCCATCCTCCGGCCGGGCATGTATATCCGTTATCACGGCAAAACGCAACTCCTCCCCCTGCCAATCCGCGCAGGTAAGCTCAAACTCCGTCAGCTCAATGCGTTCTCGCTCCACAAAGCGCATCCAAATCCAAGTTGTGGCCGAAACTGCAACACAGAGCAATAATAAACTGAAAAGCAACAGTTTACGCATATTAATCAATGAATAAGACCACGGATAATAATATCCTGTCCGCTGGGAATCAGCTCTTCTTGCTCAAAAAAGCGCTCGCAGGGCATAAAGTAGCCGGGCAGCAAGGCATCCGGCCCGCCGGTAATGCGCGGAGTCAGTATCTGCACCCACTCATTGACCAAACCGGCCTCCAGGAATGCGCGTAACAGGTTGCCGCCGCACTCCAACATCAGGTTGACCACGCCTTGTTGCTCATACAAAGCATGCAGCATGGCCTTCAAATCCCCCACATTCTCACGGATAAGGGTACGGCTTGCATGTTCATCCGTAAATACCTTGGCCGTATCCGGCAGGGTAGAGGCATCGCGCGTCATCACCACGCGCCAAGGTTGTTTTTTTACAAAAGGAACCTCGCGGTAGGGTTTGCGGATGGTGAGAGCCGGGTTATCTGCCCGCAATGTGTTTCCCCCCACTAAAATGGCATCACTCTCCAGCCTCATTTGGTGAGCAAAACGTACGGATTCCTCGCAGCTGAGCCACCGGAGCCCCGCACGCGTCAACCGCCCATCTAAGGTACAGGCAATCTTAGCTGTAACCCACGGCCGCTTGTGCAACACAGAATACGCCCATGGGCGCACCAGCAGCTCGCAGGTGGCCGCGCAGCACTCACTGCGCACCGCAATGCCATGCTCCTGCAGGACGGCATCTGCACGGCCCCTGTGGCGTTCATCCGGGTCCACGGCCCCGTAAACAACTCGGCTGATACCTGCTGCAATGATTGCATCCGTGCAGGGTGGCGTTTTTCCATGGCTGGAGCAGGGCTCTAACGTTATATATATCGTGGAACCTACCAAATCCTCAGCATGCCCGCGTAAGTAGGCATTGGCTATGGCGCGGCGCTCTGCATGTGCCTCCCCGGCTACCTCATGCCATCCCTCGCCCAGCAGTACCCCGTTTTTTACAATAACTGCACCCACAGGCGGATTGGGGCTGGTAGTCCCCAAGCCCTTATGTGCTAATTCCAGCGCGCGTGCCATCCAAAGGCTGTCCTGATCTATCGAGTATGTGTCCATCCGTGCTTGTATTGTATCACTGTGTTTTGCTCTGTCAAGGTATGCCGGCTCTGCTCCTCTTTTTCCGCTTATCTGAATAATATAGAATTTAAATTTATAAATTCATCTTCATATACCATGTGAATAACGTTAATAAGTGCTCTAACCCGTTAGTTATCAGTTTTTCCGTGCGTTGTTCCCATGTGAATATCCGAGTCAGTAACTTGTCTGTTTCGTGAATAGATAGTTACTCACATTGTTATTAACACACTTATTCACAGAGTTATTAACAATTTATGTGAATAAGTATGCTAACTCAATGAAACTCATTCTCTTCGTTCGTGAACTCGCGGAAGAATACAAAAGGTGCCATAAAGGGAATGGCCACGTTGTATGCCACTGTTCCGGGAATGTCCAGCAGCACAAAATCCGCCTTGCTGAGCATCTTGGTTGCCATAGAGGGCGTTGTTGTGGGCTCATTGACGAGCGTTACTGCGTTTTTCGGCGCTTGTATATGGGCTACAATGGCATGGCGTACGCCGCCCGGTAGGGATGAAAGGGGCTTAGCAGTGCCGCTGCGTATTTCCTGTGCCAAGTCTTCCAGGTTAGCATAGCCATCCGTTCTCCGCAAGCATGCTGCCGTGCCCTCCGATATCCGGAAGTAGAAGGTGCTGTATTGCAATGTACCCTGTACTTTTTTGAACTCAGGCTCATTGTTTTCCGTCAGTAAAACGGAATCATGAAAAAGTGGGTAGGATTTGCGGAATTTGGCGGCCGGTGCTGCCAAATACCAATTACCGCCGGCACTGTACAAGGCAATCCCGTTTTTCTCTAATCGGCTCCCTTCGTATACTCTCCCCATCTCTTCCACATTTTTGTGGCTTTGCATGTACGCACACGAAGGACAAAGTAACGCCAAGGCTGCAATGGCAATGTTTAACCGCTTCATGCCCACAGTCTACCATATGCACCTCATATTGCAAGAATTTATTTCCTCCATTCTATTGTCTCAACATGACGGACGGATAAAAGTTTGATACATGCATTTTACGCTGGAGTAAACCGGGTATTGTGTGCTATAATATCAGCGTACGATACTATGAAGACGAGCTTCAGCAAGCTCAAAACTTTTCAATACGCATGATTACAGGTGAGTTAAAAAACAAGGTGGATGCCATTTGGGAAACGCTGTGGACGGGTGGCATTTCCAGCCCTATTACGGTGCTGGAGCAGATTACCTATCTGATGTTCATGAAGTTGCTGGATGATAATCAGCTCAAGGCTGAGGCCAACGCCAATATCCTTGGTGTGCCTTTAGCCAATAAAGTGTTTGGAGATGGAATCTGCGTCATCAGCGAAACACCACGCATTGAAACGGATTACCGCAATCTGCGCTGGAGTGTTTTTCACCACATGGAGCCGGGTGAAATGCTGGAGAATATACGTAACTATGTGTTCCCTTTCATCAAGTCGATAGGCCAGGGTAAAGACACGGCTTTCAGCCGCTACATGAAGGACACCGTCTTCCTGATTCCCACCGGTAATGTGTTGGCCAAGGTTGTGGATGGTATTGATGCGCTGGACATGAATAATAAAGACCTCATGGGCGATGTTTATGAATACTTGCTGAGCAAGATTGCTGCTTCCGGTGAAAACGGGCAATTCCGTACTCCCCGCCATATTATTGACATAATGGTGCAGCTCATGAAGCCTACCCTCAAGGACAAGATTCTTGACCCCGCGATGGGAAGCGCCGGATTCTTGCAGCAGAGTTGTGCTTATATCAGTGCGCACCAACGTGCCGAGTTGATGAAGACTCAGAACATGGCTTACTTCAAATCAGGCCTTTTCTCCGGTTATGATACAGACCAGTCCATGCTTCGCATTGGTGCAATGAACATGATGCTACATGGCGTAGAGAAGCCGAATATTCAGTATCGTGACTCGCTCTCCAAGGAGAATTCTGAGCGTGACTGCTACTCGCTCATTATGGCTAATCCGCCCTTTAAGGGCAGCGTGTTTAAGGAAAATATCAGCAAGGATTTGACTGCTCTTTGTTCTACCTCCAAGACTGAGCTGCTTTTCATGGCTCTTTTCACCAAAATGCTTTCTGTCGGCGGACGCTGCGCTTCTATCGTGCCGGACGGCGTACTCTTCGGCAGTTCTAAGGCTCATAAAGCTTTGCGTAAGGAGCTTGTGGAAAATCAACAGCTCCGTGCCGTTATCTCCATGCCCTCCGGGGTGTTCAAACCCTATGCGGGGGTATCGACGGCTATCCTCATCTTCACTCGTACGGATGCCGGCGGGACAGATCATGTCTGGTTCTACGATATGAAGGCTGATGGCTTCAGCCTTGACGATAAGCGCACACCTATCGAGCAGAATGATATCCCTGATATCATTGCCCGCTTTGCCAATCTCGATGCCGAAACAGCAAGAGAACGTACCGAGCAGAGCTTCTTTGTCCCGAAGCAGGAAATTGTAGACAACGACTATGACTTGAGCATCAATAAGTACAAGAAAACAGTTTATATCCCGGTCGAATATCCCCCTTCTTCGGAAATCTTGGATAATATCGAGAGGTTGGAAACGCAGATTCAGGCAGAAATGGCTGAATTGCGTAAGTTGCTGGAACGACAAATCTGAATTTGGAGGGGTGTGTATGAAAGTTAAACTTGGAAACCTTACCAAAATCAGAACTGGTAAATTAGATGCCAATGCGTCATCTGAAGACGGAGCATATCCTTTTTTTACATGCTCTAGGGAGCCATTAAAAATCAACACTTACTCATACGAGTGTGAATGTATATTGGTGGCGGGAAATGGCGATTTGAATGTTAAATATTACAACGGCAAATTTGACGCGTATCAGAGAACATACATTATTGAAGCTAAGCAGCCAAATGTATTGTACATGCCTTACTTGTACTACTTCATGGAGAAGTACATAGTTGAACTTAGAAAATTAGCAATTGGCGGGGTAATAAAGTACATAAAATTGGGTAATCTCACGGAGGCCCTCATTGAGTTGCCGTCTTATAATCAGCAACGCTCGTTGGTTGAGCGTTTGGAAAAAGTAAAATCAGCAATTGATAAACGAAACAAACAGCTTGCCAAGCTGGATGAGCTCGTCAAATGCCGATTTGTAGAGTTGTTTGGAGATATTATACGCAATGATAAAAAGTGGGCAATATATAATCTTGGAGATATAACCTCTTCCAGATTAGGAAAAATGCTGGATACGAAACATAAAACAGGAAGAAATAACTATCCTTATTTGGCAAACTTCAATGTACAGTGGTTCCATTTCGAATTAAATCAATTAAACAAAATGGACTTTGACGACAATGAACGAATTGAGTTCCAACTAAAGGAAGGAGATATTCTCGTCTGTGAAGGAGGAGAAATAGGAAGATGTGCGGTGTGGCATAACGAACTAAAAGAATGTTTTTTTCAGAAAGCTTTGCATCGCGTACGGTGTGATGTTAACAAGGTGTTGCCTGATTATGTGGCATGGTGGTTTAAGTATAATTGTGACCACAAAGCTTTTGATGTCATTGCAGGAGCAAAGGCTACTATAGCTCATTTACCTGGTGTAAAATTAAAAAAACTGCGAATCGCAGTGCCGGATATTCAACTACAAAGGGATTTTACAATTTTTCTACGCCGCATCTACAAATTACGCTTTGTCATTCAGCAATCGCTTGATGAGACGCAGAAGCTTTTTGATAGTCTGATGCAGGAATATTTTGATTGACTTGGGAGTCTAAACGTAGTAAAGGAGAAGGCGATGGAACAACTGCAGGGAGATAAAGGCATGGGGGCGCACGATAATTATGATTGGGCGGTGCAAGTTATCAAGAGCGTCATCTTGCAGCGCCAGGTACAAGCTGCGCGACAGGTGAATGCGGTACAGCTTGCGCTTTATTATAGTGTAGGGCAGTATATATCAGTCCATTCCCGAAGCGGTCAATGGGGTAAGGGTGCTATAGATTATATTAGCCGACGGTTGCAGGAGCAGTTGCCCGGATTGAGGGGATTTTCCCCTGCGAATATTAAATTAATGCGCACTTTTTATGAAGAGTGGAGTCCACGAAAATTGACACATCTCTTTGATGATAAAAATGCTCAAAGTACGGAATCTCAATCGATTGTAAATTCGCTAGTCGCGACTGACGAATTAGAATGGTTACAAAAAAGTGACATTTTTACAGTTACATTGGGGATGACGCTTGAGGAGTTTCAGGCTGTATCTTTTACGCACCATAGCATGATATTGCGAGAAGTCAAAGACGTTGCAGAGCGCGCATACTATGTGCGCTTAAGTGCAACGGAGCAGCTGAGCGTAACTCGGCTGAAGGCTGCGATAGCCAACGACATGTACCGCCATAGGGGGCAAATGCCGAATAACTTCGAGTTGGCTCTCAGAGACACACGTTCCGCATTGAAAGCCGTGGAAATGTTCCGCGATGAGTATTTGCTGGACTTCATCAATGTGGAAGAACTTGGCGCGAGGGACAAAGAGGATATTGACGAGCGGGTGCTGGAAAATGCCATTGTACACAACATTCGTGATTTCATCATGACCTTTGGTCGGGATTTCACCTTCATGGGCAATCAATACCGCATCGAAGCGCACGGTAAGGAGCATTTTATAGATTTGTTGTTCTATAACCGAGAGCTTACGGCACTCGTGGCTATTGAGCTGAAAACCGGACCATTCAAGGCGGCGTATTTGGGGCAGTTGAATATGTACCTGCAATTGCTGGATGACTATGTGCGTAAGCCACAGGAGAACCAGAGCATAGGCATCATTTTATGTTCGGATGCAGAAAAGCCCTATGTGGAATATGCCGTGCGAGACTATGCCAAACCGATGGGCGTAGCGGTATACAAGACCCGAGATGAAATGCCGGAGAAGCTGCGCCGCGCTTTACCCAGCATGGAAGATTTGCGAAAACTCCTGTAATAAATTTCTCTACACCTATGAATCGGGAACAGGTACAGACCAAGCTCACACAAATACGCTCTGCATCAAATGCCGGAGACAAGGCTCGATTGAGCCGGGAAATGCTCAAAGAACTTGTGGAGGGCATCTATCAGCATCTCAACATCAAGCTCCCTAAAAAAGCGACTTTGCTGGAGTTGATAGACAACTCGGCAGTAGTCGACTTCATCAACGATGCAGATGTGATACAGGCCATGCACTATGTGCGCATTCTGGGTATGAATGCAGAACATGCAGTGCGCATACGCAAGGCAGAAGCTCAACTGGCTGTTGAGAATATTTCCGCCGTGGCGGAACTGATTGACCACCGAGAGCATACCCCTGACATTCCCTACCGGAAGCCGCCTTACATGAGCGAGGCAAATACGCGCAAACTCTATATAGATTTGTATCTGCGTGAGGCCGGTTGGGAGGTGCTTGAGAGTGAGAATGTGGCTCAGCCAAGCATGGCCGGCATTGAAATAGAAGTAGAGGGAATGCCTAACGCAACAGGTTTGGGCTATTGCGATTATGTACTCTATGGACGGAATGGTAAACCCCTTGCTATCGTAGAGGCCAAGCGTACATCCATATCCCCCGAGAAAGGCCGCCACCAAGTGGATTTGTATGGCGAATGCATGAAGAAGCGCTATGGCTACAAGCCCGTGCTCTATTACACTAACGGCTATACCACCAAGGTAATGGACGGTCTGTACCCGGACAGGCAAGTGCTGGCATTTCATACGCAAGACGAGTTGGAGCTGATGCTCCATAAAAGAGGGCGCTCCGATATAACGGATTTCACCATTAACGATGACATCACGAATCGCCCTTATCAGAAGATAGCCATTACTCGACTTTGTGAGAAACTTAACAAGATGCAGCGGCGTGGATTGCTGGTGATGGCAACGGGGACGGGAAAAACGAGAGTCTCCATCTCATTGGTCGATATTCTGACGCGCAACAACTGGGTAAAGAATGTACTTTTCTTAGCAGACCGCACCAGTCTGGTGCATCAGGCCAAGCAGAATTATGCCAAGCTTATGCCGAATACGAGCATCTGCGAATTGTCCGGCAGGGAGAAGCCGGACTACAATGCCCGCCTGATGTTCTGTACATACCAGACGATGATTAACTACATTGATGCTGAGGATAAGCGGTTCAAATCCGGGCGTTTTGACCTTATCATCATTGATGAGGCGCATCGCAGTATCTTCAATCGATATGGTTCCATTTTCAAGTATTTCGATAGTTTGCTCGTAGGGCTGACGGCAACCCCCAAGAACGAGGTGGATGCTAATACCTACAGCTTGTTTGCTTGCGAATCGGGCGTGCCTGACTCTGATTATTCATTGGAGGAAGCCATAGATGAGCATTATCTGGTGGGGTACAAAGTTATCAACCGCACCTCGCTTTTAATTTCCGAAGGTATTGACCCGAGTAAATTGACGCCGGAAGAACGGGAGCAATTGGATGATTACTTTGCCGAGAGGCGTTTGCCCACGCCGGATTTCAATGTTCCCGGGAATGAATTGTTCCGATTCCTGTTCAACAAGAACACTTGCCGTCAAGTCATTGAGGAATTGATGACTCAGGGCCTGAAAGTAAACAATGGAGAGACTCTGGGCAAAAGCATCATCTTTGCTTACAATCATAAACATGCTCAGATGATTGTGGATTGTTTCCACGAGCTGTACCCGGACTATCCGGCGAATACCTGTCAGCTGGTGGATAATTATGTACAGAATGCTGATAGTCTTATTGAGCAATTTGATACCAACCCGGAGTTCCGTATTGCCGTATCGGTGGACATGCTGGATACGGGCGTGGATATTCCGGCAGTGCTGAATCTGGTGTTCTTCAAGAAAGTGCGCTCTAAGATAAAGTTTGTGCAGATGATTGGACGAGGCACTCGACTGTGCGAAAATATATATGGCCCCGGGCGCCACAAGAGCGAATTCTACATTTTTGATTATTGTGCTAACTTTGAGTATTTTGGTAATTTGCCGGAAGGTAAGCCATCGCAAGGTAATCAGCTGAGTCTGACACAACGCTTGTTTACCCTGCAAGCTGATATGCTCTATGGCCTGCAAGATATTCAATATCAAGAAGACGAGTGGTTCAAAGGATACTATGATGAGCTCAAGGAAGCGCTTCATCGTCAAATGGGCGTTATTAAATCCCACAGCAACCGCATACAAGTGCGGGCGGAAATGCAATACGTGGATAAGTTCTACGATTGGGAGAACTGGACGGCTCTTACGCCTGTAGCATTACAAGAGCTGAGGAAACATATTGTGCCCTTGCTGGATTCCGGGATTCAGGGGCATCCCCTCTCTCTGGCCTTTGATTGCCGCATGCTGCATGTAGCATTGGCTCTTGTATGTAGTGGTGACGTGAAGGAAGCTGCGAAAGATGTGAAAAAAATCCGTGAGGTTGCGCACTATTTGCTTACGGAAAAGGCTTCTATCCCGCAAGTTCAGGCAAAAGCTGCTGATTTGAAGATGATTGTCGACAATGATTTCTGGCAATCACCATCCGTACCGGAGCTTGAGAGATTGCGCCGGAGTCTGCGTGAGTTGATGCAGTTCTTACAAGGAGAAGGACGAGCTCAGTACGACATTGATATTACAGATACGATTAGTGACGGACCGGGCGTTGACGGTACGGCTATCGACATTCGCACTTATCGGCAAAAAGTTATTGACTACCTGATGGAAAATATCAATAGTCAAGTGATTAGTAAGATTTACAACCTTGAGCCGATTAACGAGGATGATTTGCTTGAGCTGGAACATATCTTGTGGCATAAATTAGGATCACGGGATGATTACAATAAAACCACAGATATCTGTAATTTAGCGGCATTTGTGCGCAGTCTTGTAGGGTTAAATCAAGAAGTCGTGAATGAGAAATTCAGCGAATACCTGAACGACAACACCTTTAACTCAATGCAGCAGGAATACATCCGTAGCATCATTAACTACGTGAGAGTCAATGGCGACATAGATACGAATATTGTAGTAAATCAAGAGCCGTTCAACAACTTTATGTTGACTGATCTTTTTGGTGCTCGATATCAGACCGTTATTCAAATTGTCAACAAACTGCATGAACCGATAACCATTTCAGCAGCTTAAGTGAGGTGAGTGCCGTTTTCTGAGCACCGGCCATGATGTTGCGGGAATTTCGGGACTGATAATGAGCCTGAAGGTGCAATATTTTCCCGGTAACGGAGGGAGAGATTTTGAGGAAAATAATGCAGAAAAAGAAAACAACATGTAACGCGGAGAAAATTTTGCTTGCGGAGAGGCAGGGCTTGGGGTAGACTGTAAACAGCTCGGAAAAGACGAGTACCAGTTTTTATGAAGAAAGGAACAATCACACCAATGACACGGATACCGCAGAAAAAAAGCGGAGGGTCCAAGGGAGGGGTTATAGCAGCGATAGCGTTGCTGCTGGCCGGTGTGGCAGCAGGTGCCACTTATTATGTAAAGCCGGAGCTATTCGGTGTAGAGCCCGACCCTGTAGCAGCAGGTGCTGAAGTGGGTGCACAGGCAGCTGAGAAAGGCGACAAAGCAGTTTCCAAAAAGAAGAAGAAGAGAGGGAGTGCATTTGACGGCATGAAGCTCGTGAGCGATAGTAGCTGGAAAGATGCAACCGCTAAGCGAGATGAACTTGCTGGAAAGATTACCGCCGCCATGGGAGGTAGCACTACGGCACAAGCGGAGAGCTTTATCAACAAGGAAGAAAACCGTATACTGTTGGCTCAGTGGATAATAGCCCAGGCGGAGGTGGAGAACTTGGCAGATGCCGCCAAGCGCAAAGAGGATAAGGCAAAGAACCTGGCTAAATTGCGTGAAGATTTGGAGAAAGCCAAAGCCGCTATTCCGGAAGGGGTAACACCCTCCAAGCGCACGGCTTGGAATATCAGCCAGTTGGAGAAGAGAATCAAGCGAGCCGAGGCCGAGAGCGAAATGGCGTTGACCATGGCAGAAGCTTTGGAGAATAAGAAATGCGCCACCCTCATGGAAATGATAGCCAAGGATGCGGAGTGGTTGCAGCAGTTTGCATTCAGCGGAGAGTGTAATCGCCCCGGTACAGCGGTTTATATACTGGCAGAGATTGCGGATAAGCATGCGGACTGCTTCAGTGACCGCATGGTGCGCGATATTGCTACCGCTACAGCATTGGAGTATGCCCGCTCCGGGTGGAATCCGGATGACGCCGTGGAGCGTGCCGGCTTCTACATCAAAAGCTACAAGGCCGGTCGCCTCAACAGCGTGTTTGATGAAATCCCCTTCTGGCAGCGCCGAATGGTTTGCGGTTGTAAGGGAGATAACGATTACGGCAGCATTGAAAGCTTGGAGTGGAGCTTGGAAAACGTACACTTGCCCGCTGACCAGTTTACGGGGTGTTGTTGGCGTTGTGCGTACCGCCTTAATAACATTTATGGTGATTCCATACACGGACCGGAATACTACTCACCGTGGGCCGCTACCTATGGTCCGAACCGCACGGCACTTACCTATTTAGTAGGTGGTGTGTGTGGTAGTTTGTCGCACTTCGGGGCATTTTCAGCGTTGGCAAATGGTGTACCGGCCATGACAGCGGGTGAACCCGGACACTGTGCATACATTGTACTCGTAGGCGATAAGTGGACGCCGGCATACTCCTTGAGTTGGGAACGTGGCTTGCATTGGCAGGTTTTCCGTAATGTGTATACATACTCCTCATTGCATGCCGCCACGGAGATGTATGCGGATGATGCCGCAACGGGGAAAACAGCTCTCTCCAATGCCTTGCGCGTAGCCGGTAACATATATGCTCAACAGGGTAACATGGAGAAGGCTTCCGGGTGCTTTGCCGCTGCTGTTGAGGAACAGCCGCGCAACTTCATGGCATGGCGTGAGTGGACGGATGCGCTCAAAGCTAAGGCGGCCAATGATGCCAAAGCATGGGAGGAGCTCAATGATTCCCTTTGCGAGTTCCTTGTTCCGGTGTATCCGGAGTTAGCTTCCGAGGTATTGCACAAGGGAGCCTTGGAAGGTATGGCAAAAGCCATGAGCAGTGATAAGAAAAAACTGCGCAAGTGCTGCTTGGATTTCTGGCGTGCCTGTAAGGGGATGGGCCCGGATCGCTGGCGTATCGAGAATTTGGCAGATGCCCAGCTCAAGCAGCTTGGAGTTTCCGCTGCCACGCCGGAGGAACTTTGCAGCACTTATTCGGATATGCTCAACTCTGTATCTTCCTCAGCTCAGTATATGTCCGTGATTCTCGGATGGGGTAACAAGATTTCCGAGAAGATGAAGGATGCTGACCGTACGAAGTTTAACATCGCTATGGTTAAGGGTATACAGAAGGGCAAAGGCATGAAGGATGAAGAGCGTGATAAGATGCTGGGTTCCGCTTTGCTGACGGCAGAAAGAAACCGAGATTTGGACACCTTCCAAGCCATAGGGCGCATGCTGCCGGAGAAGTACAGAAAGCCGGAGAATCCGTTGCCGAGCCACGAACCATTCCCGGGCAAGCTTGCCTCGCAGGGTGGTCTGGTATGGGCCAGCTCCACCAGCGGGTATGATAAGCCCTGCTACCACTGGGGCTTGTTGGAGCCCTGCGGAGGCACTTTCCATACCGCAAAGGATGAAAATGCCTACCTTGTCGTCCAACTTCCGCGTCAAGTGAATGTGACCGGCGTTGTTATCATTGCACCGGACGGCAACCGGGACCGCCTCCATAATATGAAGATTCAGGTGTCGGAGGATGGCGAAAAGTGGACGGATGTGCACCAGTTCGGTCCCTGTAATCAGCGTGTCCTGCGTGCTGACCTCGGGGAAAAATTACCCTTGGCCAAGTACGTGCGTATTTTGCGTCCGGGTGGTCCGGAGTTCTTCCATCTCAACGCTGTGTTCGTATACGGTAATCAAGCAGCATAACTCTAACCTTTCGTAAACAAGATGAAAAAAACATTAGCTACCATACTGATGGCTGCTGCCATGGCACCGCTTGCCATGGCAGATAATGATAAAGCCGCTGAGCTCAATATAGTTGAGAACTATGAGGCAGCGCAGGCCAATGTGCCGAAGGATGGTTACGTAGTGGTGCTTTATGCCGATGGCTGGGATAAGTACAGCGAGAAGCTGGCAAAACAATTTCTGAAGAATAAACAAATTAAGAAAGCGTTTGCGGATTCTGTTCTTATTGAGATGCCTGTAGCCAATCTTTCCACGGAGGAAACCAACAAGGCGCGTGGTGCTAAGCTTGGTAAGCTGCGTTGGGAAGGGCCTCACACCTACCCGGCTTTTGCATTGTATGACAAATCAGGTCGCTACTATACCACCATTTGTATACCATATGAGGACCGCAAGGCTTTCAGCAAAATAGCCAACCTGATTGAGGAAGCCCACAAGGCGGTGGATGAGCAAAATGCTCTCTTGGAGAAAGCAAAAGGCGAGACAGGACTTGCCCGCGCCCTCACGCTCGGTAAGGCTGCTTCTTTCAAAAATATCCGCCGTCCGGATAACATCGTCAAGATGATTAAGGAGTGCGATAAGGATGACAAGTCCGGTTACATCCGCAGCTTGGAGTTCAATATGTATGGCTATGCTGAGGGTACCGCCAAAAAGGCAGCGGAAACCGGAGAGTGGAAGCCTATCCTCAAGGAGATTGAGGATAAAATTGCCGATAAGGCATACAACGATGAGCAGCGCCAGGGTTTGTACGCCATGGCTATCGGCCTGTTGCACCGCCACGGTACAATGGCAGAGCAAAAGAAGCTCGTCAAGTACATCCGTTCGATGAAGAGCATAGACCCGGATTCCATCCTCGGTGTATCCGCTGAGCATGCGCAAACCATTTGGGCCAGACAGTTGAGCTATGCGGACGGTTGGTCACCTGCGGTGTTGCCGTTGGATGAAACTCCTACGGAGCTTGCAGGCCCCTTGCCCATTAAGGGAGCCGGTACGTATGAGGTTACGTTCACTTACAGCAGCGGATCTCACCAGTTGGTGGTATTGGGCGTGCAGTTGTTTGACGGCAATAAGAAGGTAGCGGAGGACATGCACCGTGGCACCACGGGTATCAAACATAATAACAATGTTTATACCCTTGAGGTGGGCGCTAAGGTGAAAGACCCGCACCTGAAGGTGATTTTTGACATGAAGAAAGATCGCCAGTCCAACGGTACCATCAAGATTGAGAAGAAATAACCCCGGAGGAGCCCTCACATGAGATTCCTCAGGCACCCCCTCTGCATATTCACCGCAGTGGGGGTGCTTTGTCTTGTGCTCATCTACCGGCACGCCTATACAGCCGCTACCTACGTAGCGCAACAACCGGTTCCGTTTGAGCACAGCACCCATACGGCGGCGGATAAGGTGAATATGCAGTGCCAAAGCTGCCACGCGGGGGCGGAAAAAGGAGCCGGGGCGGGCATGCCTGCAAGTTCTGCCTGTATGGATTGCCACCGGCACATTTTGGCGGACGATGCACGATTGCTGCCCCTGCATGCAGCGGCAAATGCGGACTCATCCGTGTACCACGGTGAGCCCCTGCGCTGGGTACGCCAAGCACCGCTCCCTGCGCATGTGCATTTTAACCACGGTTACCACGCGCGCAAAGGGGTAAGCTGTGCAGAGTGCCACCCTAATCCGGATGCACCCACCGCCCACACCATGCAATCATGCCTGGATTGCCATGAAAAGCATGCCTTACCCCTTAACTGCGATTCCTGCCACCACTGATTGAGCCATGCATACGGAGAATACCGAACACAGCACGGCGGATGCCCGCCCCGGCATCTCGGCAGCCCGTACCATGCTGATGGGGCTTGCCATTATCTTCATCATGTTGTTTCACCTGCAAACGGAGGATTTCGGGTGGTTCAGTTTTGTGTGCAATTACTACGGTTTGTGGGGGGTGGATGTGTTTTTGTTTCTTTCCGGCTTCGGTATTGTGTATTCATTGCGGCGGTGGCAGCCCGGGCAAAGTTTGGCCGGTTTTTATGCCAAGAGGATCAAGCGACTTATGCCTGCCTGTGTGCTTTGCGGCACCTTATTTTACCTGTGGGCACCGCACGCACCCACCTTGCAACACGTGTTGTTGCAGGTAACGGGTATGGATATGTGGTATGTGCGGGTTATTCTGCTGTTTTACCTGTTCAGCCCGTTGTTATTGCTTGTAGTGAGGCGTTTTAATACATGGGGATGGCTGTTGGTATTCACCTTGCTTACGGAGGTACTCCTGGCCCTGTGTATTTACCTGCAACCGGATTCCGGCACGCTTAATTTGTACCGCGCCACCGTATGCTGGGGATTAGCGCGTTTTCCCGCCTTTTTGGCCGGCATGTGCGTGGCACAGGGCATGCGTTGCAACAACTATTTTACTGCTGCACTTTGTCTGCTCTTTTCCGTGGCGGCGCGCTTCATGTTCCGGCAGGGTGAGGGGTGGTTGTGCTCCGAGTACTGTGACCTCATGCCCTTGGCCGCGCTGGTATTTGCCATGCCGGCAGGGTGCTACCTGCTTGGGCTCGTGCGCCCGCACCTGCCACAAGGGGTGCTTGTTCCCGTGGAATGGGCAGGGCGGCATTCCTTGGAGCTTTATTTGGTGCATTTGCCGCTTTATCCCATGGTGCGGGAGTGGGTAGGTGCCACCATATGGTTTCCGTTCAGCGCGCTTGTTTTGTCCGTCCTGATTGCGGCGGCAGTGAGTTTCCTGATTACTTTAGTGCGCAAATCCGGGATAATTTGATTGGCTCTGTTAAAGTTTATGGTTGATTTTGAAAAATTTGACTAAACGGTTCATGTAGGGTATAATGAGGCCATGGCAGATGAAGCTATAGCATATGTGTTTTTCGGTAGCGATGAAGGTGCAGCGGGCAGCGCTGCGCAAAAAACATATAGCAAGCTGACTGCCGGCGGGGATGGCTGGGGCGATGAGATTATTGACGGCGCAGCTGCTACTGCGGATGATGCGGTGGAAATCCTGGGGCGTACGGTGTCCGGGCTGCAGATGTTCAACATGTTCGGCGGGCGCAAGGTTATATGGCTCAAAGGTGTGAGTTTTTTGGGGGATACGCCCTCCGGTGCACGCAGTGAGGCTGTTCAGGAGGCCATGGAGAGCCTGGTAGCCGCCTTGGAAAACCTGCCAGCCGATACGTATTTGGTGATGAGCTGCATGGAGATGGACAAACGCCGCGTCTTCTTCAAAAAACTCTCTAAAGTTGCCGAGCTCAAGGAATTTTCCAAAATTGACATCTCCAAACCCGGCTGGGAGGCGGAAGTCTCCGCGCTGACACTCCGCATGGCCAAAACGCATGAACTTACATTTGAGAATGCAGCGTTGGATTTGTTTGTGCAGCGAGTGAATGAGAGCTCACGGCAAATTGCCAATGAGTTGGCAAAATTGGACGTATACTTGGGCACGGAGAGACGCCGTGTTACCGTAGATGACGTGGATTTGATGGTGGCGGTGTCCCGCAACGGCGTTATTTTTGAGATCTCGCGCGCTATCGAGCAAAGCAACTGCCGCCTTGCCGTACGCCTCATCAATGAGCAGCTTGAGCACGGCGAGCAAGCCGTCTCCATTATGCGTGCAGCCATTGTCCCCACCGTTCGCAACCGTTTTTGTGCTCGTTTGCTCATGGATTCCTTTGGGGTGGATGCCTCCAACTACCGCAGTTTTGAGGCGGCCATTGCCAAATTGCTGCCCATGGACCGCAAAATGCTCCCCCTCAAAAAGGACGGCTCCCCCAATTCCTACGCCCTCTTCAATGCCGCCCGTACTTGCGGTAAGCTTTCCCTCCGTAAGGCCCGTAAGGATCTCCAAGCCTGTGCCCTGGCGGATAGGCAACTCGTTTCCACTCAAGTGGATGACCGCGATATTCTGCACAAATTAGTTGTCTCCCTCACTTCCTGAGCTCTGAGCCGTGGAGGGCACGTATTTTACTGTATTTGCATGCTGCCGCTTGGTTAATCAAACAGCTTGCGTAAACGGGAGCGTTTTCTGGGTTTGCCATCGGGGCCGAGGGAGCGGAGGAAATCAATGAAGTTTCCATTGTTTTCTTCGCGAGAGATGCGGAGGGCATTCGCACCGGAGTTATCCTTGACAAAGGCATTTGCACCGTGTTTGAGGAGGAGTTCAAGGATATCCCGATTATCGCAGTGGGCAACAGCGTGCAGGAAGGCAGTGCGGCCATTGTTATCGCGGAGGTGGACATCGGCACCGGCTTGCAGGAGGAGGGAGGCGGCTTCCGTGTCGTCGCTGTGGACGGCGAGCATGAGCGGGGTGGTACCATCATGCGCGGTGGCGTTGACATTGGCTCCGCGTTGTAAGAGTTTGGCAATGAGGGTGGGCGATGATGCGGCGTAATGAAGCGGAGAGTAGCCTCTGTTGTCGGTTTTTGAGGTATCGGCACCGAGTTTTTCCAGGAGGTCGGCGGAAGCGGAGTCACCGTTTTCCAAGGCGAAGAGGTAAGCATTTTTGCCCTGATGATTGGTGGCGTTGACGTCCACACCCAGCTGCAGGAGGTGGGCGATGAGGCGGGTATTTTCATTTGCAGCTGCGCGCATGAGGACGTTGTTGCCTTCATTATCGACATCAGCGAGGTTGGCACCTTTTTGCAGGAGGAGGTTGAATGTGGCGGGAGAAGCGACACCGGCAGCATGAAGGATGACGGATATGCCATTGTTGTTGCGGTACGAGATGTCCGCCCCGGCCTCCAGCAATAACTCCGCGCAGTCGGGCTTTTGGTAGGATAAGGCAAACATGAGAGCGGAGAATTTATCATCACCGTGCACGCTGTTGGGGTTAGCACCGTGTTGCAGTAGCAAGCGCATGATGTCCGGGCTTTCGCATACCATCAGGCTGAAAGAATCCGGCGTACCGTCAGCGGAGACGCGTGCCCCGGCCTCCAGCAGGATGCGTGCGCAGTCAATGCTGTTGCGGGAGACGGCCGCTTCCAGCGGTGAATAGCAATTCTCAGGCACGGGGGGATTGGCATTTGCACCGGCCTGCAGGAGCAGGAGGAGGCATTCCTTGTACCCATTGAGCGCGGCATGGTGGAGGGGAGTGAGTCCCCGGGGATCCGTAGAGTTGGCGAGAGCCCCGTACTCCAAGAGCAAAGCAACGCATTGCGGGTGGTTTTCGCGCACGGCATGGACAAGAGCGGAGTTCGCCTTGGCATCCGCCTGCTTAGCGTTGGCGCCGTGTTGCAACAGCAGGCGCAGGCAGTCCGTGTGGCCGAGGATGGCGGCATCCAACAAGGGGGTGTTTTGGGTCTCCGAGTGGCAGATGTTGACATTGGCGCCGTTTTCCAACAGGATGCGGGCACATTCCGTGTGGCCTCGGCGTACGGAGTATGAGAGAGCCGTCATGTTTTCCTTATTGCGGGCATCGGCATCGGCGCCGTGTTGCAGCAACAGGCGCACGCATTCGGTAGAGCCGTTGGCAGCGGCCAACATCAGTGCCGTTATACCATCGTTTTTTGTGGCGCTATCACGGCAGCCAAGCTCCAGCAGTAATTTAAGACACTCCGCATGGCCATTGACGGCAGCCCCCTGCAAGGGGGTTACATGGTTGGCGTTGTGGATGGTGGGGTCCGCCCCGGCCTCCAGCAAAATCTGTACACAGTCCGTGCGGCCTTTCATGATGGCAACCAGGAGGGCGGAATCGCCGTCGGCATCAGTATGGTTGATGTTGGCACCGTGTTCCAAGAGCAGGCGGATGTTGTCAGCCCGGCCTTGTTCCGCAGCTACAATGAGCGGAGTTACGCCCTTATCAGTGGTATAGTTGGGGTTTTCACCGTTTTGGAGTAGTGAGCGCAAAATATCCGTGCTCCGGTTGGTGGCGGCAAAAATAATAGCAGAATAGGCGTTCTTGGTGGAGGAATGGGCGGTTCCGTGCTCCAGCAACAGTTGCACGCAGCGAGTGTGCTCATTGCGGATGGCGATGAACAGGGGGGTGAAGTTGCCATCGACGACTACGTCCGTAGATGCTCCGGCTTGCAGCAGAGCTTCCACGCATTCATGGTACCCCCTGAGTGCTGCCAAGAACAGGGGTGTAAGGCCGGTGTCGTTGGCTTGGTTGGCGTTGGCGCCGTTTTCCAGCAGAAGGCGGACGCATTCTGCATGTCCGTTACCGGTGGCGTAGATGAGGGGAGTCAGGCCGTCATGAGTCCGGGCGTTGGGATCCGCCCCGGCAGCCAGCAGGAATTGCAGGGTGGAGGCGTATCCGGCACCGGCGGCGTGCATGAGGGCGGTAGAGCCCACTTCCGTTGCGGTATCAGCCGCGGTGCCATCGGTGATAAGGTTTTGAACGGCGGAGAAGCAGAAAGTTTGCAGAACAAGGTGCCAAGCATATTGCAATTGCTGCTCATCAGTATGGAGGCAAGCACCGGCACCGCGCAGCAAGCGGGCAGTTTCCGCATGCCCGCCGGCTATGGCAAGGAACAGAGCCGTGAGCTCATTTTTGCGAGCAGCGGAGGGATTGGCCCCGGCAGCCATCAGCATGCGGCAATGTTCCGTATACCCCATGACAGCGCTGAGTTTGAGGGCAGTATCCAGCTGTTGTTGCGGTACGGAGTCAGTTTGTTGCAGGGTTTGTTGCAGCATAGCTGCATTGGGCTGCAAGGCGGCTGCCTCGGTGGGGCTCAGGTGGTAATACTCTGCAAGGGCGGGCGGAGTGCTTTGCCGTGAGCGCAGAAAGAAGTTGAAAATGCCGGGTTGCTCCACCGCCTCTACGGCAAAATAGAGCTCATCCCCTGCCTGAGCCTGAAAACAGCAGGCCCCGTGCACCTTATTCTGAGCTGTGGCGGGGTTGCAGGGCAGGGGCTGTAGCTCTTGCCCGTTGCGTTTGTACACCCGCACGCGCATGGGGTGCGTGGGGGTGGCATCCCTTACGTCTTTGCCGAGTGTGCGGAAGCCGGCCGTGAACTCCGCAGTCTTTTCCACGCGCAATTTGTACCAAACATCCGCTCCCCCGGCTTGAGAGTCCGCCGTGGCGGCTGCGGTGGTGCCCCAAACGCGGCAAAACTCATCGTCTTGCACCAGGTAAGGAACGTGTTGGGTGCAAAACAAAGCCACGTTGCCGGGAAAAAATATCTCTTCTTGTTCGCAATTTTTGCTCAATCGGGCCACGTAGTATGAGAACGGGCGCAGTTGCGGCAGTTCGAAGGCGTGCGCAGGAGCATCATTCAGTACGGCAGAGGGGCTGCCCGCGCGGTAGCCTGCCACCATGGGGGCAGACATCAGGAAGGTGCGGCGGTTGTCCTCCATGGCACTGCCGATGCGGTAGGTAGTGCCGTTTTCCGTATAAGTACCCGGGGAGGAAAGGACGAGCAGGCTTTTGAAGCTGCCGGAGAAATCGCCATGCTCTGAGCGCTGCTCATAGGTCATGAGGGTGGCGGCATCGGCCTCACTATCCAAGGCGCCGGTGGAGAAATCATACATTCCTTGCCAAGGCTGAGTGCTTTGGGAATCACTATGCCCGCAGCCCAGCAGGTGTGCCAGTTCATGAGGTGCTACGTGCGCCGTTTTGTTGATGGTGCTGTCACTCTTGCGCACATCCACCACGGTGTAAAAGCAATCTTCATCCGGGTGGCGCAGGGTATTGCCCATAAACTCATCGACAATTCCGCCTGTGTGTGCCTCACCCGCTACGCCGAACCCATCAATGTATGACAACTCCAGCACCAAGTCCGCATTCACCTCATCCCGTCGGCGGTGCAGCGTGCGGGTATTGTGCATGGATTCACCGCCTGAGACGAACAGGTACACATCCGCCACGCGGAACTCCACCTTATCTGCCAATGCCGAGTTTTGCAGCATGCGGTTAATCTCATCCATGGTTTCCGCCTGCAATTGCTCCGCTGTTTTATAAATACTGCCCAAGTGAGCCAAATTGATGGCCAACAGGACATCAATGACCACTTTGCCGGGGGAGCCTGCCTCTTGGTCACAGGGCAGTGTGATGGGCTGCAACGGTGCAGGCTCTGCTCCTGCCGACGTTACGGTAAGCAGGCTGATGGCGGGTATTACGGCGCGAAAATTGAACATGGCGTTGCGTGTGTGTTATGTTGATACTATACAACATTGCCGCTTTTTGTCCAGCTATTTTTATGAGCTTAGGCAAGAGGTCGTACGCGCGTGCGCATGCGCGTTATAAGCCTGTCCCGGCTTTTTTGCTTGCCATGAAAAGCCGGATTTGGTAGTATATGCGGGTATGAACATGCTCAAGACCATTACTGCAACGCTGGCTTTGGCCGGAGCTGTTGCAGCAGGACAAGAGGCTTACCAACCACACCCGGATTGGGAAAACCCGGAAAATTTATCGCAGGGACGCGAGGATTCTCGGGCGTTTTTTGTGCCCTTCGCTAATAAGAATGAGGCACTTAAAGGTAAGCGTAAGGATTCATCATTGGTGATATCCCTTAACGGAGAGTGGAAGTTCCACTGGGCACCCTCACCGGCAGAGCGCCCGGTTGATTTTTATAAGCCCGAGACAGATGTAAGCAGCTGGGCAACGATTGATGTGCCCTCGAACTGGCAGATGCGCGGGTACGGCATCCCGATTTACAGCAACCAGCGCTACACCTTTGTGCGTGATTGGCCGCGCGTGATGACTCCGCCGCGCGATAAGACGGAGGAGAAGTACAGCACACCCAAGACTGAGCCGAATGCCGTGGGCTCCTACCGCCGCGAGGTGGAGATACCCGCAAATTGGGACGGGCGGCGTGTGTTCCTTCAATTTGACGGTGTGGATTCCTTCTTCTACCTCTTTGTGAACGGGCAGAAGGTGGGATTCTCCAAAGATAGCCGCACGGCTGCCGTATTCGACATCACGCCGTACGTAAAGCCCGGCAAAAACATCATAGCTGCCGAGGTGTACCGCTACAGCGATGGCTCTTACCTGGAGTGCCAGGATATGTGGCGTTTGTCCGGCATTTTCCGTGATGTGTTCATGTACAGCACGCCGCAGGTGTTGGTGCGTGACTTCTTTGTGCACACGGATTTTGCGCAGAATGGTGATGGTACATCGGATTACAGCGCATCTGACCTGCGGGTGGAAGTAAATGTGAACAACCGCAGCACGGAGGCAGCCGGATTTACCGTAGAAGCCGAGTTGTTGGATATGAACGGCTCTAAAGTGGCTGACCTGAGCCCCGCACAGGGCAAATTGGGAGCCGGGGATGAGTTGCTTACCACCGTGAGAACCCGGGTAGAGAAACCGGCGCTGTGGAGTGCGGAGAAACCCAATCTGTACCGCTTGGTGATTTACCTGAAGAATGCTAAGGGTGAGGTAACGGAGACCATCTCCCGCAAGATAGGCTTCCGCGATGTCAAGCTGCTCAACGGGCGCTTTTTGGTAAACGGTATGCCGGTGAAGCTCAAGGGTGTGAACCGCCACGAAAGCCAGCACGCCAATGGCCATACTGTTACGGAGGAAGAATGCCGCCAAGAGCTCCTTATTATGAAGCGCGGCAACATCAATCACATCCGCAACTCACATTATCCGCAGCCGGCATTTTTCTATGAAATGTGCGATGAGCTCGGTATTTACGTGTGCGATGAAGCCAATATTGAGTCCCACGGCTACTACTACGGGGAGCTTTCCCTCTCCCACCCCAAGGAGTGGAAAGCCCAGCATGTGTGGCGCAACATCAACATGGTGGAACAAAGCAAAAACCACCCCTGCGTGGTGATTTGGTCCTACGGTAATGAGGCCGGCCCCGGTGAGAACTTTGCCGCCGTGCGTGATTGGATTAAACAGCGTGACCCCTCACGCCTCACCCAGTATGAGCGTAACAATGACTTGGCGGATTTGTGCTCCAACCAGTACCCCAGCGTCAACTGGACGCGTGAGATTGCGAGTCGCAAGCTCCTCAAGCCTTGGTACATCTCCGAGTACGCCCACATCCTCTGCAATTCCATGGGTAACTTGCAGGATTACTGGGAGGCGATTGACTCCAGTGATTCCATCATCGGTGGCGGTATCTGGGAGTGGATTCACCAAAGCTATGACCAAGAGGTAACCCTGCCCAATGGCCGGAAAGTGGTGCGCCAAAGCTACGGCGGTGACCATGGTGAGTTCCCCCATGATGGTATTTTCTGCATCAAAGGTGTGATATACAGTGACCGCACCGTCACCCCGTTGTATGATGAAATCCGCAAGGTACAGCAGAATGCGGAGTTCAAGTTCCTGGGGCTTACGGAGGACGGCAAGGGTGTGCGCATCAGCGTGCGTAACAAACACCTCTTCACTAACCTGAACGAGTACAGTGCTGACTGGTGCCTGAAGGAAGAAGGCGACCGCCCCGTAGGTTCCGGTACGCTCAATGTGAGTGCTGCTCCGCTGGAAACGGTGGAGATAACCGTGCCCTTCGACGGAATAGATGCCGGTGCGTTGCGTAAGGACTGTGACTACTATCTTACCGTCAATTTGCGCCTGCGTGAGAAAACCGAGTGGGCAGATGCCGGTTACGTGGTGGCAACGGAGCAGCTGCGTCTGCCGGAAAATTACAACGGATTCAGCGCCGATGCATGCCGTATGACGGTGGACCCGGGTCTTAGCCTCAACGTGCGCAATGAGGACAACCGCATGGTGGTAACAGGCCGCAACTTCACCATTGCGGTGGATAAGGCGACCGGCGGTATCCGCAATTACATTGTGAATGGGCAAGAGCTCATCGGAGATAAGGCTACACTGCTTCTCAACTCCTTCCGTGCGCCGCTGGCCAATGATAAGTGGGCCATGAACCAGTGGCTCAACAATGGTATGCGCAACATGGTGCATGATGCATCACCGCTTTTGGTGGAGCGCTTGTCGGAGGGTGCCGTGCGCGTGTCCTGCGATGTTGTGACTCGTGGTGTGCGCAAGGAAAGCTTGGATAGCCGTGAGTATGACCAAGGTAAGTTTGAGCTTACGGACAACGGCCCCATCACGGAAAAGGATTTCAGCTATACCACGCAGATGGTCTACACCATTCTGCCCAACGGTTATGTGAGCGTGGCTGCCGGTATTATACCGAGTGAGCGCAACATCGTATTGCCCAAGCTGGGTTATATCCTGACGTTGCCGGAGCGCTTCAGCAATGTGAAGTGGTATGGCCGCGGCCCCGGTGAGAACTACCCGGATCGCAAGGCCGGTTCTCCCATTGGCATTTACTCCTCCACCGTCAGCAAGATGCCGGAGCGCTACCCGCTGCCGATGGAGCAGGGTAACCGTATGGATACAAGGTGGGTTGCCGTTACTGACGGTAATGGCGTGGGCCTGATGATTACCAGCGTGCAGGGCGAGAACTTCAACTTCTCCGCCTTGCCCTACACTCCGCAGGCACTGTTTGATGCCCCCCACCCGGAGGACCTTACCGGTACCGGCCACACCGTGTTGAGTGTGGATGCCTTCACGCTGGGCTTGGGCGGTGCCGCATGCGGTCCGCGCCCCATCAACCGCGATATTCCGCTGGCTGCCCCCACCACCTTCACCTTCTCGCTGCGTCCGCTGCTTTCATCCGACAAGCCGGAGGAGATAGGCCGCAAGAGCTTGCCGCTGGCCGGTGCCGTTACCATCTCGCGGGATGCCATGGGCTACGTGCATGCCTCATGCGCAACGCGTGGTGCCACCATTAACATGACTCTGCCGGATGGCTCCGACCATATCTATACGGAGCCCTTCCTGCAGCGTGAGGAAGGCATTGTGCGCGCGTATGCATCCGCTCCCGGCTGCATCAACTCCGCCCTGTGTTTCCAGCGTTTGGATTCCTGGCGCCCGGCAAACTTGCTGCGCATCGTATCATGCTCCAGCTATGCGGGCAAGGCGGAATCCCCGTGGAGCCTCATTGACGGACGCCGTGATACCTACTGGCACTCCCGCTGGCATGAGCCTTGCGCCGAGTACCCGCACGAGGTAGTGGTGGATTTGGGTGTGGACTCTGAGCTCTCCGGGGTGAAAGTAACCCCGCGCCAAGGACGTTCCTCGTCTCGTGTCGGCAAGATTGCCTTCTACTTCAGCCAAGATGGCAAAACTTGGTCAGCAGAACCGGATTGCACCTTGCAGATGGCGGATTCAGATGATGAGCAAACCGTACTGCTGCCGGAGCCCATTGTCACCAAGTACATCAAGATGGTATGTTTGGAGGCCATCAGCAAGGGAGAGCCCTATGCCGCCGTGGCCGAGCTCAAGCCCATTGTGACCAAAACCGTGGGTGAGTACCCTGCCAATGCATTCTTCTCCGTTGCATACGCCAGCTCCGAGCTCCCGGAAGGCGGTGCGGCTGTCAACGTGCTGGATGGCAATCCGGATACCTACTGGCACAGCATGAAGGGCGTTACCGTTGCCAGCTACCCGCATGATATTCGCTTGAATTTGGGTGGCGAGCGTAACCTCAAGGGTATTATGTACCGTGGCGCCAAAGTGGAGGGTGCTTATGTGAAAGACTACGAGGTGTACGTCAGCAATGATGGTGAGAACTGGGGCCAACCCGTGGCTCGCGGTGTGCTGGAGAACAATGACAGTGAACAACAAGTGTACTTCTTTGCTCCTGCACGTGCTCGCTTTATCCGCTTTGTGGCCATTTCCTCTCACTCTGATGGTGACTTTGCCGCCGTCTCTGAGCTGGATGTTATCTTAGCGGACTGATTTGCTGCCAGTGCTGCATTTTTTCCCCGGGTTTCGGTACCATGACGCCGAAACCCGGGATTTTTTTACAGATTTGCAGGATATCGCCCGGTAATGTATATGTACGGTGTGGCGGACACGATTTTGGCTTGCAGGGTGGGGGGAGAGGCGGTAGAATGCAGGAATGCAAGGTGAGGTGTATACGTGTAAGAATGGGCTGACGGTAATAGCAAACCGCATGACGGCGTTTCCCGTGGTTTCCGTACAGGTATGGGTAGGTACGGGCTCGGAGCATGAAGAGGAGCACGCCGGAGCCGGATTATCCCACCTCATTGAGCACATGGTCTTTAAGGGTGCAGGCGAGTTCAATGCCCAACAACTCAATGAAGAGGTGGCTGCCCTCGGTGGTATATGGAATGCCTATACCTCTACAGACCGTACTGTATACCATATTGACGGACCCTCCGCCAATTGGCAACGCTTTGCGCATATTTTGCTGCAATTGGTGTTCCGCCCCACTTTCCCGGAGGAGGAGTTTGAGAAGGAACGCGAGGTTATACGCCGTGAGATGGCCATGTATAATGACGACCCGCGCGATGCTTCATACCGAGCCCTTATCCGCACGCTTTACACCACGCATCCGCGCCGTTTACCCGTTATCGGCGAGCAACAATTTTTTGATTCCCTGCGTTATGAGGACATGCTCAGTTACCACCGCCGGCGTTATACACCGGGCAATATGTTTGTGTGTGTGGTGGGTGATGTGGAGCCTGCGGAGGTATTCCGCCTGTTAGAGGAGGCCGTGGCAGATGTTCCGGCGGCAGTAACGGCACCCACAACGCCGGTGTGTGAGCCGCGCCAGTGGGGGCCGCGCCTGCATCGGTGTGAGTTTGCCCAGCCCACCAGCACCCTGATGCTCGGCTGGCGTATCCCCGATACTCGCCACCCGGATGCCGCGCCCCTTGCCGTGCTTAACTCTGTGCTGGGTGATGGCCGTGCTGCTTGGCTTTATAAAAAATTCCATGATGAAACCGCCCAAGCTCATGATGTGAGCACCAGTATTATACCGGATCGCTGCGGTGAGGGTACCTTCTTGATTGAGGCCGATGTAGAGCGCGCCGGGCGTGATGCCCTCCGCGATGCTTTGCTGGCTTGGGTGGCTGAGCTCCCGAAAGCGGATTTTGCCGAAGGGGTACAGCGTGCTCTCCGCCAAATGCGTGCTCAGCGCTTGCGGGCTCTCTCCACTGTGCAGGGCTATGCCGGGCTTATGGCTATCTCCTGGCACCGCGCACGTAATCTGAATGCCAATGAGGAGTGGGCTGATGCCCTCCGACGCGTCACTCCCGAGGACTTGGCACGAGTAGCCGCCGCCTACCTGCAACCGCAGCGCCTGATTGAGGTGAGTGTGGACCCCCTCGGCTCCAACCCGCCGGAACAAGCAGCGGACTCGGTGCAGGGGCTGCCTGCCCCCATCGTCACACAGTTGCCCAATGGTTTGCGCTTGGTGTTGCGGGTGGATAAGCGGGTGCCTGTTGTGTGTGCGCGTTTGGCTGTGCAGGCCGGTTGCCGTACGGAGACTGCGCAGAATGCCGGCATCAACAGCTTATTGGCGGAGTGCCTCCTCAAAGGCACGCCATCCCGCTCTGCCGCTCAGCTTGCTGATGCGGTGGAAAACCTCGGTGGCAGCATCAACTGCTCCGCCGGTAACAATACGCTTATTCTCTCTTCTCGCTCATTGGCGGAGGATGCCTGCACCATGCTGGAGCTGATGGCGGATTGCGCCTTGCACCCTGTATTCCCGGAGGAGGCTATTGCCACCGCCCGTGAGGATATGATTGCCGATGTGTTGGACTCCTTGGAGGATCCGGCAGCACTTGCCTTCCGCCACATTCGCCGTGCCTGCTTTGGGGAGCACTCCTACGGCAACCACCCGGACGGCACGGTGGAAAGCATTGGTTCCCTCACCCGCGCCTCTCTGTTGCAACAGCATGCCCGCTTGGTGTGTGCCGCCAATGCCGTGCTGGTGGTATGCGGAGATTTTGACCCCGCCGCCGTTACTGCCTGTGTGCAGAATCTTTTTGCGGATATGCCAACCGGTATGCCCGCCGTTGGTTGCACCACGCCACCCCAACAGGCGGCCGACCTTACCATCCGGGGGGATAAGGAACAAGCCGTACTCGTGCTGGCTATTCCCGGCCTGACGGCAACGGATGATGACCAACTCCTCCAATCCGTCTTCGGGGAGTGGTGCCGTGATATGTCCGGCCCCATTTTCAGCGAAATTCGTGAGAAACTCGGCTTGGCTTACTACGCTGCCGCGGCGGATTTGCAGGGGGTGGATGCCGGGTGTCTCTACTTCTATTTGGGTACCTCGCCGCAAGCTTTGCCGCAGGCGCGCGCCGCCTTGGAGGAACTGCTTGCACGCCTGGCCACCGAGGGCATGCCGCCGGAGGCTTTGGAGCGCACGCGTGCCACCATGCTTACGCAGCGCTTGCTCAATACGCAATCTGCGTCTAAAATTTGTGCTGCCGTTGCCGTGGATTACGTGCTCGGTTTGCCCGCCGACCGCGTGGACCACTTGCCGGAGCGCCTCGCTGCCATCACTCATGAGCAAATTCAGGCCTACATCCGCCGCACTCTTACCCAACCCACGCGTACTTGGGTCGCGGTCAACTGATTGGCTACACGGTACGATTGACGAGGTATACGGGCTTGCCTCGCTGGAGCTTTAGCGGGGTGATAGTTCAATAGCCCAAGGCAAATTGTGCAACCCCGGTGCGAATCATCCGCGCCGGGGTTGAATTGTAAATCGTACTTTGTACCTTGTAAATGAATTTAGTCGATATTCGGGGTACCGTCCTCGTGTCGGAAGTTGATTTGCATGGCGTTAAACCACGGATAATGGGAGCGGATGCGCTGCAAAAACTCCTCGGCGTCACGTTTATCGGAAGCGGGAGTCCAGGCAATTTCCGCCAGGGCGCAGATGCGAGGCACCACTTGGTACTCCAACTTGGCATCATTCTGAATACTCTCGCTCCAGCAGTTGGCTTGCAGGCCGATAATGCGTGCGCGTTGCTCCGGTGTGTAGTGTGCGGGCAGCGGGTTGTAAGAGTAGACGTGGCGCCAATCCTGCACGGCCTCGGGGTTGCCGTGCGGGGTGTAGGCAGGGTCGGCAGGTATTTTACCCTGTGCAAAGTTAAAGTAGAAGTGAGAGTCCGGGGAGAGGATGACATCATGTCCGCGGTTTGCAGCCGTAAGAGCGGCATCCGGTTTCACCCATGAGCGCCACGCCATCACAACAGCCGTGTGCGGTACCTCGCCATCCATCATAATCTCATCCCAGCCGATGATACGGCGCCCGTGCGGTGCCAGCATCTCAGCTACGCGGTGGGTGAATCGGTGCTGAATTTGCCCGGCATTGCTCAGCCCGTGTTTTTTCATGTACTCCCGGGCAAAGGGGCTTTTTTCCCACTGGTCGCGCGGTGCCTCATCCCCCCCGATGTGGATGAACTCCGTCTGCGGGAATAAGGGCAGCACCTCCGCCATAACATCTTCAATAAAACGGAACGTTTCTTCCTTGGGAGCCATGGTGAAGGGCAACACTCCCCAAGTGGTAGCCACTCGCGGAGCATAGCCTTCAATATCGCTGTTCCCCAAGTGTGGGTAAGCTGCTATGCAGGCAGAGGCGTGCCCGGGTATCTCAATCTCCGGCACAACGGTGATGCCTAGGCTGCCGGCGTAGGCTACTACCTCGCGGATGTCATCCTGTGTGAAGTAAAACGGCTGCGTCGGTTTGCCGTCTCCTTTCTCGTGGTCGGTGAGCAGGGGCGTCTCATCACGCCGTGCCCCCACTTCCGTCAGTTTCGGGTATTTTTTGATTTCGATGCGCCAGCCTTGGTCATCCGTCAGGTGCCAATGTAAGCGGTTAAGCTTATAGCGAGCCATAATGCGCAGCATTTTTTTTGTTTGCTCCACGCTTTGCGGGTGGCGGCAGGGGTCCAGCATCAGCCCGCGGTACGGCAGCATGGGCTCGTCCTCCACATTCATAGTCGGCAGGGCAGGGTTTCCCTCTGCATCCGTAGTGATGCTTTGAGCCAGTGTTTGAGCAGCCAAATGCAGTGCCCCGAGTTCCGTTACCCGCAGCTCTATCCCCTCCGGGGTTACACGGATGGCATACCACTCTTTACCGTGCCCGGGCTCTATGGTTACGGTAAGCTCTCCTTCATTTTCCTCCGGCAGCACTTCTGTAATTCCCGCAGCCATCAGCGCGCGGATGGCGGCACGCCCTTCCTCACTGCGGCTCACGTTGTAATGCACCCGGATGCCCTCTTTCAAGCTGAAGCCGGCCTCACCTGTCTTGCTTTCCAGCTTAACCGGTTGCGGGATAATACCCGGTATGCTCTCAATCCGTGCGGATGGTGCTGCCGTTACCGTACTCCCCAATACTCCCATCAGTATAATTACTGCTCTCATCTGCATGCTTCCGACTCTATATTATTTCCCTTGAGCTGTCAAGATTTTTCAATGATTTGAATTTTAGCGGAAAAGGTGCGTTTTTTCTTGATGATGGGGAAGAGGATATGCCGTAATCAGTTTATTCAGAAAACTGCAAAATAGGGAAACAAAGAGATTTAGGCTTCACAATGAGGTAAAGGTGTGGTAGAATGAGCGCGTAACAAAGCGTTAGACGCGACAACACGATAGTTTATATGACGCCGAAACACATAGTAGCCGTAATTGACTACGGGTCACAGTACACGCAGCTGATAGTACGCCGCGTGCGCGAGCTGGGCTATTTGGCTAAGCTCTATGCCTTGGAGGACCTGGAAGAGATCAGCGCACCGGGAGCTATTATCCTTTCCGGAGGACCGCGCAGTACGTCCGAGCCTGATGCGCCGGATATTGATTTTGAGTGGTTGAAATCGTTCAACGTACCGATTCTCGGGGTATGTTACGGCATGCAGCTGCTGAACATCAAGACCGGTGGCACGGTGCGTTCCAGCAACAAGCGTGAGTACGGACCTGCAGCGCTGATTCCGGAAAAGCTTGAAGGGCTGTATGCCGATATGAGCGCCTCATCTCAGGTATGGATGAGCCATTCCGATACCGTGGATCACTTGGCCGACAACTGCAAGGTAATTGCCCGCAACAGTGAGGGCGTGCCTGTTTCCCTGCAGTGGGGGGATAACATGTTCGGCATTCAATTCCACCCGGAGGTGACTCACTCCCACGAGGGACGCACCATCCTCAAGAACTTTTTGTCCTACGCCAAGGAGTTGGCACCGTTTGACATCGGTGATTTCAAGCGTGAGCTCATTGAGGACATCCGTGCCAAGGTGGGTGACAAACAGGTGGTGTGCGGTGTTTCCGGCGGTGTGGATAGTACGGTGCTTGCCGTTCTGCTGCATGAGGCCGGTGTGAATGTGCGCTGCATTTTTGTGGATAACGGCTTGCTGCGCAAGGATGAGGCCAAAGAGGTGCAGGCCAACTTTGAGCGCATGGGCGTGAAGATAGAGACGGTGGACGCCTCTGCACGCTTCTTGGAAGCCTTGGCAGGTGAGACTGCGCCGGAGAAGAAGCGCCGCATCATCGGCAACCTGTTTATTGATGTGTTCTGGGATGCCGTGGGTGATGCCGAGATGCTTGCCCAAGGTACATTGTACCCGGACGTGATTGAAAGCGCCAGTAACGCTAAGAGCAAGGCCTCCGTCATCAAAACTCACCACAACCGTGTGGAGCGCGTCCTCAAAATGCAGGAGGAAGGCAAGGTGATTGAGCCGCTCGCATTCCTCTTCAAGGATGAGGTGCGTGAGTTGGGTGCTTCCATGGGGATTTCCCATGACATCCTGTGGCGCCACCCCTTCCCCGGCCCCGGCTTGGCTGTGCGCTGCCCCGGTGAGGTTACCAAGGAGCGTTTGGACATCATCCGCGAGTGTGATGCCATCTTCATCGGTACGCTGCGTAAGTGGGATTGGTATGATAAGTGCTGGCAGGCGTATGCAGGCCTTATACCCGTTAAGACTGTGGGTGTAAAGGGGGATGAGCGCTCATATGAGTTTGCTACCAACCTGCGTGCCATTGTGTCTGAGGATGCCATGACGGCGGACTGGGTGCAGTTGCCGTATGATTTGCTGCGCGAGGCCTCCAACCGCATCCTCAATGAGGTGAAGGGCATCAACCGTGTGCTGTTCGACATCAGCACCAAGCCCCCGGCATCCATTGAGTGGGAGTAAAGCCCCACTGAACTTAGCTTTTCACAAAAAAACGTGGCTGCTCCATCCCGGGGCAGCCGCGTTTTTTGTAAAAGCGCTGTTTAAGTTTTCAGTTGATTTCAAACGGCTCGATAAATCGGGATTTGAAGGGGCGATGGTGGGGAATTTTTGCGAGCGTAAGCGAGCGGAATTCTGAACCCGCGTCAGCGGGTGACCTAACTTAGCCTAGGGCGT
>JAFQDN010000025.1 GCA_017415995.1 Akkermansia sp. | reverse complement strand
TTTCCCCCGCGAGCGTTCTGCACGGTGAAACTTGCTTGACGCTGCGGGGGGTATTTGGTACTGTAGGTGTAGGCATAGTAGGTTATAACACATATGAGCAGTAGCAATCAGTTTACGCCACAGGCAGAGGCCGGGCACGGTGTGGCACTGCCGGCGGGCTTGGAGTTGGGGGATTACCGCATTTTGCGCCATTTGGGGCAAGGTGGCTTCGGCATCACGTATCTGGTGGAGGATATGCAGAGCGGTGAGCAGCTGGTGCTCAAGGAAAACATGCCCACGTTTTGTGCCTACCGTAATGACAATACCCTGACGGTGCAGCCCCTGACCCCCGGTGAATGTGCGGAAAACTACCGGCATACGCTCACCCGCTTTGTGCAAGAGGCGCGCATCTTGGCGCGCTTGCATCATCCCAACATCGTGCGTGTGCTCAGGGCGTTCGAGGCACTGGGTACGGCATACTACGTTATGCCCTACATTGCCGGGCAAGAGCTGCACAAAGCTGCCCCCGCCGTGGTGGATGAAGCTTGGTTGCTGCCCATTCTGCGTGCCGTTTTGGAGGCTCTGGATTACCTGCATTCTCAAGATTTGCTGCACCGCGACCTCAAACCCGGCAACATTCTGCTGCGTGAGGACGGTACGCCCATTCTCATCGATTTCGGCACCGCGCGAGCTCTGCAATCGGAAAGCTCGGCAACGATGGTCGGCACGCCGGGCTACACCCCTATTGAGCAGATTACACCCCACGGTAAGCGCGGTGCATGGACGGACATCTATTCTCTCGGTGCCACCTGTTACCGCTTGATAACCGGGCAACGCCCGCCGGATGCGGTGGAGCGCATAGATGAGGAGGATCCCTACCGCCCGCTTGCCTTGCGGGCAGAGCTGCGCGGGCGTTTTTCCGCAACCTTGCTGCAAAGTGTGGATACAGCCCTTGCCGTGCGCGCCAAAAAACGTTGGCAGAGTGCACAGGCGTGGCTCCATGCGTTGGATTCCGCCGTTGTTGCCCCCGCATCGCTACCGCGAATGCTCCCGCCCGTCGGTGTGGATGAAACGGTGTTGATACCCGCGCAGGAGGCGGAGCCGAAAAAGAATCGCCGCCCGGTGCTGATTCTGCTGTGTTTGTTGGCATTGATAATCCCGGTGGCGTATGGCTTGTACTCCTATGCAGAATCCGCGCAGGAGGCGAAACGCCAAGCTCAGTACGCTGAGGAACAGCTCCGGCGTGCCCAAATGCTCCAAGCAGCCCGCGAACAGGCGGAACGTGAACAAGCCGCGCGTGAGGAGGCGGAGCGTAAAGCTCAACTTGCCCGTGAACAGGCGGAACGCGAGGAGGCGGAGCGCCAAGCTCGTCTTGCCCGCGAGGAGGCGGAGCGTAAAGCTCAACTTGCTCGTGAACAAGCCTGTGAGGATTACATAACGGCCATATTGGCGTCTTGTCACCAATCAACGGACCCGAAACTCAAGGATTTACCTGCCCCGCCACCTTCGGAAGTGGCGGATACGCTGCGAGCGTTGGCAGAGAATCAGAATCAGCAGGCTCAATTTGCCTTGGCGCTTGTGCTGACTCATGGTTTGGGTGTCGCAAAGGATGAATCGCAAGCAAATCAATGGCTCCGTAAGGCTGCGGATGCCGGACTTCCCATTGCTCAAACTGTTTTGGGCCGTCGCTACTCCGATGGATTATACGGACTCACGAAGGATGCCGTGGAAGCGCTGAAGTGGTTCCGCAAGGCTGTTGAGCAGGGGGATGCCCAAGCGCAGTACAATCTGGGCTTCAGCTATGCAAACGGTGAAGGCGTAGCAAAGGACGCTGAGGAAGCGGTGAAGTGGTATAGCAAGGCTGCCGAGCAGGGGTATGTCAAAGCACAGAATAATCTGGGCGGGTGCTATGCAAACGGTGAAGGCGTGGAAAAGGATGCCGAGGAAGCGGTGAAGTGGTATCGCAAGGCCGCTGAGCAGGGACATGCCACGGCGCAGTACAATCTGGGCGGGTGCTATGTAAAAGGTTCCGGCGTGGAAAAGGACGCTGAGGAAGCGGTGAAGTGGTACCGCAAGGCCGCCGAGCAGGGGGATGCCGATGCGCAGTACAATCTGGGCGTGTGCTACTATAACGGTTCCGGCGTGGAAAAGGATGCCGAGGAAGCCGTGAAGTGGTTCCGCCTTGCCGCCGAGCAGGGGAATGCCATGGCGCAGTACAATCTGGGCTGGTGCTACTATAACGGTTCCGGCGTGGCAAAGGACGCTGAGGAAGCGGTGAAGTGGTTCCGCAAGGCCGCCGAGCAGGGGAATGCCTCGGCGCAGTGCCATCTGGGCGTGTGCTATGAATTTGGCAAAGGAGTGGCAAAGGACGCTGAGGAAGCGGTGAAGTGGTATCGCAAGGCCGCCGAGCAGGGGTATGCCGATGCGCAGTGCAATCTGGGCTGGTGCTACTACGTGGGCATCGGCGTAAAACGTGACCGCAAGAAGGCTAAGGAGTGGTTCCGCAAGTCGGCTGAGCAGGGACATGAAAGAGCCCGGAAAATTCTTCGTGATAACTACTGAGTTTATCCCCCATGCTCCCAACGGGGGGGGTGATAGGGCGAGGTGCAGATTGCATATGCAGTGTGGCAGGGGTAGAAGAATTTGCTTGCTATGTGAGGGATAGTGGGATAGAATGAGCGCCGAAACATGCTGGCAAAAAGAATAATACCTTGTTTAGATGTAACGGATGGGCGCGTAGTGAAAGGGACAAACTTCGTGAACCTGCGGGACGCGGGTGACCCTGTGGAGTGCGCCATAGCGTACGATAAACAGCAGGCGGATGAGTTGGTGTTCCTGGACATTACGGCAAGCAGTGACCACCGAGCAACCATGGTGGATGTGGTGCAGCGCACGGCAGCACAGTGCTTTATGCCGCTGACGGTGGGCGGTGGTATACGCAGTGTGGAGGATATGCGGCGTATGCTGCATGCCGGGGCGGACAAGGTGTCCGTGAATACGGCGGCCATTCACCGTCCGCAGCTCATCAGTGAGGGTGCAAACGCCTTTGGTAGCCAGTGCGTGGTGGTAGCCATTGATGCTAAGCGGTGGAGCGATACGCAGTGGAAGGTTTCCACCCACGGTGGGAGAAACTTTGTGGAGCTGGATGCCATAGAGTGGGCGCGCGAGGTAGAGCGCTTGGGAGCCGGAGAGATATTGCTGACCAGCATGGATGCCGACGGCGCCAAGACGGGCTATGATGTGGAGCTGACGCGCCGCGTGAGCGAGGCGGTGCGCATACCGGTGATAGCCAGTGGCGGCGCGGGTAATTTGGACCACATGGTGCAGGTACTGCAGGAGGGCAAGGCAGATGCCGTGTTGGCAGCGTCCGTCTTCCACTTCGGGGAGTACACTGTGGCACAGGCCAAGCAATATTTTGCCGAGCACGGCATACCCGTGCGCCCGATTGTGTAACCCTTGCCCATACGGAAAGATGATGAAGCGATACCTGATGACCGCAGCTTTTGTTGCCACAGCCTTGAGCACGCAGGCTGCCGAGTGGATGACAGATTACCACGCGGCGTTGCAACGTGCCGAGAAGGAGGGAAAGGCCGTGCTGGTGGATTTTACCGGCTCAGATTGGTGCCACTTTTGCAATGTTTTGCGGCGGCGTGTGCTGGATACCCCGGCTTTCGAGGCGTACGGCGCGGATAAGTTTGTGTACCTGGAGGTGGATTTGCCACGGCGTAACAGCATCCCCCCCGAGCTCCGTAAGCAAAATAATGAGCTTGTGAAGCAGTACCGCGTGGGAGGATTCCCGACGGTGTTGGTGCTGGATGCCCGGGGGCATGCCTTGGGGGGCTTTACCGGGGGTATGACCCGCCTGCCGGATGTCATTAAGGCTCTGGACCCTGCCGTATACGTGCACCGCCAGTTGCTGGGTGCGCAGCGTATGCAGGGGGCGGAACGTGCCGCTGCCCTGCAAAAAGCCTACCTGCATTATCCGGATAATTACCGTGCGCACAATGCTTGGTTGCGCGAGGAATTGGAAAAGCTTGATGCCCAAGATGCCACGGGCTGGAAAATTGTGTACCGCGCCGAGCTGCAAATGGAAGAGTTGCAACGCGAGCTGGAACAACATATTACGGACCGCCCTACCATGTTGAGCACCTTCGACCGCTACATTGCCGCCGCCTTGCCCGGCAACCGTGCACGTATGTTGCGCCTTAAGGAGCATTACCTCACGGGCTTGGCCGCCTACAAGCTGCGTACGGCTCGTTCCGTAGAGGATGTATTGGAAGCCAAAGAGTTGCAGCTGCAGGCCGCTGAGTGCTGCGAAAACCCCTCCGAGCGGGCGGAAATACGCCGCCGTATTGAGGAGGTGTATGCTGACCCGCAGAGCCTGATTCCGGTGCGCCGTTCCCGCACGCCTCGCCCGTGATGCCGTCCCCCTTTTGTTTTGCTGTTCTCTCCTTATAAAAACAGTTATGACTCCTAATAATGCAGAAAAAAATGCTGCTTCCGAGAAGCGAAAAATGCTGTTGATTAAGATGCCGAAATCGCTGACGGATGAAATGGAGCGCCTCAGTGAGTACAACGCCTTGGAGTGCTCGGAGTTTATGACACTTGCCATGGAAAACCTTTTGGAATACATGGAAAACTGTGGTATGATTGCCCCCTATTGCCCGGCACTTGCAACGGCTGATTTTTCCTCGGCTGCTGATGATGAGGATGAACCCGCCCTCCTTGCCGCCGAATCGGAGCAGGAGTGAAGGGGAACTGCGGAAAAAGGCTTGCTCAACATCTGCAGAATGCACATAATCGTCGGATTGTAACAGGTGGATTCTTGACTTGGCGGTGAATATTTGCTAAACTGACCACGCTTCATCAAACAGTTAAATCCAGCGCTATGACAGGACAATATAACAATACCGGTACCCATGTCGGTAAAGGTTTGGCTTTGCCGCCGGATGTAGAACTCGGGCCGTACCGCATTATACGCAAAATCGGGCAGGGCGGGTTCGGTATTACATATTTAGCATGTGATATTGAGAGCGGAGAGCGGGTTGTCATTAAGGAAAATATGCCGACCTTTTACGCATACCGAGAAGACGGTACGCTGACCGTGTATCCGCATGATGAGGAGGAGACCGTTAAGAGCTATGCGCATACGCTGACCCGCTTTGTGGATGAGGCACGCACCCTGGCGCGCTTGAAGCACCCGAATATTGTGCAGGTAATCCGGGCGTTCGAGGCTCTGGGTACGGCATACTACGTTATGCCTTATGTGGAGGGTAATGAGCTGCAAGCCGCAGCGCCGGCCATGCCGGATGAAGCTTGGCTGGCCCCGATTCTGCGCTCCATCTTGGGGGCCTTGGCTTACCTGCATTCTCAAAATCTGTTACACCGTGACCTCAAGCCGGGTAATATCCTTTTGCGCCACGATGGCACGCCCATTCTCATTGATTTCGGTACGGCGCGTACCATTGAATCCAACCGCTCTTCCACTAAGGTGGGTACGCCGGGGTACACCCCGGTGGAGCAAATGACGACCGGCGGCAAATGCGGCCCGTGGACGGATATTTACGCCTTGGGTGCAACCTGTTACCGCATTATCACCGGGGAGCGTCCGCCTGATTCCTTTGACCGCATGGGGGGGACGGACAGTTACATTCCGCTCACAACCCGCCCGGAGCTGCGAGAGCGTTTCTCGCGCCGCTTCCTCAAGAGTATTGATACGGCTATGGCCCTGCGTGCCGATGCCCGCTGGCAAAGTGCCGGTGAGTGGCTGCAGGCGCTCTCTGCATCCGCCCCGGAAGTCAGTGTGCCCATTGCAGCAATCTCGCCGGTACCGGGAACCCCCGCCATGCCCTTGCCGCCTGCCGGGGCAATTCCGCCGGTGCCGGGATCCCCCGCCATGCCTCCTCCTTCCGCCATGCCGTTGCCGCCGGTTGGGGCTCAGCCGGTTGCTCATGCGCCTCTGCCTGTTGCAAATGCTCAACAGGCGGGTGAATCCGATGGCGGTAAGAAAATCTTTTTGATTCTGGGCTTCATTGTGCTGATTCTGTTGGCCGGTGGTGGCGGTGCGTATTTTTACATGCAAACCCTGGAGGATGAACGCCGTGCCGAGGCTCATGCCCGCATTGAGCAGGAGCAGCGCTTGCGTGAACGCGCCCTCCTGGTGGAAAAACTCCGCTTGGAGGAAGAACAACGCCGCGCCGAGGAACAACGCCGCCGCGCCGAAGAAGAACGTCGCGCTGCCGAGGAACAGCGCCGCCGTGAGGAGGAAGAACGCCGCGCCGAGGAACGCCGCCGCCGTGAGGAGGAAGAACGCCGCGCCGAGGAACAGCGCCGCCGTGAGGAAGAAGAACGCCGCGCTGAGGAACAACGCCGCGCTGAGGAACGCCGCCGCCGTGAGGAAGAAGAACGCCGCCGCCGTGAGGAGGAGCTTCGCAATCAGGCTGTTACTTCCGTCGGTGCCGTGATGGATTACCTGAATGCCCGTGCTCAAGGCAACAGCTACGCCATGCAAAACTTCTTTGCCGATACCGTGCAGTACAAGTACAAAAACTACCGCTACGTATCACGCAGTACGGTTATTGATGACATTCAATCCGGTTGGAATCGCTGGGTATACCGCAATTATCATTTGGTTTCCCTCGGCGTGAACGGCAATGTCGTGGAGGTGGTCTACTCCTTCAATTTGAGCGAGTCCAACCGCCGCAAAAATGCCCATGGTTACACCAAGGAAACCTGGCATATGAATGATAACGGCCAAATTTATTACTGGGATGAGCAGATTAACAAAAATAGCGCTCCGTCCCTTAGCCCCAATATGAAACAACTGTACTAATCTGCCATCATGAAGCTCATCGCCCTTATTTCCGCTATTCTTTGTTTCCCGCTTTGCTGGGCTGCAAATGACAAACCGAGTGGTGCCCCGCGCATTGTAACAAACTCCCGCGCCAAAAAACTCGCCAAACCGAGTACACCCGCCGCTGCGGTGGATTTTTCCGCCCTCACGCTCAAAACCCTCAAGCAGGATATGCCGAGTGGTGGCGGTTATGGCGCCGGGCGCGATGCCTCCGCCAACTTGCGCAAGGCCGTTGCGTGGGTGGAGGCTGATAAACGCTTAGTCGTATCCCCGGATGTCGCCAAACCCTCATTCTGTTCCGGCGCGTGCTACTTGCTTTTGGTTAAAACGCTGCAGAATTGGGAGAAGAGCCGCGCCGGCAGGCTCAGCCCCGAGGCATGGCAGCAGCTGGCCGTGCGCCCACAGGCTGACGGCACCGGTATTTGGGGACGCGCTAATGCCAACGGCCCCGGTTTCTCCAAATTGGTCCATGATTTGCGCGCCGGTGTCAACTTTACCGATTTGAAGCAAGCCCGCCCGGGTGATTTTCTTAAATTCTTCTGGAGTAATGAGATTGGCGCCAAGGAACGCGGCCACATGGTTGTTTACTTGGGGCATGAGGTCAAGAATGGTGTCTTATTCATTTCCTATTGGTCCGCCAACAAACCGGATGGCTACAGCGTGCGCCGCATGGAAGCCTCTAAAATGCATAACCTTATCTTTACCAGAATCACCAACCCTCAGAACTTCAATAACGTAGTATCTTTGCCCAAAGCTGACAAGTGGTTGCAGGATATGCTCAAAAAATCATTCTCCTATGCTGAGGTTTGCCAAAAAATCGGAGCTCCCGCCCCCGCTCGAACCTCTAAAAAATAACCGCTTCTGTTAAAGTTTACGCGCCGGGTAAGTTTTCAGTTGATTTCATATTGTTCGATAAGTCGGAGATTACGCGCGGAATTTTGAACCTGGCTGACGCAGGTTCAGAATTCTCAGCGCTTGCGTTCGCAAGCGTCAGCGAGGCCGAATTTTTAACTCGTCAATCGTAACTCGTAACCTGTCACTTCAAATATCTTTTTCTTGTAATTGACAGCTGAACCACATTATGGTATAACGCCGCGCGTATGAAGAAACTGATTCCTGTTCTGATGGCTGCGTTGGTGCTCAGCTCCTGCGCTGTGAAGGAGGTGAGCCGCACGGAGCTCTTCACCCCGACTACGGCAACGCTTGTTAACTCGGACGAGCTGACGCAGATGAAGTACTATGGCTGCGATGGTGAGTATGATTACTTTACCCGTGGCTTCAGCCGCCTGAAAGTGGCTAAGTCCGAGAAAGCTATCCCCGATGCCTGCCGCTTCACCTTCAATAACTGGCAAGGTGGCAAGCTGTACACGGATTGCGTAAAGGGAGCCGGCAGCTCCTATGTGCAGAGCCTCCTCAACAAGCTCACTCCCGCACAATAACGCCTCCCGGGTGCTATTCTCTTTTCTGCACGCTTCCGTTATTTTCGGTAGCGTGCCGTTTTTTGTTCGGCTGCACAATAGACAAAAAAATCTATATATCTCCCAAAGATTCTAAAAAATCGCAGAAAACCCCTAAAAAAACTTGAATGCGTTTTTTTATGTTGCATTAGGTCTCAAAATGGTGTATAGTAATACGCAGAAATGAGCAAAACGGCTCTTTTTAACCGATTACTTTTTCCTCATATGAAAATTGAAATTGCTGAATCACTGGTGTACTCTTGGCTCCGAAAGGTCAGGAATTGTCGTATTGTACAAACAAACCGGAAACCTGCTCCTGAGTGGGCTCGTGACATTGAGCTTAAAAAATGATATTCTCATCATCTTGCTCAAACAAAAATCCCTACTAATTACAAGTAATATGAAAACAAAAACATTCCCCCCCATGTTCAACATAAAAGATGCATTCAAGGAATGGCTTCTTTTAAACGGCTACAAAGAAACTACGGCTACTAACTATGCATATAATGTGCAGATGTGTAGTAATTTTATGTCCGAACACATAGAAAAGTACGATTTCTACCGTGCTCAGGATAAGGATGAACTGAAACAGAAAGCTCTTCGTTTGCTGAAGGACATAATTTTTCAAGATATGGATACCAAACGCCATGCACAATGCAGCAATGCGCTCAAGCGGTATTGCGAGTTCGTGCATTCTCTTTAAGATGGTAGTAGCCCTTTAATTAAACAATTTATAGAAAGTAATCTGAAATGAAAAAACTTACAGGTGAATTTATTCAGACAGCTGCTTCGCAGAAACTCAATATCAACTTCGCGTCTTTGATTGCATTGTGTGCAATCTGGGCTCCGGCAGAGCTACATGAAGCCCAGCATGATGGGCAGGGCACTTATGCACGGGTTCCTAATTGCCGGCGTAAACGACCTTATGAACCCAGGGGTGAAGTGAATGGCATTATTTATGATGATAATACTCGCCCAAATGCGCAGATGAAGGCCATGGCAAAGAAATACTATGGTGTCAGTCTGGTGGATTTTACTGTGTGTCATGTGTGGCCGGGTACATGTTATGATCAGCGTTATCACACTTGCTATGCTAATCTGGTATGTATTCCCGCGGCTATTCATTCATTGACTGATTTTGATGCTCATGTGGAGGCTTGTCTGAAGTACAGAGCGTATGAGCTCTATGGCTGGAAACCGGATGAGGTTGATATACCGGAGAAGCCGGAAAATTATCCGACCGAGTGGCTGGAGTTGTCCAGATGCGAGAGATTGTTAGCCATGCCTCAAGAAGTTATCGGTGGACAGTCCTCTGATTGTTCCAAGGCTTTAGAACGTTTGGAAGGGGTTTACGCTGATGATTCGATAGTTCATAAAATTATCCAGCGTGCTCTTGACCTCGGCTGTTCAGATGAGTGCTGGGTTTATATGGATGAGCTGGCTGTAGGGCGGGCTAAGCGAAGTAATATTCAATCCATGAAGACCGAAGGCGGAAACTCCTATGGTCGATATTTTGATGGCAAGGGACGCGGAGAGGACGCAATGGTCTGCTTTGTTCCGGAAGTATGGCAAAAATTGAAAGCCCTGAACTGGGCAAAATGAAGTTTTATTCCGGAATCTTCCAAATTGCGCCCCCTGCCGGCTCAGACCGGCAGGGGGCGAGGAAAGGAACTGACTGCCCGGGGCGCTCTTGGCTTGCCACCGTGCGCGCCGCTTGGCCACTCTGCAAAGCTGCTGCCCTCCATACGCACCCTTCCTCGCTCCCCCCATTCGTTTGGATGATCCCAAGCCTCGCTACCGCCGGTATTGCTTTCCCCAATGATTAGGAGTATGAGTTGTTACGTATAATCGTTTTTTTTACTGATTTCAGTTTGTTATGACAACACGTTTAAGATTATTGAAAGCCGCCTCTGATGGCGATATCGAAGAGGTAAAAAAAGCTCTTGCCGCCGGTGCAGATGTGAATGCCGGAGTCGAAGATGGAGAGAGTATTTTGATGTATGCTGCGAAATGTGGTAATGCAGAAATGGTGAAATGTCTGCTTGATTTCGGGGCTAATGTAAATGCTCAGAATGGTGATGGTGAAAGCAGTTTAATAATAGCGGCCCGGAGAGGAAATTTTGATTGTGTCCGATTGCTGCTCGACTACGGTGCAGAGATAAACGCGGTCGATAAATCCGGAATGACAAGCCTGATGTATGCTGCGTACTTTAACGAACCGGAATGCGTTAAATTATTGCTTGCCGTCGGAGGAAATATTCATGCTGTCGATGATGAGGGGTTAACGAGTTTATTCTTTTCTGCAGTAGCAAGTGATTCCGGAAGTCTGGAGCTGCTCCTTGCTGCCGGTGCGGATGTTAATGCCATGTCAAAAACGGGTGCTACCGCTTTGATGTATGCAGTGGGCCATCATAGACTTGAAAATGTTAAACTACTGCTTAGCGCTGGTGCAAATGTGAATGCGTGTGATAAAGATGGTACAACTGGTTTGATAATATCTGTCAATTATTATGAGGCTAATTATGATCGCGATATTGTGGAAGCTCTTCTTGCCACAGGGGCGAATGTGAATGCTGTTGATAAAAACGGCAGAACGAGTTTGTTCTACGCTGTGCAGAAAGACAATTGGGAATGTGCGCAAAGGCTTATCGATGCCGGAGCGGATGTGAATACTGTGGATAAATACGGGCGAAATGCGTTGATGTATGCATTGCATAAGTCTTGCTCTGAATGTGTTGACCTGTTAATTGATGCCGGTACGGATGTGACAGCAGTTGATCATGATGCCAGAACCTGTCTGATGCATCTTGCCGTTTGTGAGAACGCTCCTTCTGACAATGTGCAAGCTCTGCTTGCTGCCGGTGCGAACGTAAATGCGGTGGATCGTTTTGGTAGAACTGCTTTCATGTATGCCGCCTACTGTAATAACGCAACAATTTGTGAATCTTTGCATCAATGTGGGGCGAAAGAGGAGTTTGATGATTCTCTCTCTCTGATAAAAGCTGCGTTTGAGGGAAAAACCGAATGCGTACAACGATTGCTTGCCGCCGGTGCAGAGGTGAATGCCGTGGACCACCAAGGAAAAAACGCCCTGATGCAAGCCGTTAGTCAGCCGCTTTTTTTCGGTGATCGTCTCAAATGTGTGGAGGTATTGCTTGCTGCCGGTGCGGATGTGAATGCGGTGGATGATGACGAAAAAAACGCATTGATGCATGCTGCGGATAGTTTTGAGTGTTTAGAGCTGCTCCTGGAAGCCGGTGCAGATGTTAATGCTGTCGATTCTTCCGGGGAAACTGCATTGATGAAAGCGGCTCGATATGCTAACTGGGAGGCTGTTAACTGTTTGCTTGGTGCTGGCGCCGAAGTGAATGCCACGGATAATACCGGTAAAACGGCTTTAATGGAGTCGGCGAGTTTCTCCCGTGGGGGAGGCGAAGTCGTACAATTACTCATCGAAAAAGGAGCAGATGTGAATGCCATTGACAAAGACGATGAAACAGCACTTATGAAAGCAGCCGCGACCTATCGGGGGTGTACTGAATGTGTGGAGCAGCTTCTTTTTGCCGGTGCCGATGTTACTGCTGTTAATTCTTACGGGGAAACAAGCCTTATGATAGCCGCGAAAAGAGGAGTACTCGAAATCGTAAGGCTGTTGCTTATGTACGGTGCGGATGTGAATGCCGTTGATAATGCTGGTAATACGCCCTTAATACATGCGTCAAGCGATTGCTGGGATAAGGATATCACCGAAATTTTGCGTTTGCTTCTTTCCTTCGGTGCCAAGGTGAATGCGGTAAACAAGTTTGGAAATAACGCCTTAATGAACCTGCTGGAAGTAGAATCGTGGGGTTCCTATGGACCGGAAATGGTGAAGCTGCTACTTGCAGCCGGTGCAGATGTGAATGCTGTTGACAGAAAGGGTGAGACAGCCCTGCTGAAAGTCGTGTCTAATGGGCATGCAGAATGCGCAAACATACTGCTTGCCGCCGGTGCAGATGTGAACGCCGTAGACGCAGATGGAGAGAGTAGCTTAAAGAGAGCTGTTTCCCGCGATCATCGTGATTGTGTTCGACTCCTGCTTGCCGCCGGGGCAGATGCGGAGGCTTCCGATGTAGAGAAAGCCTTTGAATCGGAGGAGGATGACGATGATTAGAAGAATCGTGTCTATCCTAAGTATGCGAGAACTTACTGAGAGCAGTAATGAAAAGCTGATGACCTTTTTCTGAATTTACATAAAAATACAAGATGATGACCATAAACGAGCTATGTCGATTACTGGACGCAAGATTCCGCCGTGGAAGTAAAGTGGACAACAAAGCGATTATTGAATTGCTTTTGTCGCTAGCAAGAGTTGCCTTGCAAGATGAAGGAATGTTGGAATTATTGCAGGAAATGGAGGCCCATGGCGGTGCTATACCGTGGGCATATGATGCTACCGGCTTAGATAAGCATGCGTTGGAAGATGTATTGTGTGATCAAGTGAACGGGCTCCGGCAGTGGAGATATTACAACACCCCCATCGAGGTTTGTGGTCGCACCTACTACATATCGAGTCAGTGGTATAGCCATGAGCAATATCCGCAACAGCCGCAATCGAAAAAAGCCTTGATTCAATTAATTTGTCGTAAATTACCATGTTGCTGTGTCGAGGAATACCTGGCTCGTTTGGCAAGAAGAGCAACCCTTCCGAATTAAGCGAAATCCTGTTTTTTTCTTTTGCGATGCAATGAAAAAAATCATGAAAAATGAACGAAAGCTAGGGGGAGGATTGCATAAGCCGTTCATTTTTCAATAAAATAATTTTACTAAGAAAAAGTTAGAACTCAATTATAGGGAAATCCGTTTTTCTTCTTTTTCTTATGATCCGAAAACTCATTAAAGCCACTCGAAATAACGATATCACCCTTGTTGAAGAGTTGTTGAAACAAGGAGTGCCCTCGAATTGCAGAGACCATGTTACGCCTCTGCACGTTGCCGTCCGCAATGGCAATGTGGCAATGGTGGAAATGCTGCTTACCCATGGTGCCGATCCGGATACTCGTTCCCTTATGGGGCACACAGCGTTGCAATTTGCGATGACTAGCAACCATGAGGAGCCTCTTATGTTGCAGCTCGTTGAATTATTGTTGAAATATGGAGCTAAGGCAGATACGAATGGCTCGTTCGGGCATCATTTTAGTTTTGCCAGAAAGACCGGGAGTAAGGCTCTCTGTCGGTTGTTGGGTGCCATCGAGCCGGATAGCGAGTTACTTCAGCCTGTTACGCCCGAGCGACATCAAGAGTTTATGATGCGAAAGAAACATCAAAGCAACGCCATAGCTACGTCCGCTTGGGCAGGGCTTATGGTGGGCGATGCTCTGGGTGCCCCTGCGGAGTTCTGCCATCGATATGAAATTAAGCGCATGTACCCTGATGGGTTGGAACGCATGGTGTCGGGCTTTGGTATCTGTATAGACCGCAAGGCCGGAGAAGTGACGGATGATACACAGATGGCATGGTGCTTGCACCAAGCACTGCTGGATGCCGATGGGTGGGATGCCGCCGCCGCACGCCGCCGTTATCTCGAATGGTTTGAAACCGACCCGCCGGATGCCGGAGAGGCGGTGAAAGCTGCGCTGGAGGGCACGCCGCTGGCAGATAGTCAGGGAAACGGCGCGTTGATGCGGGTGCTGCCCATAGCCTTGTGGGCGGCAGAGCACTCGGATTTTGACTGGGTGAGCGCAGCCCGTGAGGATGCCGCCATCACTCATCCTCACCCGGTGTGCGGGGATGCTAATGTAGTGTATGTGTATGCCCTGTTACAGGCCATGCAGCATGGTATCTCTGCCCGAGAAGTTTACGAATCGACTATGCGTTTTGCCGCAGAACAGAGGGTGAACCCCGCTGTTACGGAGGCTCTGCGCCGGGCGGAATCCGAACGCCCTGATTATGATGGTGAGTACATTGGCTGGGTGCTTATTGCCTTGCAGAGTGCGTTCTACCAGTTGCTGCACGCGCCGGACTTCCGCTCGGCTTTGGTGGATATTGTCTCCGCCGGCGGAGATACGGATACCAATGCCGCCATCGCGGGTGCTTTGCTGGCTGTTTTGTATGGAGAAGACAGCATCCCCCGCCCCTGGCTTGTATGCGTGCGCGCTACAAATGAGTCGCGCTATACTCGATTACTCCCCCGTAGAAAGGACAAATGATGATGTCATCGATTCAAACGCATTGTCATTCCCATGGGGTGATATAAGAAAAATGGGCGGTGTTTGATACACTGCCCATTTTTCAATAGGCTCTGTTAAAGTTTATGGTTGGGGCCGCTATTTTTGCTTGCATCATACATGAGCAATATGTTATAAGTGAGGTACGATGAAACGCATCAAAACTACTTTTTTTACGGCATTGCCGGGCGTTTTAGCAGCGTTGGCAGCTGCAGAGGAGCCCCCGGTGCAGGTGTCGCGCGTGATTTATAATTTTCCGGCGGAGGAGGTACGGTACATGGGCGAAGATGGAGACGGTAATCCTTCTTTCTCCGGTTTTGCCCCCATTGAGATTGTTCTGGATAATGAAGGATTGGGTGATGTCATTGTTTCCGGGATTGATGAGCTCAAGGTGGTGGATTCCAAAGGTAATGACTTGATAGGTAAGTATCCTGCTACCGCTATGACGAGATTGGCAACCGTGAGGATTCAGACGGTTTTTCCCTCACGTGGCGCTTGGGTGACGGTGAAAGGTGTGCTGAAAGGCTACAGATTAGGGGCCGAGGTGGAAACGGATACTTACCCCCTGAATTTGGATGAGGGCGCGGAATTCCCCATGGGGGCGTACACGGCCAAGGTTGATAGGCGCCCGGCGCTGCAGAATCACATTTGTGTGCAGGTGAATTTTCCTGCCGAATTGTTGGCCAACCTCAATCTTACCACGGAGGATGGTGACTATTTGGATGTAGGAAAATGTTATTGCACGTACGTCGGGGACTCCATCTCTAGCTTTTTTCAACTTGAAGATGAGTTTGATGCCGAGCAATTACAAAACCTGAGGGTCAGCCTGAGCTACTATCCCGTGCTGGAGGAAGTAGCTATCCCGTTCAGCTTTCGCATTTCTATGAATGGTGTACAGTACCCCAAAAAGAAAAATCCTAATCCCTCAACCCCTGAAAAATCATGAAATTCCTCCCTACATTATCCCTTGCTATGGCTGCTTGTTCCGCACTCTGTGCTGCTGCAGGACAAGCTCCTGTTGCGCGCTTGTCGTCTCTTGAGGTTTCTGACCATGAGGGAAAGGGAATAACGGCCACCATTTCCGTGAGTTTACCTCAGAGCTCCGCGAAAATCGTCGGTATGAAGGCAGAAAATGTGGTGTTGCATAACTCACGCCGCGAGAATGTGCCGGTGGAGGTCTTCTGCTATGACAATCGTCATCTTCATCCACACGTTGAGTTAAGCTTTCCTCCGTCGGGCGGCAATTCCGTTACCGTTACGGGAACGCTGGTGCTGAGTGTTTGCGAGAAAGCCGAGGAATACGTGACAGAACCGCTGAATCTTCAGAATTTGCCGCCGATGGTGGAGCTGGCAGGGATTAAGTTCCGCGTTTTCAAAAATCCGGAATCGCAGTTATCCTCCTTGGATAATTCCCGTGAGAAAATCATTTTGGCTTTGGAAGCCAAGAACGGAGATATCGCTTCTCTTTCTGATGGAATAGAGTGTGTAGTTGCGGATGGTGAGGCTTTACTGCCAATTGGAAGAGTATGCGATTCTGAAAAATTTCGCTATGATTGGAGTCTCCCGAAAAATGCTCAACAGGTGTTCTTCCGCTGCAAATCTTACACGGTTTCGCGTACCATAACGCTGCCCCTGAACATGCGCTTTGGTATTTGCGGTGAACTTGCGCCCGCCAAAAATTAGAGCGCACTGCTATAACGGCATTGCTGAACGTGGCGCTTTATCGGTCCGTCTGTGAGCTTGCTCACGGCGGCGCTGAAATTTGTGAGGAAAACATGCAGGGGCTGCCTATGTTCTTTGCAGTGATTCAGCCCCTGCAGAAGATTGGCCATCAGCGGCTTCATGGCATTTTTATTAATTGTGTCAAAATAGCCATAATGCATGTGGCTTAATCATTACAGTAGAAAACTTGAAAAAATAAGCAAAACGTTGTTAAGTATGGGTGTCGGCTCTCATAGGGTCGTCAACAAAACATAACAACGTAACATGAAAAAACAAAACATGATGTTGGTGGCTCTCGCGATGGGGGCCGGTTCTCTCGCTCAAGCTCAGCAACAAGCTGATTTCAACTTTTGCGATTGGGCAAAGGATAGCTTCACTCTCTTCAACGCGAAGCGGGATGGTGCTGAAAATCCGTATATCCAAGAGTTTGCGCTCAAGTTCAGAGGGCAGTACCAAGGGGCTTTGGTTGACCCCGCCGGCGGTACAGACCGCGTGAAAGGCGGTGCTGCCGGCCGAGATAAGCGTGATAACAATGAATGGCGCCGCTTCCGCCTCGGCGCTCAGGCAAAGATGTTCAATCATTTCACCCTGAAAGGTGTGTGGAATGTGGGCGGAGTAGACGGGCGTTATAAATACAGCGATGGTAGGTGGAACCGTTCCTCCTCCGCCGCCTCCGTGGATGAACTTTATATCTCCGGTAATTTTGATACGCTCGTTGTGAATTTAGGTAAACATAAACCCGCCTATATGGGGGAATACCGCACCTCCAGTGCCAAAATTCTTACGCTGGAGCGCTCCGCCATTGTGAATCAGCTCAAGGCTGAAAAACTCTATGGCTTTTCTTTGGGAAGTTCTGACAAAAAAGCACCCTTCCAATGGAATGCCGGTATTTGGGCAAATGGCCAGCGCGTGGAGAATACGTGGATGGAGCCTTCCCTGAATAGTGAGGACGGTTACTTGTTGGGTGCATCTGTTAGTTATGAGCTCGGCAAAAACAGCCGCTTGTACTTGGATTACATGCACAGCAGCCATAAGCAGGATGAAATTCATCCCGGTACGGAGTATGCCGGCGCCGGAGCTCAGGATGTGCTGGCTCTTACCTGGGAAATGAAGCAGGATGACTTCTCCTTTATGGCTGAGGGAATTGCCGGCTTTAATGTGTATGGAGCTGATGAGGGCGGGGAAAACGTGTTCGGCCTGGTGTTGATGCCTGCTTACCGCTTATCTCCTCACTGGGAGGCCGTGGCTCGCTACCAGTTGGCTGCCGGTAGTAACGCGGTTTCCTCTGACAGTCGTTACTATACGACGAACGCCGCCTATTCTGGCACTTGTGATTTGCAACATGGCCTGTACTTTGGTGCCAACTATTACGTTTGCCCGGAAAATCCGCACGCCATGAAGCTGATGTTCGGCGCGGAATACGTTAACTCGCACGGTGCCGATGCAGGCGGTGACAAAGCCTTTACCGGTTGGCAGTTATCTGCCGGTGCTCGTTGGGATTTTTAATCGTGTAACTCATTTTATTAATTCTTAACCTTTTACATATATGTTAAAGAAATTGTTTGTAATAATGATGGGCTTGGCTTCCGTGAGCCAAGCGGATGAAGCAGCTGTTACCGGTGCCGGCGCCTCTTTTCCTGCACCTGTTTACCGCCGCTGGACGTATAGCTACAGTGAGCAGAATCCCGGTACTCAAATCACCTACCAAAGTGTGGGATCCGGTGCCGGTCTTAACCAAATTAAAGCCGGTACCGTGGATTTCGCCGGTACGGATAATCCTCTCACGCTTGAGCAGCAAGAGGAATTCGGGCTCGTGCAGTTCCCCATGCTTACCGGCGGTGTAGTGGTTATTGTTAACGTGCCCGGTGTAAAGGACTCGCAGCTCAAACTCAGTAAAGAGGTGCTGGCGAACATCTATTTGGGTAAAATCACCCATTGGAATGATTCCGCCATTAGGGCTTTGAACCCCAAGCTCCGCTTGCCCAAACTGAAAATTACCGTTGTACGCCGTTCTGATTCCAGTGGTACCTCCTTTATCTTCACCAACTATCTTTCCAAGATTTCCCCGACTTGGAAGGCTCAAGTCGGGCAGGGCTCTTCCGTAAAATGGCCTGTGGGTATCGGTGGCCAGAAAAACCCCGGTGTCTGCAACACGGTCTCCAAAATTAAGGGCTCTATCGGTTACACTGAGTATACGTATGCCGTAGAGGCTAAATTGGCTTGTGCTTGCTTGGAGAACGCTGACGGTAAGTTTATAGCTCCGTCTCAGGAGAGTTTTTCCGCCGCCGCTTCATGTGCAGACTGGAAAAATGCCCCCGGTTTCTATATGGAGCTTACCAATGTGCCCGGCGCAAAGAGCTGGCCTATCACGGGGGTTACTTACATTCTCATGCGTAAGGATTGTCCGGCGGATGTGAAGTCTACACTGCGTAATTACTTCATGTGGTGCTATACTGAGGGTTCCGGCATGGCTACCAAACTCAATTATGTGGCCCTGCCTCAGGATGTGGTAAAATTGGTTGAGCCTACTCTCTAAACTCAACATAGCCTCAGTATCCTCCACCCTCGCTGTTGAGAGCACAGTGAGGGTGGTTTTGTGAGTACAACCGCCCCGCGATTGCGAGCTTTGCGTTGCGCTGTGTTCGTGATTTCTGGCACGCGAGGTTTTATAATGTGCTTAATGAGGCTCTTGATGGCGAATGATGCGCGCCGTGCGCATGTAGATGATGTGCTCACAAATATCAGTGCACAAATCAGCTGTCCGTTCCAAATCGCGAGCCAAGCCGTGGCATTCCAGGCAATACTCCGCATGGTTCGGGTATTGATGAAGGGTTGTTTGAACGCGCGTTCTGTGCTCTCGGCGCATGGAATCAACGGTATTATCCCGCTCTATTACGCTGTATGCCAAGTCCACATCGGATCTGGTGATGACGGTTAGAGTATCGTGTATCATGCTGAGTACGGTTTTTTGCATGGGTACAAAGTCAAAAACTGCATCATTTGCAGGTTGCGGTAAGCGTGCCGTGTTGATGGTGCGCTCTGCCATGTGACACCCGAAATCAGCCATGCGTTCCAATGTGGTGTTGATTTTGAGAACGGAAATGAGTGTTCTCAAATCTGAGGCCACCGGCTGATATAGAGCCAGCAGTTTAAGGCATTCTTCTTCTATGCGGATTTCTTCCTGATCAATGAACTTGTCCGCCTGTATGACTTCTTCTGCCCGGGTGGTGTCACCCTCTCGGAAGGAGCTCAGTGCGCGTTCTATTGCCTCTGCTATGCGGGTGCCTTGTACCCGTGTGCGTTGCAGAATGTTTTCCAGTTCTATGGCGAAATGTGCTTTCATGTTGTGTGATGGGGGGGGGGAGGGGTTAACCGAATCTGCCGGTAATGTAGTCTTCGGTTTGTTGATGAGTGGGATTAGTGAAAATCCGAGCCGTTTCTCCGACTTCCACGATTTGCCCTTTATAGAAAAAGGCGGTGTAGTCAGAAATACGGGAGGCTTGTTGCATATTGTGTGTTACCATAACGATGGTAAGCTTTTGTTTAAGCTCCATGGTTAGTTCCTCGATGTGATGAGTGGCGATGGGGTCAATGGCACTGGTGGGCTCATCCATCAGCAAAACTTCCGGTTCAGCTGCCAAAGCTCTGGCAATGCACAGGCGTTGCTGTTGGCCACCGGAAAGTGCCATGCCACTGCTGTTCAGCTTGTCTTTTACTTCTTCCCACAAATAAGCATGGCGCAGGGCTTGCTCCACGCGGGCTTCTGTTTCGCTTTTGCTCATTTTGTAATGCAGTTTTAGCGGGTAGGCTACGTTGTCGTAGATGCTCATCGGGAATGGAGTGGGTTTTTGGAATATCATGCCGACTCTGTGGCGGAGCTCCAGAATATCTGTGCTCGGGCTCAATATGTTGGCTCCGTCTAACAGTACCTCGCCTTCGGCGCGCTGGTCGCCGTACAGGTTAAAGATTCTGTTGTAGATGCGCAGGTGGGTGGATTTGCCACAACCGCTCGGCCCTATGATGGCTGTTATCTTCTTTTCGGGAATATCCAAGTTGTTCTCAAACAAGGCTTGGTGCTTCCCGTAGTAGAAGTTGAGGTTGCGCGCGGATATTTTAATGTTTGTTTTCATGGAAGATGATACGGGTTAAAATGTTGATAGCAAGAATGACCAAAGCGATGACTAAGGCCGCTCCCCATCCCATGTTGTGCATGGCCTCAAAGGGGGAGTTGTTGGTGTACTCGTTGATGAGAACAGGTATGCTGGCCGTCGGTTGCTCGAAAAAGTGATTCGGATACACATCCGCAAATAAGGCTGTGAATAAAAGCGGGGCGGTCTCTCCGCTTACTCGTGCCAGTGACAGCAGTACTCCGGTGATTAAGCCGTTTTTTGCGCTGCGGGAAACGATGCTCAGGGTAGCACGCATGCGGGTCATGCCCAGTGCCAGTGCGGATTCCCTCAAGGTATCGGGAACCATGTTGATGGAGTCTTCTGTCGTTCTCATGATGACCGGGAACATGATGATGGACAGCGCTATGGCACCGGCCCAACCGGAAAAGTGACCGGCCGGAATAACGATGAGCACGTAGACAAACAAGCCGATGATGATGCTTGGAATTCCCATCAGTACGTTGCCACAGAATCTCAGTATGGTGGCAATCTTGTTGTTTTTGCCGAACTCTGCTAACCATATACCGGCGGCCATGGCCGGTATGACTGCCATCAGCGCCGCGCCGAGGCTCATGTACAGTGTTCCTAAAAGCGCGTTCGCTATGCCCGCATTCTCCTCTCCGTATGGTTTGGATGGCTCCGTCAAAAACTCCCAAGTAAGCGCATCCGAACCATGCTGCCATACCGTGACGAGGATGCTGTACATCGCAAAGAGTGCCAAGGTGATGGATAGCAGGCAAAAGCAATTCATGACGATATTGCTGAATTTGCGGAATATGGGAGACCTTCGTTTCAGTGTACTACAGTTGTTCATGGTTTTGTAAGTCAGATGCTTAGCGTTGCGTGGCGAGTTTGAGCTTGTTTCTTCTCAATAGCTGATGGGCAATAAGTTGTATGATAAAACACAGCACTAGAAGGATGAGCCCCAAAGCGAACAGGGCACTACGTTCCATATCCACTGCCTCACCGAAGTTGTTTGCTAATGTTGCGGAAATCGTCGTGCCGAAGGAGTACAATCCTTCCGGCATTTGTGGCAAGTTGCCAATGACGAATAGCACGGCCATCGTTTCCCCCAGAGCTCGCCCCATGCCGATGCAGATGCCACCCAATATCCCGGGCGCTCCATGGCGTAAGACAACGTCTGTAATGACCTCCCGGCGCGTACAACCTATTCCGTACGCGGATTCCTTTAACATGGAGGGAGTCATGCGCAATACATCTCGCATGACGGCGCTCATGTAGGGCAGTATCATCACGGCTAAAATGATACCGGCTGTTAAGAATCCGAATCCGCATCCTACACCATCATCACCCAGCAGCCATTCACCTCCGGGTAGGTGGATGAGCCCAAGCTCCTCTGCTAAAAACGGCTGCACATCGTCCTGCATAATGGGCACCAGTACAAATAAGCCCCACATGCCGTAGATAACGGAGGGAATGGCTGCCAGCAAATCTACGCATGGGCTTAGTATGCGTTCTATCCATTTCGGGCTCTCTGTCAGTAGTAATGCCGAGGCAAAGGCTAAGGGAACCGATAAGATTAGGGCTAATGCTGTGGTCAGTAAGGTGCCTGCAATGTGGGGAAGCGCCCCGAACTTGTTTTCATAGGCATCCCACTCTTCGCTCCAAATAAACTCTATACCAAACTCGCTCCATGCACCCGCGGAGTTTTGTATGAGCTGCACCAGTATCCCCAACAGAAGACATCCGGCTACGGCTGCGCAGGCCATACATAGATAGCGAAAAACAATGTCGATGTGTTTCATGTGTGTGTTGCGTTGTTAAGTGCTTTTAATCTAACACCCGCCACGGCGGGGGACAAGTTTTGCTCTGTGATTTTATGCTCACATTCAATGTGGCTATTTTGCCACATGCTGTTCATACTCTGCATAAAGAAAAGGCCCTGTCAATGTGTATGATTGATGCGCTATTTACGCTGAGAGATAAATCGCAATTTTCCCTATAAACTCCGATTTATCGGGCCGTTTGAAATCAACTGAAAACTTAAACCGAGCGTCGAAAATGTTTCCCGCTCTGCTTGTTTTCTCGAAAAATACGCTTGTACCGGGGTGGGGAATATGTTATAAGACAACATGATGAATTGTGTAAAAACTACTTACCTTGCCATGTTGATGAGCATGGGGGCTGCCGTGGCGGCGGAGGGGGAAGCCCCGCAATTTGCCGTGACGCATATGGAAATTGAGTTCCCGAGGCAGGCTTTGCAGCTGTCGGATAATCATCGCAAAAGTTTTATTCCCATGCCTCTGATGGTTGATTTTTTCCTGAATGCAGACGACTTGGAGTTGAGGAGTGTAAAAAATTGCCGCTTGATTGATGCCGAAGAACGGGATTTGCAAGCGCGCTTTTTATATAGTGGAGGCCGCTTTTTTCGGGTAAAGGCGGGTAAAGAAGTATACCCGCATGGTGAGTGGGTGGAGGTGCAAGGCATTGCTGAGGTGCAGCCAAAGAGCGGAAAAACGGAAGTGTGTGTGGTGGATTTGCAGGCCTCCGGCGAGGGTGTGTGGAAATCCGGCAATCGTTGCATTGACGCCCGGCGTGTTCAAATCGGCGGTTCGGAGATGTGGATGCTGACCCCGGGCCGGGAGACGGGAGAAATCAGGAGCGTGGAGTATGAAACAGCCGATGGTGATTGGGAAGATTACGATTTGAGCGATGCGAGAAGTATCATCACGGAAAATCCTGATGAAACAGCAGTCGGTGATACGGGGGCAGATTCCGGGGGTATCGATGCAGAGAAGCCTATGAGCAGGTATATACCCTACGTGAATCTTGCTGAGCTGCGCAGTTTAAGCGTTACCTATTGGGTGCCTGATGAATCGCGAGAGGTGCCGTTCCGCTACCGTTTAGCCCTGAACGGTGCACAATCTTTGCCCTACAACCCTGCGTTGCAGGGAGCTCCTGTTCCGAAGTCGGAAACTCAGTATCTGAGAATCAATAAAGAGGAGCACCCCGTTATGATATCTGTTACCGGTTTGGAGATAGGGTATCATGATGCTGTTTATCACGTGGGAGTTGTTGCGGATTTGTATAGTGATACGCAGCGCATTGCGCAGGCGGCGGTCACTGAGCTGCATGTACAGGATGCCTCCGGGCGCGATTTGGCGGCGGAGGTCGACCTTCAGGATGTTGCTCTCGAACGAGCCCGAGCCTCCATTCGTTTTGGCTCCCCGTCTACGGATTCGGTGACGGTGTCCGGCGTGTACGAGCTGCACCTGGGCGTAGCTTCAGAGCTTTTTGAGTCTACCGTGGTGGAGAATTCGGTGGGTACTCGGGTTAATATGTGCGGGTACAGCGCTACCGTAGGTACAGCTCCGCTTGAATCCTGGATGAAAAGAACTCTTGAAAATCAACCGCTGAAACATGAGCCTTACCAGGTTACGATTACCTTTGACTTGCTGCCGCCCGGGGCTCAATCGGAAGATGTGATGCTGACGACGGAAGACGGCCAAGCCCCCTGTCGGTATGCAGCGTCTTATCATCCGGGGAAGAATGGTATAACCAATATGAAAATTTACGCCGTTTTTGATGGCAAACCACAGCGCTTTAAGCTCTCTTTCAAAACACAAAAAGCCTCCGGCGTACGCCGTATCCCTTTCTCGTACAAGGTCAGTGTCGGCGGAGCCCGGCAACAACATCCGTGATTTTTTAACTCGTTTTGTGTCATGAGGACGCTGTTAACATTGCCCCTTGTTTGTTACGTTGTTTCATTAGGCGCATGGATGGCACCCCCTTTATTTGCGCAGGAGCCGACCCCGGACGACTTGTTTTACCGCAAATCTTTTATGGTGCATTTTCCTGTGGCCGGTGTGCAATTTGAGGATGCTGCCATGCTTCGCTTCAGCCGCCACGACCCGGTGGTGTGGAGTATGTGCTTCACTGAGAGTCATTACAAGCTGAAGGAGATCAAGAATTGTTGTATGTATGATGCCACAGGGCGCAATTTACAGGCAACTGCATCGTATTGCGACGGTTATTATCACATTTCCGTAACTGCCCCGGAGAACCTGTATGCCCAAGGAGATTGGGTGGATGTGCAGGGTGTGGCCGTGGTTGAATCGGAATCCGCCCCGGTGGAAGAAAACGTCGTTTTCTCCGGGACCGAAAATGGTGCGCTTTCTCTCAAACATGGATCTGTTTCTTGGAAAATCTACCCCAACGATGTCGGTGAGCAAGTTATCCGATTCTTCCCCGGTGCAGGTGTCAGCCGGCTGGTGAGTATCGGGTATACCGATTCAAAGGGGGATTGGGTTTGTTATGAGGACCCTACGGACGCTGAATATTCTTGGGAGGGAGGACTCCCCTCAGGTGGGGAAATGGTGGTGCAATACCTCCCGTCCGGTGAGAAAAAAGAAGTGCCGTTCCGTTATCGCTTAACAATGTGCGGCGTAAAGCTTTTACCCTATCAGCCGGAGGTGCAAACCACAGTCGCCGCTCCTATAGAGAAAGCCCCCGTGCGACTTGTTCGGGCAGAGCACCCTGTCACCATCTACCCCGCGTCTTTTTATTGGCGAGATAACGGTACCTGTATTTTGCAGTTGGAGGCTCATTTGTTTTCCGATACGCATACCATAGCGAATGCCTGCCTGAATAACCTGTGCGTGAAAGATGCTAAGGGTGAATTGCTGAATGTCGCCTCGGCGGAGGTGGATACGGATGCGGATTCCGTGGAGGCTGACATCACGTTTGCGGTGCCGTCAACTCCCTCGGTTAAGGTCTCGGGCGTGTTGAAGTTGGAGTCAGGCGATACCGCCTCCCGCTTAATATCCGTTTTGGTGCCTTGTAAGGACGGTGCTTCCTTTAGTGTGGGTGGTTTAGAGGGCAAGGTGGTACCGGTTTCTCTCGGTGATCGTGAGGAAATAATGGAGCACATCTGTGAACTCTCTCGCGCGACAGGGGAGGTGCAGGTCTTTCAAATCGTTTTCGAGGATGTGCCCGAATCTCTGCGCATCGACGATGTTGTGATTACGGGAGACAAAGGCCAATCCTGCCTCGCACAAACTGTTTCTTCGGGATTTGCATACGCTGTCACTAAGGACGATGTAGTGCCCCGTAAATCTGTATCCTACATCGTTGCGTTCGATGACCCCATCTCGCAGCTGAAAGTCTCGGTGGATTCCCGTAAGTCTGCCCCGCCTCGCTCTTTCCCGTTTTCTTTTGAACTCAAACTTTCCGGCGCGCAATAACGCCTTTTCGGGGCTCTTGTTCCTCTTTTTCGGGCAAAATTGCGTTTTGCGTAGTTTTGCCCCGCTTTTTGCCGGCTTTTTCTTCACTTTTCCTGCACTTTGTTTTGCTGATTTTCGGAAAATTGAATTTTTGTGTAGAAAAATGCAAAATTTTTCCGTTGTATTTTCAATGCGTTATGAAAAATGTGCAAAATTTCTGAAAAATTCTTGAAAAATTGGCTTGACGTTCGATGTCGTTTCGTGTAAAATTGCCGTCACACCGACACGGTGAAGCCCGAAAGGCCAAGCGGCTCGAATGAGCAAGGCGAGGCAAGGCCGGGCGAGGCAGTTTTCAATTTACGGACTT